>CAZWJJ010000015.1:0-1091 GCA_964634555.1 uncultured Candidatus Saccharibacteria bacterium | reverse complement strand
TGTGGGAAAAAAATCCGCGACTCAAAAAAGGCGGCTTAGTTGCTTGGTCTGAAACAAAAAAAGAAATTGCTGAAAGTGGTGATTTTAACCTTTCAGGGGAAAGGTATAAGCAGAACAAAATAACCAAAAGTGAATGGGCTTCGGTTAAGCTCGGTGAAGTTTGTGATTTGGTTGGAGGTGGTACACCTTCGCGTGCGAAAAAAGAGTACTGGGAAAATGGAAAGATAAAATGGCTCTCGGCAAAACACATTAACGATAATGAAATCAATTCATTCGAGCTAATCAATGAGAGTGCGGTAAAAGGAAGTAGTACCGCAATTATACCGAAGGACACAGTGATACTGGTTAGTCGTGTTTCTGTTGGGAAATTAGCAATTACATCCGACAGCTATGCGCTAAATCAAGACCTTACTGGATTTGTAATCAAAGACCAGAACGTACTTAACCCTCGTTATCTTTTCTATGTTTTGAAAACAAAGTCTGCTGTTATTGCAGCGGCGGCACAGGGTATAGGCGTAAAGGGTGTGACACGAAAGTACCTTGCAGATTTTCTCATCCCTCTTCCCCCCATTGCAATCCAGGAAGAGATTGCTTCCGAATTAGACAGTTACAAAAAAGTTATAGACGGTGCCAAAGCTATTGTGGAAAATTACAGCCCGATAATTAAAATAGACTCAAGGTGGAATACGGTTGAGGTAGAAACTATCTGCACACTTGTTCGAGGGAGTTCTCCCAGACCACAAGGAGACCCTCGTTACTATGGCGGTAAAGTGCCCCGACTGATGATTTCTGATGTAACCAGAGATGGAATGTATGTAACCCCTACAACTGACTTTTTGACTGAAGAGGGGGCAAAATTAAGCCGCCCTATGAAGAAGGGTGAGGTTGTTATGGCTGTAAGCGGCAACCCAGGCTTGCCATCAATACTCAAAGTTGATGCGTGCATACACGATGGATTTGTAGGGTTTCGAGAACTCTCAAAAGAAGTTCTACCAGAGTTTTTGTACTACATACTTCTATATCAAAAAGTGGTGAATCATTCCCAATCCATTGGTGCATCACCACCAATCCACACATTTGGCGAGTCCTCA
>CAZWJJ010000014.1:20066-21127 GCA_964634555.1 uncultured Candidatus Saccharibacteria bacterium | reverse complement strand
TAAAAATCTTTCAGCTTCGATTTGTCCGGCGTATCAGCGCGAGAAAGCGCCGCCATCGTTATCTTACCGACGATCAACATGCCAAGCAGTTCTTGATTCAATTCGCCGATCCTGCCTTTTGAAAGATTTACCAGTAAAATTTTACCCTCATCCATTATCTGCCTGAAGTTAAAAGCTGATTTTGGCTGGCCAATTATCGGGCGCATATAATCATTAGCCGTAAAATTACCAAATTTTGTGGCGATATAAACTCCCATATTTGCCAGCGACCAATCTCCGGTCGCTTTTGCCGCTTCTTTTTCCCAAAAATCAATAACCGTTGGATTATTTATTCGCGCCAACTTTCTATTTCTATAGGCATCATCGCTGAAAACTCTTGGCACCTCCATTAAAGTGCAAGGTTCGTTTACAGAATCTTCCATCAGTAATATCAAGGTATTTCTCATATACTGTTCGAACATCGGCCCCATCGAAGCCTTATCGAAAAGCTTATTAAAGATGGCCTGAATTTCATTTACGATAAATGTCTTCTGTTCCGGCTTGCTCGGATCAAACTCCAACATGTTTATACCCATCGGCCGACTAAGATCGCCCGGATCAAAGTAAATAACATCATTTATTCTCTCCGGTGGCACAAGAGAAAGCATATCGTCTGCCAATTCACCATGGGCGTCCATCAAACAACACCCCTTTCCGGCTTGCATATCTTGGATCGCCATTCGAAGCATTGTTTGCGACTTACCGGTGCCGGTTTGACCGATAACATAAAGATGTCGACGGCGATCATCATCTGTCATGCGGACAGATCTGGTATCTCCGCGATAAACACTTTCCCCGATAAAAACACCATCCTTCCGCAAATTTTCTGTGCATCCGCCTCGATCTTAGATGCCCACTCACATCTTGGATCCTTCCCCAGCCTGTCCAGGTACATTCCCACCTGCGAAAAGGTAACGATCTTGCCATCTACGATGATTTCGAGCCACACGAATCCGTCGTAGGTGGACGACCGATATAACGAGGGGCGCTCAGAAAGGACCGGGCGAGGGAAGAGGGGGGAA
>CAZWJJ010000014.1:0-20056 GCA_964634555.1 uncultured Candidatus Saccharibacteria bacterium | reverse complement strand
ATAAATCTGACAGTGAAAAAATGAAACTGTTTCAGTAGTATTTAAAAACAGTTATTGGAGCGAATTGAAATTCTCAAATGAAAAATCCAAAAAGCTCTTTTTAAAATTGCGCTTATCTGTCTTAACCATTTTTAATTCATTTCTGACCGGCGCGCCGAATTGAGCAAATGAGCCTGCAATCGAAAGCAAAATATCTTCAGCCGAATCTTGCGACTGCCCGGATGTAGCAATCCGTACGTTAACATCAAAAAGCTGTTTAGAAATCTTGGCCTGCAAAGCTTTAACCGCCTCATCATCAACAATCTTATCCTTTTCTTCTTTTACAGCTTCAGGAAAAACAAATTTCTTAACCTCTTTGGCAAATTCTTTACCAATCTCACCGAAAGAGACGGCACCGAGCTTCAAAACCTTTTTTAATGGAACACCTTTTTTCAACTCCTCAATACCATAAGTAACCAACTTTTTATAAGACTCATCGGCCGGCTTCATCACAATTTGTAGCGATGCACCCTCGCCAACCTCTCGAAGTTTAGAAAAAGTACTGATAATCGGCGCAAAAGTATCCACCTCGGCCTCTTTATAAGTTCGAATCGGCAAGATGTAACTGTCGCCAAGTGTCAAAAAAGCTGAAGACGCGGCACTATTGTGGCCAAAAATATTATAATCCTGCACTTCGTCAACTTTAGCATCCGGGAAAAGTCCCTGAATCTGTCTTTGGGCAAAATCTGTGTACTGTTTTGGCACAGTCAAATAAAAACTTATCGATTCACTGGTATGGGTCACCGAAACTTCAAAAATGATCGACTCTTTTATTGAAGCGAGGGCAGAAAAAAGTTGTTCCGTTAGATTTATCTGCTTAATCGGACCCTCTTTTTGCTGTTCTTCTGTCGCCTTTGGTACTCGCACAGAAAGTAGGGTCATGTTTTTTAGAACATTAACCCGACGCCTACTCCTAATAAAAATAATTGCGATAATAAACGCCACAATGCCGGCTGCAATTCCACCGGCGATCGGCAGAGAGATCAAACTAATATCTATATAATTTGACATTAAATTAATTATAGCACTTTTCTACTTATCTTTATTAACGAGATTGCTTCGTCGTAAAAACTCCTCGCAATGACAATTCAGCATCATTACTACAGGTTTTGGGTCATTGCGAGCAATGCGAAGCGATCTCATCAAACCATCACTGTCATTGCGAGGAGCATTCGACGAAGCAATCTCCAACTATATCAACCCGCGTTTTTTTAGATCAACGTACAACTTATCTGTCAAAACATCATGAAAAGTATCAATAATAAAAGGCTCTTGCATATCAAGATTTTTCAGGGTTTTATCGAGGCCATTAACATAAACAGATTCTACTAGCTGATCGATCGTCGCCCGGCTTTCAGAATCGAGAGAATCGAGATAGCTCTTACTAGATGAGGATGGAGAAATAGAAGTTACACTAACTATTGGTGTGACCGAAGTTGTTGTGGTTTGAGGCACAGCTTTGCTGATCTGTTCACCTAAAACAGCTTTAACCACTTCACGTTCTTCCACGACACCCCTACCAGCCTCCAGCTGTTTTCTTTTTTCCGCAATTTTAGCCGTCAGATCGGCAATCTCCGCTTCAATATTGTTCATATGCCCATAATTATATAACGGATTGAAATGTTAGAGAAATAATACAGACTCCAATAAGATTAACCTGCTCATTGAAAAAGGAGGCTAGAAATTATGAACTGTCCTGAGTGTTCCAAAAGATTAAGAGCAATGGGAGACGGGCAGTACGGAAGAAAAATATTTGGCTGTAAAAGCTGCAATTCAATATATGAAATACCGCCCAAAACAAGCTCGGATGAACTTCGTTGGAATAAAAATAGCTACAACAAAAGGTTCAGCTATGGACAATGGGATAACGAACTCAAGCGGAAGGAATCAGATCCGAGATATGAAGTCTGTCCGGCCTGTTCAACAAAATTAATTTTTCTCCAAGAAGGCAGGCCTCTCACAGATACTAGATCTACTCGCCGCAGCTGGACACATCTTTTTGCCTGTGAAAAATGCCTAGTCGTTTTTCCGTTTTCAGAATCTCCGCCGAGAAATAGGGCACACAAAGACCCCCTAGATGATCTCTTCTATCGACTAAACAAAATAAACTGGTGTTATATTCGGGATCGAAAAAGATTTACTCTTCCAGAATACTTGGCCGCCAAAGCCCGTCAATCAACTTCAATATTTATTGAAGATACCAGTATTACTCAGCCAGGACTCGGCACGGAAATATATGTAGCGAGCGACAGTGCATTAATCGGCGGGCTAGCAATAGTCGAGGCCATAACTTATGTCGGCCCAGGACTCTTACGTAAAAATAGATCTGGATTCAGAATTTTCACAGAAGAACACAACCGTCAAACTTATTATTGGGAAGACCTGGCACCGATGCAAGAAAAACTTTCTAAAGAATTCGGCAGTAGTCGGGCATCCATTGTGATAACTGATTATACTATTCCCAAAACAGGCCAGAAGGTTTATGTAGACACTGTGCATTACGAAAGCGACTATTTTTATAATGCAGACAGTGAAGGCTATTGTAAATTCTACGACCTACCGGAAGATGCACTCATTCCGCGCATAAAATATCTTCATGGCGGCTTGGCCGAGGTCATCAGAGTCTTTCCAAAAGTACAAGAAGATAGCCAGGTATCATACCGGCTCGAACTCAAGATTGGCTACAACAGCCGACAATGGTACAAATGGGACGAGATTCGAGAAAAACAAGAAACACTTAAAATCAAATTCGGCGACAAAGAATCCGGTTTTTGTGAAGGTATTAATTTCAAAGATAATGCAGAATACGAGAAAAAATGCCTCGAACTCTTCGGCTTTGTGCCAAAATTCAGATAACCACCGGCCCCAAATGGGGCTTTTTTATTTATCTAACATTTATATGATATATTTACTGAGATGAATTATCTCGACGGATTAAATAATGAACAAAAAGAAGCGGTTTTGCATAAAGATGGACCGCTTTTGATCATTGCCGGCGCCGGAGCAGGGAAGACAAAGACTGTGACTCATCGAATTGCGCATTTGATCGCCGGCGGAGTTGATCCGCGCAATATTTTAGCTGTAACTTTCACCAACAAAGCCGCCAAAGAGATGCGCGATCGCGTTGAGAAGCTTGTAGAAAATCCCGCAACTCTGCCGCTCATTTCTACTTTTCATTCATTAGGCGTCCTAATTTTAAAAGAAAATGCTCAGACACTTGGCGTCAGCCGCTATTTTTCCATACTTGATAAAGACGAATCTCAGTCGCTGATAAAAAAATGCGCCAAAGAGCTTGGAATCAGCACCAAAGAATTCAATCCTTCAGCTGTCCAAAATCTGATCTCTAAAGAGAAGAATAAATTACGCACACCGGCTGATTTCGCCCTACGCGCGGAAAAAAGTTTCTTTGCTGAGATGGCGCATAAAGTTTGGGAAAAATATGAGACAAAGTTGCGCGAACAAAAAGCCTTCGACTTCGATGACCTGATCCAAAAACCTCTGTTTCTCTTGCGTGACAATGAAAATATTCGCAATTATTACCAAAATCTCTGGAAATACGTCCATATCGACGAATATCAGGACACAAACACCGCTCAATATGAACTTTCCAAGATTTTGGCCCAAAAACACGGAAATATCTGCGTCGTCGGCGATTCCGATCAGGCTATTTACAGCTGGCGCCAGGCCGATTACAAAAATATCTTGAACTTTGAAGACAATTTTCCCGGTACCAAAACTGTTTTGCTCGAAGAAAACTACCGTTCAACCAAGACGATCCTCGATGCGGCCAATGAAATCATAAAAAAGAACAAGCAACGCAAAGAGAAAAATCTTTTTACCAGCCGAAAAAATGGCGATAAAATTACAGTCTATGGAGCTTTTGATGAAGCAGATGAGGCACGTTGGGTTGTTGAAAAAATTAAACTTCTGATGCGAGATGGCGTCCGCCCGGACCAAATCGCCGTACTTTATAGAGCAAATTTTCAATCACGCATCTTAGAAGAAAAATTCCTGCGAGGCAATGTCGCTTATCAGATGCTCGGCACCAAATTTTACGACCGAAAAGAAGTGAAAGATATTGTGGCCCTCATGAAATACGCCTTAAATCCCAGCGATTTACAAAGCATGGAGAGGATCATAAACATTCCGCCACGCGGTATCGGAGATGTATCTTTCAATAAAATAGCCGTGGGACAAGAAACAGTCCTGCCGGAAAGATTACAACTAAAACTTCGTGAATTTCGTGCCATGTCGGCCGGGTTTCGCGAAGTCATTCTGCGAGAAAAACTTTCCGATTCGATAAAATTCATCGTTAAAAATTCCGGCATGTCTGAAGCGCTGAAATTAGAAGGGGATGAAGGCCAAGAGCGCATCGAAAACCTCAAAGAATTAGTAACAATCGCCTCTAAATATGATTTTTTACCGCCTGATGAAGCGGCAGATAAATTCCTGACCGAAACCTCGTTGCTTTCCGATCAAGATTCGCTAATACAACAGCAAAATGGTGTCAAACTGATGACTGTCCACGCCTCCAAGGGCCTTGAATTTAATTATGTTTTTATCACCGGCCTTGAAGAGGACCTGTTTCCTCACAGAAAAATGAACGAAACGGAAATTAGCGATCCTGAAGAAGAACGCCGGCTGTTTTATGTCGCCTTAACCCGCGCTAAAGACCAACTTTTTCTATCGTATGCGAACATGCGCACAATCTTTGGCCAAAAAAAGGTCAATTTACCATCAGAATTTCTGCGAGATATAAACGATGACCTGATCGATTTTGAATCCAACGGTGCTTTTGATAGTTTCAATTCTACAGCTACCGATCCAGACGATATAATTGAGTGGGATTGTCTAAAATAAAGAATTTTTATGGATAAAGCAATCTCAACACAAAACAGATAAATCATGCAAAATAAGCCTAAAAAATCGCTCGGCCAAAACTTCCTAACTTCTATAGGTGCAATAAACAAAATTATCGAGGTGTCAGACTATTCGCCGGATCTAACAATTCTCGAAGTTGGGCCGGGCAAGGGAGTTTTAACAGAAGCTCTGCTAAAGAAATTTAACCATGTAATTGCTGTCGAAAAAGATCATGAGTTAATCTCATTTTTGAGTGAAAAATTCGTCTCAGAGATAAAAACGGGAAAATTGCACCTGATCGAAGGGGATATTTTAGAATTAAACCCCAAGACTCTTGCAGAAATGACAAAAAAAACAAATCTAAGCCCTTTTGCAATTGTCGCCAATATTCCATATTACATCACCGGCCAATTTTTAAGACTCTGGCTTTCTGTAAACCATCAACCCAAATATATGGTGTTAATGGTACAAAAAGAGGTCGCCAAACGCATTGTCGCGGCCGATAAAAAAGAAAGCCTGCTCTCTATCAGCGTGAAAGTTTACGGCCAGCCAAGTTACATCGAAACTATCAAGCGCGGTTCGTTTCACCCAATTCCTAATGTCGATTCTGCTATTTTAAAAATAGACAACATTTCTAAAGATTTTTTCTCCTCTGCTCAGAGTACCTCACTCACTGAGAATTCTCTTTTCACAGTTATCAAAGCTGGTTTCACTCACAAAAGAAAATTTTTATTGAGAAACCTCGAAAAAAGTTTCCCGGATCAGGAAAAGCTCAACTCCGCTTTCGCCTTGTGCCAAATCGATCCAAAAATCCGCGCTGAAGATCTGCAAACAGGGGATTGGAGGTGTTTGGCGAGGTCATTGTGAACTATAAAATAGATTGCTTCGTCATTTCATTCCTCGCAATGACAATCTGGCTCTGCTACCACTATCGCCCATGAGGTGTCATTGCTAAGTAGCTAGTGTCATTGCGAGCCATGCGAAGCAATCTCTAAGATATCCACAAAAATTGGCTATTTTTTAACGTAAAAATAAACCTCGAGTGCTATAATTTAGTCTGGGCAAGATTGGGCGTTTTGTCTATCAAATTGGAAAAGATTTTAACCAAGAATTTAACCCTTTCAATTCTTGCGGGAGTGCTTATAATTGCAGGCTCTTTTTGGTTGCGCCTACATCCTCCAGCCAGCAATACTGTCGACAGCTTGACTGATTCCAATTCACAGCTGACCTCAAATAATCTTGCAGCTGCCAGCACCGCTACACCTGATCCAACTCAACCTTCCGATAATCAAGACGCCTCTATTTTAAATTCAACAAATTCTTCTCCAAACGATAGTTCCCAAAATCCTCTTGATCTACCAAGTGGCGGCACGCTCTCTTATGATGAACTCAAAGATAAATCCCTGCTTTATCCAGATGGAGAATTCAAATACAGCGCCAAAGACCTTAAAACACAAACAACCAACCGTGCAACCCTATTAACCTACGGCCTAAATATCCTAAGAGCCCTCAATGGCTTCCCATTTTATAAGACCGCCACACCAGAAGAGATCACTTTCAATATTTACAGTAAAAAGTCCGGCAGTGAAAACGGCCTGGCACAATTAAAAACTGTTCAAGCCGCCTACACATCACTTGCCACAGCACTGTCTTTAATCAAAGTACCGACAGATCTTGTTAAAATCCATATTAACTTAACAAACACCGCCGACCGCATTTCTCAACTGCTTGGAAACATGGAAAAAGCCGACTCATCCACAAAAACAGACAACCTCCTCGCTCTCAATAGCGCCAGACAATACATAGAAGAGGAGAAATTTATGATTGGAATCCTTGCTAATCTAAACTCCTACTTCAACAGCAAGAATATTGATTTTGGTAAGGACAATATAGCTAATATATCACTCACTACAGTTAAATAAATGAATTTTTTGAAGAAAAATTTGATAGTCTTTAGCCTTGCGATTGTTTTACTGTCAACTTTTTCTATTACACCCAATCATGTTCAAGCTGATGCATGTACAGACCAAGCTCATGCAACATGGGATAATCCACCTGATCCAAGTGTAGCTGATTTTTACGCGCAAAGGCTTGCTGATGATCTTGCCGCATGTGCCGCCAACAGTGGTTCAGGTGGAGGTATTCCAACCCCACCTGGTGTTACGGCTCCTCCAAGCGTTAATTACAATACCTGTGCTGCTGGTGGGCAAAAGGACATCGTAGATTTCTGTGCAAGTATATACAGTGATACAAATATAACTGCGCCAAAATGTAAGGATGGGAGTGACCCAATCAATCCCTTCACACCAAACAGAACTTGTAATGGCGTAGTTAGTGGTTCAGCTAATCAAAAGTGTCTAGCGCAAGCCGGATCAGATCCACAAAAGGTCCGTGCTTGCAACTGTAATCCATCAACAGCTCCGGCCGGGCCACCATTAAGAGAATGCGCAAATAATACTAATACAAACGACAATGGTAATAATACTAATAACAATAATGGGGGAGTTCCGGCATCGGTGGAATGTAATCCAAAGAGTATTTCAACAGATTCTACATATGGTCTAAGTACTACTGTTTTTACAGGAGGAACTTTATCCAATGGCATAGGTGGCATACAAAGTCCTAGAGGTAATGTAACTGATTCATTCGGCGACACAGGTTTTAATGGTGATTTAACTCTCCCGTACAATAGATCTCAACAAAACAATATGATAGGTCTGCCGGTCATAGATGTTGGTCCGCTTATGGTGGTTACAGCTTACAGACAAATTCCACTCCTTAAGAGTATTTGTACCGCTGTTTCCAGCCTATCTGAGGACATAAAAGCCATCCGAAAATCCGTCGACAGCATAGACAACACAACCAAAGCTATTAAAGTCGACACCGGCAATCTGGTTAACAAAGAGTTTGATCTCGATCCAGCCGTCCGCGCCGCCGCAGCCGCCGCAATCCAAAAAGAAAAGGGGATTTTCGATGATGTCTTGGCACAAGGCCGACCAGATGGCAAAAGAGTAAATAATAGAGATGTTCCAAACACCTTTACTCCGGATATAAATATCTATGAGGCACAACAGAGGCAAAAGGCTGGTCAGCTATTTCTTGGCGAGATTGAAAACTATTTTGCAAATAATAATGCGCCATACAAAGACGCTGTTATAAGCGCTATACGGCAAAAAATGAACGACGAATACTTAGATAACGAACAAAAAATAGAACAAACCTTCTCACACCTCACATTAGGTCAAGTAGATACTACAATGGATGCTGTAAACTATGCAACAAGTTTATACGATGCAACTGTAAGTAAAGCTGGAGACAATGCGGTATCAGAATATGTTGCCGGTGGAACAGTTATTGGCGGAAAAACTTGTCCGGATGATGACTGGGTAACAGTAGACAAACAAACCGGAACCCCGCTTCTTAATCCAGTAGCTCAAACGATTACAATCTGCCGAAACAATAACAACCTAACAATAACTCCTGGTGCCTCTGCTCCGGTTGTAAAAAGCTTAATAGAGAAGTTTGCCACAACTAAAGTTACTCAGGCTGAACTCGCCGATGAAGTCGGTGAATATGGTCAATATACCTCGCCAATAAGCAAAAAAGAGATCGTATCTCAACAAGCCTTCAAGAGTAATACTGATGTAGGCGGTGTAGTAGACTCTATTAAGGGTGTTCAAAATAAAAATTCATCCATCAGTGGCCAAACATTAGGTGGCGGCACATCAAATACAGTTGGGGGTGGAACATCCGGCCAAGAAACAGGAGTCAATTCCGGTGGAACTCCTAACAATACACCTTCAACTGGAGGTGGAGCATCCGGCAATACTGGATCTTTGGCCGCAGACACAGCTACTTGTATTGAAAACGGCAAAAAAGCTAACTTCAACTTACTTTTTATGCCTGAAGCACAAGCTAAAATTGCACTAGCTCAAATAACCTCTAACTGTCAGCAAAACCCTTCTTTTTATGGAACGAATGGCATAACGGACGGAAGTTCAAATCAAGCAAAAGGCAGTACTCCTACAAATAATAGTGTTAATTCTGGACTTTCAGCTTCTGTAATTCTTGCCAAACCATCGGCCACTAAACTATCTTCAGTCAAGCCAGTTTCTCCTATATCTCTGACCAGCACTTCTCTTGCCCAATCAACCATTCTCAATCTTGTTTCAAACACTGTCACCAATCCGATCTCTTGCATGGCCACTTCCGATTGGCCGACCTTCAGCGGATCAACATTGTCCTACCTCTTCAAAATAGGGGACGATATACCTATACCGAAAAATTCGACTCCCCAAAAATTCACAGTAAACCATCCGCAACTATTCAAACTCGAAGCCGCCATTACCAAACCGGAAATTACCAGTATTTTTGATAAGGCGCCATTACCTCAAACAAATATCAAGAATAATCTATCTGCTACTGGTTACGGCCTAACACAAATCACCTCCTATTCTCTCGACCTTACAAATGTAAACGTCGGCGATACTCTGACATTCAAAATAAACAACGCTTCACTTTCACTTCCAATCACAAATATCAATCCGATCGACCTTGTTAGAAGAATAATTACCGAGGCCACCGGTGGAAGCGCCGCGACTGTCGCCGCATTTTCTAACTACGCCTTCTCTCAAAATGGTAATATATTGACTGTCTCTAATAAAATTCCAATTGAAATGCCGATTCCGTCAACGATGACATATTCGCTTGACTGCAACGTTAACAACAAAGACGTTTCGCAGAGTGTTAATATAACTTTCCCATAAAAAATGCTTTCTTGGTTTAAAAATAACAAAAGCCTGTTTACTAAAAAAAATTTAGGTACTGCTTATCTACCCACTATTGTTGGCTCAACAATAGGTTCTGCTATTTTTAAATTTGTAGGAGCTGATTTGCCGTCTGGGTTAGGTGATGCAATAACTAAAGCAGCCGGCACTGTCTGGTATGCCATAGCCAATGTTGTTTATCTAATCAGTTCCAGCCTATTTAATTTAATTAGCACAATTTTAAACAGTGTCATCCATTACAGTTTGGAAAATCGTCTAATAGATATGGGTATGGTCACAGCCTCATGGGGATTTGTTAGAGATGTAGCCAATCTGTCCCTTATATTTATTTTGATGTATATCTCCGTTATGACCGTACTGGGACTTAACGGCTCAAACACCTTAAAAATGCTTATGAAGGTGATTCTGGTTGGTTTATTCATGAACTTCAGCTTGGTTTTTAGTGAGGTGATCATAGATGTCTCTAATATAGTGGCTCTTCAATTTATGGCATCTATAGAAAATAACTCCGGCCCTGATGGTATTGGAGGTAGTATTGCAAATATTCTTAAACTAAAAAATTTGATGCCGACACCACAGAACGCTGTTTCATCTAGCGTAACCGAACAAGATAAAAACCGAAATAAATTTAATGACGGTATTACCCTCATCGGCATATCAATATTTTTAATTTTAACGGCTTTCACAATTGGCGCCGGGGCTGGAATATTCCTTGTAAGGATAGTTAAACTCATGGCGGCAATGATTTTTGCCCCGTTTGCCTTTGCAGGCATTATTCTGCCTCAAACCTCTAAATATTCAGACCAGTGGTGGGGCGAACTTTTAAGTAATGCTTTTATAGCCCCAATGTATCTTTTTATGCTTTGGATCTCTCTAAATATAATTCAAGCTGTTGGAATGCCCGATATTGCATATTCAACAGTTGTAAATCAAATCGCTGGCTTCGAACCTATTACAGCCGCTGAGACAACTGTGCGATTAATACTTGATTTTGTGTTAGCAATCGGCCTATTATCTTCCGCCTCTGTCGTTGCAGCAAAAATAAATACCGAAACAGCCAGTCTTGGTCAAAAAATAGCCGGATGGACATTTGGTGGTGCAGCAGCAGGCGCCGCTTATTTGGGTCGAAATAGTTTAGGTCGTCTAGCGCAAAACTATTCCGAATCAGTCCCACAAAATAGTGAAAATAGAACTCCTATACAAGGCGTATTAAAAGGTGTGGCCGACTATACCAAAGAATCTAGCTTTGATATACGACAGGCAACCGGCCCAGTTGCCCAATTTGGAGGCTCTGCCGCGGTAACTAGTGTGGCCGGGAAAGCTTTTAGTGGCGGATCAAATGAGTTTAAAGCAAATGTCGGCGGTTATGCGGCTGATCTAGCCAAAAAAGAAAAGGAAGAAGAGGCTGAAAGAAAGACTAAGCGCGCTGAAGAAAGATTTGTTGCCACAAGAGCAGCAAAAGAAAATCTCAAAAACAAAAACAGAACCGATGAACAGATCCGAGCTGATCTAAAAACACTCACTAATGATGAAGTCTTAGAAATGGTTGGCACGAATACCACTGATCCAACAAAACAGCATATTCTCAAGAATTTAAACTACTCTCAAATAAAAACCTTAAACGAAAAAGGCAATCTCGACGATAATAACAAGGCCAGCCTTAAACGACTTATTGTTGCTAATCAAACCAACAACGCCGATGCCTATAAATATTATGCCGAGGAAGATATGGTCTCAAAATTCAAAGCTCGAGTTGGGGCACTTAATGCCAACTCATCTGTTGATGATGTTCAAAACGCCCTAAGAGAATTAAAACAGCCTAAGCTGATCACGAGTGTCGTTCCCGAAATTATGGGCAATCAAGCCATAATGTCCCAACTCTCAATGCAACATATCAGAGCCTTAACCGAAGAGAACAAATCCGGCAACGGCAAAGTTACTGATGATCACCTTGTTGCCATACGTGAGGTAAATCCTACAGCAGAACGTTACTTCAATAGCGGACCAATGAGAGATTTCTTGCCGCCAAGACAACAGCCACAACAACAAGCAGCACAGCAAGCTGACCGAACCGCCGAACTCCGAGCCAGAGCCATACCACCAGAGCAATTCAGACAAGCAGTTCAAGCAGAACAAAATCGTATAAGATCACTTGAGACCGAAACCTCTACACAACCCGCGCCAACACTGCAAGCTCCGGCCGGTCCAGCGCCTGATCAAACAAGACTAAGAGTTTCTCGATCTGCACTACCTCAGCCACAACCACCGCTTACAAACGAGACAGCTCCGACCCCAGCCCCTGCACCCCTAATCTCAACTTCGGCCATTCCAACTCAACAAGCACCAACTCCACCGAGAGCTATTCCTCCAAGACCTGCGCAAGCACCAGAATCAGTATCAACTGAATCAGCCGTCGCACCTGTAATAGCGGTTACTGGTGGTCTTCGATTCACAACTAATCAAGCTCCAGAACCAGCACCAGTTTCAACCCCAACAGTTGAGTCAACTCCGGCCCCACAACCATCTAGAGCCCCAACTAAGTCCGCTGAAAAATTAACTTCCACTCAGTCCACTACATCTCAACCGGCCACTCAACCTTCTCAAAACCCAGAAGTTGCCTCGACTTCATCGACCTCGACCTCAACATCGGCTCCATTGGAAAATAAAATTCCACCAGCACCAACACTGACACCGTCCCAATCATCCGCCCCACAAATCCCAGCACAGGCACCACAAACCACTACTCCAGAAGCTACAAGGCCAGCTACACCACCTGCCACTCCATCAACAGAGCCAATGAAAACAACCCCCTCAACCCAAGCGACAAATAAACCAGCTGGTATAGACGAACTCACTCCGGGCTTCACTCGACACCTTGATTCATCACCATTAACACCCGAGCAACAGCTCGAAAGGGATAATGAGCTTCGAGCCAGGGCGACTAAACCAGAAAAAGAACAGGGTCCTGTCATAGCCGTACCCGGTGGTCTGCGATACCCGGCATCAGGATCAACCCCTCACGAACCTATTCAGCCACCAATTGATTCAAATAAAACAGATCTAACATAATTGCAAAATGGCTTACTCAAAAGAAGAATTAAATGAGGCATACGAAAAATTGCCACCAGAACTTAAAGAGGCAATGCTCTCAGTCGATACTGTTGAAGCAATTAATAGTATAGGCAAAAAATATCGTCTGCATGTCGATCAAATAGGGGATGTAGGTTCGGAAACCGGCTACGTACTTCTTGGTCTTACACATCCTACAGATTTTGTCGGCAGTTTAACTAAAAGACTTGGCATAGATCGAATTTTAGCCAGCCAGATCGCTTCAGACATAAATGATCAAATCTTTTTGCAAGTGCGCGAACAGTTAAAAACTGAGTCAAAAAAAACGACGGAGGAAGAACCAGGACCAGAAAATTCCGAAGATCCTCATCCAACTAAAGAAGCCTTATTGGAAGTAATCCAAAATCCGGAAGGAATGAAAAAAAGGCCAGTCACTACAAAAAACGAAATCCCGCTTGTTGCAATCCCAAACCCGTATACACCAGCTAAGCCGCAAATAGGCAAAGATTTCCCGGTTGTCGCGTCGGTTCCGACACCCGCGCCACAAGTTGAATCAAAAGCAGAAGCTCCAGCCGGAGATATTTTGACACAGAAAATGTCTGGCCAATTTAGCATGCCAAAAGTTGAAACTACAGTAGAGGCTTCGTCCAAAAAAGCCGACCCATACCGAGAGGCGGTATAGTTTATTTAATTAAAAATAGTTTAAAAAGCAGATGCAATTCCAGGTACCACAATTTATAGACATCGAAGACAAAATTTTTGGTCCGCTAACCTTCAAACAGTTTGTTTACATCTTGGGCGGAGCCGGAGGAGCCTTCGTTATTTACAAACTTATTCCGAATCTTTACCTAGCGCTTTTTATCGCCTCACCGATAATTATTCTCGCCCTAGCATTAGCCTTCTATAAATACAATGATCGGCCGTTTGTTCTTATGTTGGAATCAGTTTTCAAATATTATATGGCCAGCCGAATTTTCTTGTGGAAAAAAACACCTCCTAAGGCGGCCCCAGCGACAGTTAATCCAACCGATAAAGTTATCGGCCTACCGGCATTTAATCCCAGGGTAACAGCCGGTAAATTGAAAGATATTTCCTGGACGCTTGATGTGCATGAAAATCTGCCCAAAAAATAATCTCGCGTAGATACAAAAAATGGTATACTAATTATGAGCCTGATCTATACTTAACCCAAGCAAATTATCAAAATTTTAATATTTATCTTCTAATCGGATGGATCGAACCACATCAAAATCAAGCCAAGAATTCGTACCGGTCAAAGAGATTCGAGAGGGGATCTCTATTCTCAAAGATGGCTCAATGCAGATGATCCTAATCGCTTCATCTCTGAATTTTGCCCTTAAATCTCGAGATGAACAGATGGCGATACTTCTCCAATATCAGAACTTCTTGAATTCAATTGATTTTACAGTACAAATCCTGGTTCAATCTAAAAAACTCGATATCAAACCCTATCTAGCAACAATCGATGAACGAATAGCCGCCCAAACGGAAGATGTTTTAAAAATTCAAACGCGAGAGTATAAAGAGTTTATAAAAAAATTCACGGAAACAGTCGATATTATGTCCAAATCTTTCTTTGTTGTTATTCCGTACAATCCGCCGGTATATCAAACAAGCTCGAGTATTACTTCTCCGTTATCGAAACTTTTTGGTAAAAGCACGAATAATGATGGCGCCGCCCAGGAAGTCGCCAATTTTGAAGAGAATAGAACCCAGCTTGAACAACGAGTTAATGTTGTCAGCCAAGGGTTATCAAGATTAGGTGTCCGAACGATATCGCTTGGAACAGAAGAATTGATCGAGCTTTTTTACAAGACATTCAATCCCGAAGAAACTTCCGGACCGGTGGGACAAAAGTAATAGTCAAATAAAATTATGGCGCTATTCAACAACAAAGATGAATCAAAAATAAATATTGCCGGTATTCTTCCGGAAGATATCTATAAAGAGGGCGTTTTAGAACTACAGGATATTATCGCACCATCTGCTCTACAAATAACTCAAAACAGCATCGCCTTGGGAGAAAAAATTGCCCGTGTCTTTTTTGTGATCTCCTATCCGCGCTTTCTTTCTGAAGGCTGGTTTTCGCCAATCATAAATCTTGATAAGATCTTCGACATCTCAATCATCATTCATCCCATCGACACCACCACTATTTTAAGACAACTCCAAAAGAAAATTACTGAGGTCCAAAGCCAGATCAGTATAAATGAAAAAAAAGGACTAGTCCGAGATCCCATGCTTGATACCGCCTACAGAGACATAGAAAAATTACGAGACGAACTCCAGCAGGCGAGAGAAAAGATTTTTGATGTCGGTTTATATATCACGATCTATGGTGAAAGTGAGGAAGCACTGGGTAAAGCGGAGGCAGAAATAAAAAACCTGTTAGAATCCAAGCTCATCTATATCAAACCGGCACTTTTCCAGCAAGAAGAGGGATTTAAAAGCACTTTGCCGATCGCCAGTGATCTTTTAAAAGTTAACACCAAACTAAACTCCTCGCCGCTTTCCTCAATGTTTCCTTTTGTTTCATTTGATCTCACGTCCAATAAAGGAATTTTGTATGGCATCAACCGACATAATTCTAGTTTAGTACTCTTCGACAGATTTTCTCTAGAAAACTACAACTCCGTGGTTTTTGCCAAAGCCGGCGCCGGTAAATCTTATGCGACAAAACTTGAAATTCTACGCTCGCTAATGTTCGATACTGAAGTTATAGTCATCGATCCGGAAAAAGAGTATGAATTTTTGTCCGAAGCAGTCGGTGGGCGATACTTCAATATTTCCCTCAGCTCAGAACATCACATCAATCCTTTCGACCTGCCGTTTGTGCGGGAAGATGAGGCGCCGGCGGATATTTTACGTTCAAATATTATCAGTTTAGTCGGACTATTCAGAATCATGCTCGGAGGATTATCTCCGGAAGAAGACGCGGTCATGGACACAGCTATTCGAGAAACTTACGCCCTCAAAGATATTACTGCCGATTCAGATTTCTCCGGCAAAGAACCTCCCTTACTTTCCGATCTGGAATTAGTCCTAGCTGGTATGGAGGGTGGGGGACCGATTGCCCAAAGACTTCTTAAATATACCCAGGGAACATGGGCTGGCTTTTTGAACAAACCTACCAATGTAGATATCAACAAAAAATTCATCGTCTTCTCCGTACGGGACATGGAAGATGAACTCAAGCCAGTGGCGATGCACATTATTATGAACTATATCTGGAATGCAATCCGTCGAAATCTCAAAAAACGCCTGCTGGTTGTCGATGAAGCTTGGTGGATGATGAAATCTGAAGATACAGCCTCATTCCTTTTTGGTCTAGCCAAGAGATGTCGAAAATATTACCTTGGCCTGCTAACCATCACCCAAGATGTCGCAGACTTCATGGCCTCACCCTACGGCAAGCCGATTATAACTAACTCCTCAATACAATTTTTAATGAAGCAGTCGCCGGCGGCCATTGATGTCTTACAAAAAACTTTCAACCTGACCGATGAAGAAAAATATTTACTTCTAGAATCAGATGTCGGGGAGGGGATATTTTTCGCCGGCCTAAAGCATGTGGCCATAAAAGTTATAGCATCGTATACCGAAGATCAGATCATTACGTCCGACCCATCACAACTATTATCAATTAAAAAGGCCAAAGAAGAACTCGCGGCCTCACAAGGATAATGAGCAAAAGTTGGATATTTATATATATTGTCGCCATACTTCTGGATATTGTTTTGATCTGTCTGGAATATGTCGGAATAGGTATTGTATTAGACCGCCTAATTAATCTTCTGGCCGGCATGGCTTTCGCTTTTTATTTCATTATAACTGGCACAAGCGGGTGGTTTTGGCGGCTCATTGCCGATGAAGCTGTTGAGGTTTTGCCTATTATTGGCGATATTTCAAAAATCATTCCTGTACCCGTGTGGACAATCACAGTCTGGCGAATTCAAAGAGCTAATCTCTCTAACAAAACCGAAGAATCAGTAGAAAATACCCGGGAGGAAATTTTAGAGGAACAACGACAACAAGATGAGCTAACCTACGAAGATGGGGTATCAACAGAAAATAGCGTGCCCGCTGAAGCAGTATAATTTAAAAATGCAAAATAGTTTTAAAAATAAAATATTCTCGCCATCATTCCGGCAATTGTCAGTTTTAAATAGTTTGTTTTTCCTTGCTTTATATTTTTCAATACCCATCTCAACCTTGGCTTATACAGAAACTACATCTGGCGGACAACTAACCGCACAGATTTATCCTCAAGATCAAGGCGCTTTTACTCCAACCTCAATTAATCTTATCAGCTATGAGATTAATCTGGATAGTTCAAATATTATCTGGACAATCAACGGCAAAAAACAAAAAGAGGGTATCGGTCAAACTGAACTACAATTTACTACTGGAGATATTGGCAAAAAAATGCTCATAGACACAGAGGTTGTCGCTCAAGATGGCACAGACATCAAAAAAGAGATAACTATTGTGCCAGCAGAAACTGATATTCTTTGGCAATCATCTGGCTATGTACCGCCTTTTTATAAGGGAAAGTCTCTAGCCGCAATTGGTGACAATGTCACATTAATAGCTATGCCGAATTTTATTACGGAAAATGGAGTTAAAATTGATACGGCAAAATTACTCTACAAATGGAATCTTAACTCAGTCACCCTATCATCCGGCTATGGAAAAAATAGTGTCGTCGCTCAAATAAATAGCAAAATAGAGAATACTGTGTTTCTTGAGGTTTCAAATCTTGATAATACTCTTCGCGCAACAAAACTCATCACAATCAATCCAGTTGACCCTTTTATCCTCTTTAATGAAAATAATCCACTGCTTGGTACAACCTACGAAAAACCTTTGCTTGATAATTTTCAGCTACTCGCGCCAGAAATTACTGTCAAGGCTGTGCCTTATTTCATAAACCCCAGCAACCTTACGCATTCATGGTTAGTAAATGGTGACGACGTAACTTCATCTGAAAATTCACTGGGAGAAATAACTCTGAGACAGCCTTCGGGGATCAGCGGAAAATCAACTGTCGCAATTTCAGTCGATACTCCGTTCCAATCAATCCAAAAAAGCGTTACCATTAATTTTGGCAGTACGAATTTAAGATTTTAAATTTATGAAAAAAGAGTTTAT
This sequence comes from uncultured Candidatus Saccharibacteria bacterium, assembly GCA_964634555.1. Lineage (GTDB taxonomy): Bacteria > Patescibacteriota > Minisyncoccia > Phycocordibacterales > UBA12445 > JACQCV01. The sequence goes on along the minus strand of CAZWJJ010000014.1, from coordinate 2,129 downwards.
AAAATTTTTAAAATTAATCTTTTCTCTCCTTCCACTTCTTTTCCTAACCTCATCAGTATTAGCCGCCCCAACACCAACCCCAACAACATATCATCTATTAGCTCCGATTGGGGGTGTTAACGAAGTCCAAGCAGGGGATAGCGGTTCTTTTACTCAATACCTTCAGTTTATGATCAACATAACGATGGGTGTGACCGCTGCCTTATCAGTTATAATTTTAATCTGGGGCGGAATTGAATATATTTTTGCCAGCGTCAGCGAGTCCGCCAAAAAAGGCGCCAAAGAGCGCATAACCAACGCAATCTTTGGCATCTTAATTGCCCTATCTGCCTATCTGCTTTTAAACACAATTAATCCCGATCTAATAAAATTAGGTCTACCCACACTTCAATTACCCGCGGTCTCTACTCAAACTTCACCAACTATACCAACACCACCCAAACCACCAGCTTCAGTAACACCAATAACACAGCCTCCACCTGACACTGACAAGCTTCCGCCAGGCGGAACGCATATTTTTTAAATCGTTTATGAAAAATCAGACAACAAAAATTTTGATTGGTATCTTTCTTGGATTATCAGCCGTTTTACTTTTATTTGGCGTTTATAAATATTTCAGCAATTCTACCACATCCCAATCCGAAACCCAAAATCCTGAAAACAGCTCCTTTCCATCAAGTGAAAATATTACACCCTCTGACAGCAGCAGAACCATCATTCCATTGATTGATAATAAAAACCAAGCAACTCAACAATCTTCGACAGGCGGCTCCACACAAGGCAACATTCCTAATCTCTTAAATATCAAAATAGTGTCTGATAAGCCGACAGCTAATGGATTTTTTATAAGCAAAACTTCTTCAACAGCAACAACACAAAAAGTATTATCAGCCAGATATATAGAACAAGATTCGGGGCATATCTCTGAATTAGATTATAATAAAAATTTACCTACAACACTTTCCAACACCACAATAACCCGGATTCATGATGCGATATTCGATGCAACTAACAAAAATCTGTTAATCAGAAGACTGGACGATAATAATAATCCGCAATATATCTACGCCACGCTTCTTCCACCGACATCTGCAACATCCTCTGCCACCAGCACAACAGATTCAATCGGAAAACTTAGCCAATCTTTGCTATCTTCAAATATTAAAGAGTTTGCCGTCTCACCAAGCAAAGATAAAATTTTCTTTTTAACCTACATTAGCGGAGACTATGTTGGTACGACAGAAAATTTCGGCAGTAAGACCAATGGGAGTAATAAAAAACAGATCTTCAGCTCACCGATAGGCGAGTGGCAGATCCAATGGCCGCAAGACAATATTATCTTCTTCAACACAAAACCGTCGGCAAACATTCCTGGTTATCTCTATTCGCAAACATTGACAAAAACAGGCCTTATCAAAGTTCTGTCTGGCATTAACGGCCTAACCTCCAATGTCAGTCCCGACAACAAAAAACTTATCTACTCAGTGTCTGCAAATAGTGCATTTAAAACTTATCTATTCGATCTAGCCACCAAACAAATATCCGTTTTACCTGTCGTTACTCTACCGGAAAAATGTATCTGGGGAGGTATAGAATTAGATCAACTTTACTGTGCTGTTCCATCAATCCTACCAACAGCTGACTATCCAGCTGGTTGGTATCAAGGCTTGATTTCATTTAGCGATGAATTATGGCGAATTGATACAAAAAGCGGCAACACAGACCTGCTTGTTGATAAAGCAACCTTATCCAAAACAGGCAACGGGGTAGACGCAACAAATCTAATATTAAGTCCAAATGAAGACTATCTTCTCTTTACCAATAAAAAAGATTCCTCTCTTTGGCAAGTAAAAATTAAATAGTTCTATTTAGTATTAAGGACGATTGTTTCTGCTTTTTTTCTAACGTATAACTCGTGCCCAACCATAAACAGATTATTAACAATCCAATAAACAGAAACAGCAGTGTTTAATTTATACGAAATAAACATTATAAAAAGCGGCAGAACGAATCTTACCTGAAAACTCATGCTCTGCGCTAAACTATCAGCAAAAGTTATTTCACCCTTATTATCTTTTTTAGGAGTAGGGGGTAGAGAAAATTGAACTTGTATAAACTGTGTGATGCCG
>CAZWJJ010000013.1:0-21924 GCA_964634555.1 uncultured Candidatus Saccharibacteria bacterium | reverse complement strand
CTTTCCGAAACTCCAAAACCAAAACAAGGCGGCATGCCATATTCCATAGCTTCAATATATTCAAAATCCGCCATCTGCGCCTCTTCATCACCGGCCTCGCGTAATTTTTGCTGTTGTATAAATCTTTCTCGTTGATCAATAGGATCATTCAACTCATTAAAGGCTTTTCCAACTTCAGACCCGGCAATAATAATCTGAAAACGATCAACCGTCCGCTGATCTTTAGTATTTTTCTTTGCAAGCGGCTCCAGATAAACCGGAATGCCAGTTAATATCGCTGGACCGGCTATGCTTTTGCGGATCTTCTTCCACAAAAGATCAACAGCACGGCCAAGATCAACATTTTTTTCATGCGGGATCTGATTTTTCTTTAACAGATCAATAACCTCAGCCAATTCAACAGTTCGCGGATCAAAACCGTACTCCCCCTGCAACAATTCATTAAAATCATACTCTTTCCACTCAGCACCAAAATCGACATCAAAACCATTAATCTTAAACTGCAAGGTACCAAAGGTCTTTTGTGCCACCTCTCGATATAAATCAATAATCATTGATACACCTTGGCGCGCATCTTGATATGATTCATAAAATTCAAAAGAGGTGTAATCATTAGCGTGCTCGTGCGACATTCCTTCATTTCTAAAAATCCTGCCGATCTCAAATGTCTTTGGGATTCCTCCGACCATAAGTTTTTTCTGCCACAATTCACCCACAGAAATACGAAGAAAAACATCTATATCAAGAGTATTATGATGAGTTATAAATGGTCGAGCCTCCGCGCCGCCAGTTAAGGTTTCCAGGGCTGGTGTTTCAACCTCTACAAAATCCCGCTTAAGCATAAAAGATCGGATTGCATTCCAAAAAAATGATCTCTTGCGAACAAGATCTGCAACTTCCGGATTTAAAATCATATCCAAATAGCGTCTGCGATATCTTTCATCTTCATCCTTAAGGCCAAACCATTCGTCCGGAACCGGCCTCAAACTTTTGGCCAGCATTCGCCATGATTTTCCAAGCAAAGAATTCATACCGCGCTTGGTCACAAAAGCCACACCAGTAATTTCAACAAAATCACTGGCATCGACAGTATTATTAAAAAGATCAAAAACCTCATCGCCAACATCATCTTTTCTCAAGATCGCCTGAACGCGCGCCGTACCATCATAAAGATCAATAAAAACAATCCCGCCTTGGCCGCGCAGAGACATTATTCTACCGGCTAAAATTACTTCCTCCTGTGAACTGTTGTACTTATCAAACGCTTCGACAAAAGTCTTGTTATCGCAAGTGCGAAAAGATTCAGCAGGATAGGCATCTATACCGGCTTGCTTCAAAAGCTCAATTTTCTTCTCTCGCTCATCGCGAATCTCCTCAATAGTTGCCATGCTTAAATTATTTTAACTCAAAACCAAACTCGCTCAACAATAAAAATTCTAGGCTATTGAAACAATAGTATAATTAACTTTTCCCTTAGGGGTGTGAACAATAAATTTATCACCGGGTTTTTTGCCGATCATTGCCATGCCAAGCGGCGATTCATTTGAGATCTTATCACTTAGAAAATCTGACTCTTCAGAACCTACGATCTTTACTGTTTTAGATGTGTTATCCGCCTCTCGCTTTATTGTTACAGTCGAACCCATATTAACCACTGAGCCATCGCGCATATTCGGCCCTCTTTCAGAAACAATCACCGCGCGCTTAAAAATGTCTTCAATCACGCTAATCCTATCTTCAAGTTCAGCCTGAGCTTCTCTCGCCTGCTGATATTCAGCATTTTCCGAAAGATCACCGAGTGATTTTGCAAACTCCAAAGCTTCCGCAATCTCTTTTCTCTTAACGGTTTTGGCCAACTTAAGCTCCTCTTCTAACTCTTTAAATTTTTCTTTAGTAAGATATTCTACATTTTTTGAAGTCATAATGTTCTACATACTATACCATTTAGGGCCATAAGTCAAAAAGAGTTTTTCAACAAAAAAGCCGCATTAAGTGCGGCCCAACCTACCCCAAGAATTCATTAATTTTTTTCCAAACTCCAATTTTACAATTTTTTTGTTCCCATTCTTTGTTCAACCAATCATTAAGTTTTTCACGGCTCTCATATGGCACCTTTGTCTCCTGAATATCGATGTACACATCTGATCCTACCAAACTGGGAGCCATATAAAGATACTCATCATCGACGGAGCAAGCTATTGTAAGATTAACAACCCCGACATTCTTGCCCTTCAGTTCATTTAGTAGGGTAAACAATCCTCCACTTCTTGGCATGCAGGTATATTTCAACCACCTCTCAACATTCGGAACTTTCTTGCTAAATTTCTGGCGATCCTCTTCGATCAATTTTCGGCACGGCCGATGCATATCGGGATAAAATAAAATGAGGCACGATGGATAAACATTTTTCTCAACACCAGCCTTCAAGGCCTTACCTGTCTGAATGTTTGAACTACGATCAATAAGTATTCCTGTACCCGTTATCCAAAGAAATAATCTTATAAACGGATTTTCACCCATCTCTCTTTTTGAAACAGCAGTCAAATTTCCGGAAATTTTTTCTGTTATATGTCTAATAAAACTGGGAGTCAAAAGCGATGATGGATGATTGGCAATGCAGATAATAATTTCATCATCTGCCGCCCGAGTAACATTACCCTCTATCGTAAATTTTACACCCAATATTTTCTTAATACACAATTCGTCTATAAAGTACGCCCACTTTTGAATAAAATGACGCGCCGGATTTCTAATATTTCCAAAGAGTGAAACGAATGCAAAAGGAATGGCGACAACAAAACCAGATAAAACCATCTGTAGAGTGATCGCAAAATTTACAACCAATGCAATAATGCCTCGCAACATGCTAATCATCAAGTCCTCCTCTTTTAAAGCTGTAGCGATCGCACAGCTGTTAAAATAACTCTGTTCAAACCTTTTGTTCGGTTTTAAATACACGAGTCAGAATAAATACAGATGTCCGTTTATTAGCCGTAGAATTCTGTCGAACAAGCACTCCGATCTTCAACTCCTCATTCGGCAATTCAACCGAACTAAGAAATTCATCAGCCATACTCTTCAACTCCGCCAGATTAGAAATATCAACCAAAACCACCTGTACATACTTACACCCACCCCTTAAGAAATTAACACCCTGAACCAAGGATTTGATAAAATTTCCATCGAAAAAAAGAAGTGGAACCTGATCCGGATATGCCGAAGTAAAAAAAATACTCTGGATTACTAGTCTAGTATCAGCCACATCAAAACCTCCCTTAAAATCAATGAGCTTTAACTTTTTAAATGTTACATTATTTTATAACCTTGTCAATTTCTTGAGCATGTATAGGAAATACCAAAATCTATTGTAGACCGCATCGTAAAGATCAGAATATTCGATCATTGATCCGCCAAAACGTTTCTTAAAATCACTGAAGCCCTGCCATCTTTGATAATGTCTATATTCATTCTGATCAGAAATAACAGCCCCAAAATTATATTTTTTCAACCCGAGACCTCTGGCATATTTTATAGCCCCCCACTGAGCCAAATATGTATAACCGATCTTGCGATTATTATTTTCAGATCCACTGAATAAAAAGAAGACCGAATCACCATAAATCACAAAAAAATTTATAAGCATAATCTCACCCTTCAAGCGCGTTATTAGCATAAATGCATTACCGTCCTCTTCACACTTGTTAAATACTTTTCTGTAATAATCTTTACTGTTATGAAAAAATTCATCTCTCTTTGCCGTATCCTCTATCAGATCATAAAATTTATCGAGATAATTCACAAAATTATTTCTGACAATCTCTGTTTCAACTCCAATTTTTTCTGCCTGGCGCACGGTGTAGCGATTTACTTTTTTCATGTCGGCCAAAATCTCCTCTTCACTTTTGGTAAGATCGATAATCCATTCAAATTTCGGCTGGAAACTGCCATCATAAAATAGTTTTGGCACCCTAAAAAACGAACTATAATTATCATTGTGAGAAGCTTGCGACGAAGCAATTTCTAAAACATTATTTTCAAAATTATCCTCCATTGATCCGCCTATAAACATCCTCAAAATAAAAGAATCAAAACGCAAAAATACCGCCTTTTCCCGGCCACAAAAACTAGTCGTAAAAAACTTAAAATCCCTCCAGAAATCTCCAGGCAAATCGCCAACAATAACCGGCCCATGAGGTATGTACAAATAACTTCTACTAAACGGCAATGAATATTTTATAATCTGGAAAAAACCTAAAACCCGCGACCCTTGTTCAATCTTATATCTCCAAACATTTTTACCTATAGCCACCTGCCATTCACCATAAAAATAGTTCTGAGTTAAAGGAACATCCCTCGCAGTGCACAGAGCCTGATACTCGTCTTTTCCTATTTCTTTAAAAATAACTCTATTCACGTTTTTATTATACCTAATACTTATACTTTCTACTTATACTTATTCTCTTTTACTTATACTTATTCTTATACTTTCTACTTATACTCATACCCTTCCCTTATACTTATCCTCATAATCACTTCAGATATTCTGGCGTATTTGCCGACATCCAGATTAAAAGATTTCTGATAGCCATATTGGCGCCGACAGTATTTTCACGACTACCCTTTTCCATTACCAATGCAAATGCATAGTGTGGATTATCGTAAGGGAAAAAGCCAACACCCCAGGAATTAACCAACGCCTTAGTAATACCGAGCTCAGCCGTTCCTGTTTTGGAGGCAACTTTGACCTCTGGAATATTGAGAGCTCGAGCCGTCCCATCAGAATCCGTCACGCCTCTACGCATCCCCTCCTTAACCACCTGAAACATCTCTTTCGGTATATTAATACGAGTGAAATCAGCAGCGGTATCTGAAACCGAACTGTCGTCATCTGTCGATGTAGCCTTAAAGAAGATTGTCGGTGTAATCAATTTACCGTCCGTCGCAATGGCTGCCGCGGCCCTAGCCATCTGTAAGGGTGTAACCAAAAATCCATACTGGCCGATCGATGTGATATATGTATCACCTATTCGCCACTGATCACCCTTGAAATTTTCTGCTTTCCATTCAGGTGAAGGAATATTGCCTCCACCCTCACCCTCTAAACCAATCCCCGTGGTGGTGCCGAGGCCAAACATTCTAGCATACTCTCCAAGCCGATCTATTCCCAAACCCTTCTGATCTTCAAACCCCCCACCGACTTCATAAAAATAAACATCAGAAGAGATGGATAGAGCGCGCCTCATATCAACCCAGCCCTGCACGCGCCAATCCTTAAAGATCGACTGTTTGTCAGGATAAAACGGATTTGGAATAGAAATATATCCCTTGCTTAATATCTGTTTTTCAGGACTAATTATTCCCTCTTTTAATGCCGCCAAAGCAAAAATCGGCTTAACAATCGAGCCAGGTACATACAGTCCAGAAAGCGCGCGATTAAGAAATGGCATATTTTTATCAGTCAAATAACTACTTATAGTCGCGCGGTCATCTCCTTTTGACAAAACCTCTGGCTCATATTCCGGATAGCTTGTCATGGCAATAATCTCACCAGTTTTGACGTCCATAATAACTCCAGCACCTGCCTTGTATTTATATTCATCCGCCAAATTATGAATATATTCGTAAAACTTTTTAGTGATCCTAGAATCAACAGATAACGTGAGCTTTTTTCCAGAAGTACCCGGCTCAAATAGATATTGAGATTGCACATTACCCTTAACATCTACCTCAGAAATACTTTTACCATCTACTCCTGTCAATAGATCATTATATTCTTTCTCAATTCCAGCCTTACCAACAATATCCACCAATGTAGTAGTAGCCGAACTATCAGCCTCCTCCTTAGTTGGAAAACCAACATATCCAATAAGATGCGAAAGGCCGCTGTCCGCCATATACACCCTACTAACAGTATCATTCCATGAAAGTAAGGCGCCGTTTCTGTCAGAAATAATACCTCGCGGACTCGCCACTGATTCGGTTTTTAAACTATTTGAAACGCTTCTATCCGCAAAATATTGGCCGCTATATATCTGAAGATAAACTGCCCGTACAAAAAAGGTTAATATTATAAGTAAAAAAAATACTCCCAACAGTATCAATGAACGAGTTGAAATAGGACGTTCAATTGCGCCTTCAAATTGATCTTTGTCGAACGAGGGTAAATTACTGGAATCTAAAAATATTTCATCCGGTTCAATATCCTGGTAGTAATTAGTTTTCCTTTTTCTAGCCATTAGATCTCAAATATCTTCTAAAGATGTTTAGAATTATATACAAGATAGCAAATATAATAAACCAGATCGGCTTAGCGTCGCTGTTTGTCATTCCGTAAAGTGAATCAAAAATTAATCCGGCAATAACCAGCTCAATATAGTTATTAAAATTAAAAAAAAATGCCAGTCCCAAGATCAACGCAAACCACCAAGGCAAAACCAATATGGCAAGGAACAAAAAAATATCGGATAAAATTCTATTGAAGATATCCATGTACCGACTCCTTAATTACGTGAACGAATTTTAGGTTCTTTAAGTTTATAGGATACTTGAACATGATCTTTTGAGACGAATTGGCAATATCTGGCTCTATGTTATCAATTGTTCCGAGAATATAAATATTAGTGCCGGGAATCATCAACTGCATCCCCTTCTGAAGCAAAACAGTATTTGATAACTCAAAATTAAAAGTCCCGCCACCATATCCGGTCGCCACAACATGCATAGGTTGGCTTGTTGGAATAATAACGTCAGTCAAAACTCCACTAGCGGAATACAATTTAACCTTAGAAGAATTATTCGAAATTGAGGCTACCTCCCCAAGCATAATATTAGGCTCGCTAATCACCCTGTCACCAACCGACACACCCTCATTTGAACCAGCATCGATTATCAGATCATCATAGGGAGGCAAATTTGGACCAGATAAAACTGCCGCAATAGTCGAACTTGCCGTAGGTGTTAACTCTCTCCCCATCTGCACGAACAACTCCTCATTTTGCTGTTTCAACAAGGATAGATTACTTAGATCAAACTGCATATTTTCCAATGCCTGCTTCAGTGATCGATTTTCTTCTTCAAGCTCCTGCTTCGATCGGAAAAAAGATACAAAAACATCTACACCGTCCTTGACACGATTTTCCGCACTCCAAATCGGCACCGCAAAAACCGAGAGTACGTCAAAACTTTTAATCAAAATAAAACCCGAAAAAAAGAAAAAAGATACAGCCACAACGACCAGAGCATAAAACTTTATCTTCTTACCACGATTTAAATTATCTTGGCGGTAGCTCATCTTCATTGTCAATCAAGGCTTCTTTATATGTGTCCATACTGTCTAAAACTATGCCTGTCCCGCGCACAACCGCAGTTAGTGGATCATCAGCGATATAAACCGGAATTCCGATCTCTCGCTCCAAAACCGATTGCAGTCCATAGATCATTGAGCCGCCGCCAACCATGACAATCCCGCGATTCATAATATCAGAAACAATCTCCGGCGGAGTCAGCTCAATCACCTCTTTCACTGAATTAACCAAAGTATTCAAGGAATTTGAGATCGCCTCACGAATATCACGATCAGTGATTATAACTTCCCGAGGCAAACCGGTAACTAAATCGCGTCCGCGAATCGAAGCCTCCATCAAAGTCTCTTGCTGACAGGCTGAACCAATAGCGATCTTCACCTCCTCAGCCGTCTTCTGGCCCAACAATATTTTAAACTCATCACGGACATAAGAGATTATATCCTCGTTAAATTTATCACCAGCAACTTTCAAATTCTTTGACTGAACAATTCCGCCAAGTGAAATAACAGCTATATCTGTCGTACCTCCGCCAATATCAATTATCATATTACCAACCGGATCGTTCACCGGCAGATGAATACCAATAGCGGCCGCCATTGGTTCTTCAATAATCAAAACCTCCCTAGCACCAGCATTTATTCCGGCATCACGGACGGCGCGGCGCTCAACATTTGTAATGCCGGAAGGTACGCCCACTAAAATCCTCGGCCGAACCATGCTTCTAGAGCTTATATCCTGCGCCTTCTTAATAAAATACGAAAGCATCTCTTCTGTAACTTCAAAATCAGAAATAACTCCGTCCACCATCGGCCGAACAGCTTCAATATGTCCTGGAGTTCGGCCAACCATCATCTTCGCCTCCTTACCAACCGCCACAACATTTCCCGTCTTGCGATTAATGGCGACAACCGAAGGTTCGTTAATTATAATCCCCTGCCCGCGCAGATAAACAAGAGTATTGGCGGTACCCAAATCGATGCCAATGTCGTTCGACATTATATTGTAAAAACGGTTGATCATCCGAATTTTATCACAACGCAATTAATTCCTCAGCCCGCAACATCTTCACCTCGCCGGTTTTTCTATTCTTAACTTCGTATGAACCGCTTCCAAGAGTTTTGGCGCTAACAACTATTCTCCATGGAATACCTATCAAATCAGCATCACCAAATTTCTCACCGGCCCTAACTTCGCGATCATCATACAAAACCTTCTCCTCCCCGCCCAATTTTTCATACAGATCTATGGCCGATTTTTTAACAGCTTCAAATGAATCGTCATTACCCAAAACTTCTATTAAGTGAAATTTAAACGGCGCGACTGCTTCAGGCCAAACAATACCTTCATTATCAGACAACGTCTCAACAATTGTACCCATCAGGCGACTTACACCGATACCATATCCGCCCATGTAGATCGATTGCTTCTGACCATTCTCATCTTTATATCCAAGACCAAAAGGATCGGTATATTTTGTACCCTGTTTAAAAATATTCCCGACTTCGATCGATTTTTTGGCTACAAGCTTGCTTCGATCTAAACTGGCCGCCGCAAGCACTTCATCATTAAGCACTTCCTCATTTATGGCAACCTTAGAATTTTCATCTACATAAATAATATCTTCCCCGGCATCGGAAAGAGTCTGAAACTCGTGAGAATATTTTGAAAAAGTACCGCCGGAAGCATAAGTGAAGTAAGTAATATCACCTAGTCCGCATTTAGCAAAAACATTATTGTAGGCCTCCCTCACCTTCTCATAAAATGCATCCTGCTCTCTTTCTGTCTTATCGAATGAATAAAGATCTTTCATCAAAAACTCGCGGCCGCGCATTATTCCGCTTTTGGCACGAAGCTCATTTCGAAACTTAGTATGAATCTGATAGATATACAGCGGCAAATCCTTATATGAATTTATATATTCTGTCAGCAAATTAACCAGTTGTTCATCATGAGTAAAGCCGAGACCAAGCTCCATGCCATCCTTAAGGCTTGTCTTAAACCAGACATCCACAACATTATCATCCCATCTGCCAACCCTCTCCCAGACATCTTTTCTCTGCAATGCTGTGAGTATAAGTTCTCTCCCGCCGATAGCATTCATCTCCTTTCTGATCACGCCTTCTATATTTTTTAAAGCCCTCAACCCAAGCGGCAGCTAAGAATAACCTCCAGCCATCTTCTTCTGACCATATCCGTCACGACTCAAACGGCTCGCATTATTAAAAACTTAATCCCTTAGGCTCCTCTTTCGAGTCTTTGTAAAAAGTTTGGATTGCAACATTTTCACATCTTACTCTAAAATTTTTATTTAAGCAAAATAAGATGGAATTGGTGCCATTGCGAGCGGTAGCGAAGCAATCTACATTACTTACTATCATTTAGAGTTTAGAATGAGAGATTGCTTCGTCGCAAGCTCTTCGCAATAACAAATTGAGTATTGTTGAAAACCTTACGAAACAATCTCATACTCTAAATTAGTAATAAAAAAGCTCCACATTTGTGGAGCATAAACGCTATCTAAGAACTTTTGAGATAGCGACCACGAATTCCATAGCACTCGTGCTGGACCGCCTCGTCGCCGGCGCCTTTCGCGTCCCTGTCGAGATAAAATGTTTCTTTGGATGCAGAAACCAGACTTCGCCCTCGCCGATTGTCTCTCCCGCTCTTCTAATAATATCGGTAATAACTTGATTATCAGCGTTAAACATATCACCATCTTTTGTAACAGCTCCATCCCGACGTATGATACCCAGATTAAGACCGTCGACATAAACAACCGACTCCACGCCTCTCTGCCACAAAATCTGTGTCGTCCGACTCTCTCTCTTATTGACGAGCAAGGCAACCTTGCCCATCGGATCAATCCTACCGTTGGTAAATCTCTTAACATGGTCGGCCTCGATCTCAGCCCGCATATTCGCCTTATGAAGCTCAACGAAACCATCAAAAATCTCCGACATCCGATCGTAAACTACTTCCAACCGATCGCTATGATACGATTCCAAAGCTGAAAGGATCGCGGAGAGATTAACAGATTCAAAAATCTTTCTGGCCTCCCTGCTGATATACCGAAGCATGCCGGTTTCCCTAAGACCCTTAATGACCGACCCATGCTTTTGATCGAACTCAGCAAACTGGATGACGTCCTTCATTGCGCACTCATCTTCATCACTCAATCTAACAGCCGAACCCGACCTGTGATACATCCAGGCATTCAGATATGATGAAATTTTCTGCAATCTAATGCCATTAATTGCCGATCTGTTTTTCAAGAGCATGCCATCAAAAATTTCCATCAATCTTTCAAATACGCGATGATGATTTCCATTATGAGTCAAAATCAAAGCATGCATCACGGATGTGATCGTAGTAACGGCGATCATCCGCCGGCATTCGTGGGTCGTTCCGTCAATCATTCCGTTCATCTTCATATAATAAAGAACCGAACCATGAGCATCCTGACAGTCCGCGAATTTTCTCAAACCATCAAGGCTTCTGAACTCATCATGATTGGCGTAACGGCGCATAATAATATCAAAAGAAGAGTGCACAGTGCCATCTTCATCGATATGTCCCTTTATCCCCTTGCCTCCAGCATAAAGATCGACCGCAATATCCTTAGAACGCAGACCAGCACCATTCCATTTTCCGGAGATATAAAAAATCTTTGCATTTTCCATTCCCGGAACGAATCGCCGTACAGCACAGCACGAAAGATGCGCGTCCAGATCAGGATTTTCGTGAGTCCAAATAGATGGCTCATCCCTCACAACAAACCTCCCTGCCTGTCTGAGTCCTGGCCCAAACAGGCTTATTTCAATGAACAAAAGCTCTTTTACCTCACCATTTAAGCACATACCTAGCCATTTTGTCAATGGTTTCATTTAAGTCGTCATTGAGAGAAGCATACGATGAAGTAATCCAAAAATTTCCACTGTCATTGTCTCAGCTTTGGTGTGATTGCGAGCGAGCGCAAGGAGCTTGGCAATCCCGTTAATTAACTATTAGAGATTGCTTCGTCATTTCATTCCTCGCAATGACACCCTAGGCCTGTCATTGCGAGGAGCCTGCGACGAAGCAATCTCTTTCTGCAAATATAACACTGTAGATTACTTCTCTACCGCTCACAATGACACTGCCCATTAACATTAAAAAAATCCCGATCAAAGTCGGGATAAGAGTCCAAGTGTCTAAGGGCCTAAGGACCGAGGACTAAGTTATAAGTTACAGAGACCTACTTGTCGAAAACGAGGAACCGGTCGCTGCCGTCCCAGCTGCCGTCCCACCAGTAAAGGCGCAGGTACCGCTCGGAGCCGTCCCCATAGAGGCATGCCACGCAGCGGAGGCCGCTGACCTCCGCGGAGGAGCCGAGGGCAACTACCGGGAACTCACGCTGGATCTCGGGGTATTGCGCCCCGAAGGCCAGGAGCTCTTCGATGGTGGCTGGGCGCTTGCCCATCTTGTCTAGCTCAGCGATCACTCCGTCAGAAGAGATGCTTCGGTTGAAGCGGATGAGCTCCGCCTTGCGAGAGACCTTACCCTCTCCCTTCACAGGGAAGCGCTTGGTTGTGATGTCATTGTTGAACCAGTCGTAGCGGCCAGCAGAGATCATCTGCTCCATAGTCTGGTTATAATCAATCAGAAGTTCAAATTTGATCTGATCCAAGTCCAAGCCGAGAAACTTACGAAATTCATCTCGATTGACCTTGGTGAGATCAACAGAGAGAATATCCTCAAGAAGAGGCGAGCAGAGCAGAGCTTTCAACCGTTCCTGGTCGATCGACATTTTTTACTCCTTTTTTGATCTTTAAAGTAAAGGTGCAAGTATCAACAGAAACTTAACATCCATGTGATCTTTTGTCAATGACTAACCATTCCCACTAGATCACCATAAGTCACAAAGATCATCAGACCGAGCAAGATAACAAAACCGGTGATGTTCAGTGTATTAACTATCCTAGGATTGAGTGGCCTTCGAATCAACGCTTCAATAGCCAGGAAAAATAACCTACCACCATCAAGAGCAGGAAATGGTACTAAATTTATAGCGGCCAAGTTAACCGAAATAACTGCCGTCAACGCCAAAAGATAAGCTAGACCAGAGTTTGCGGCCTCGCCCACAACCCCTATAAGTCCGACCGGGCCGGAAACCGAAACACCAGAAGAAGATCCAGTTGTAAAAAATCCGGCCAAAAAAGAATAGAGTCCAGAAATTGTTCCGGTAAATAATGAGTAGACACCTAAACCGCCGGCATAAAAAGCATCGAAGAAAGGTAGTTTTAAAATACCGACTTGATCCATTGCAATGCCGATCCCTGGCCGTCCATCAATTATTCCGCTTCTTGGAATGATCGTCACAGTTTTTGTCTCTGATTCAAAAGCCAGAGGACCCAAACCTATCGTCCCAAGTATTCCCGATCTCAGTGCTGTTTTATAACCAAGATAAATCTCCTTACCGGAATTTTTTGAAATAAAATCAGAAACTGTTTCGGGATTAATTTTCTCCAAAGAACTATCTTTTGTCGCCAAATATGTAATGGTCATGCCCGATTTCAATCCCGCTTCACTAGCCGGCGATCCGGGGAAAATATCTGTTATCAATAATGTTGACCCCTCTGGCTTCGGTCCAAAAGAAGAAAAGCCAACTGGCACTGGCAGGCCAGCCATAAACCCGGCCGACAAACTAAACCAAGCTAAAATTAAATTAAAAAAAATACCTGCCGCTATAACAGCGGCTTGAATATATCGCGGTTTCCTATATAAGCTTCGGGTGTTATCTTTATGACCGGAATCCAAAACTTCATGAGTCGGATCTTCTCCGAAGATCTTCACAAATCCGCCGAATGGCAGCCAGTTCAAACTATAAACCGTCTCGCCATATTTGCGTGAAAATATTCTCGGCGGGAAACCCAAACCAAATTCATCGACTCGAATCCCAAAAATTTTTGCAACTATAAAATGGCCGAATTCATGCGATAAAACCAAAATCGCCAAAATTACCAGAAAAAATAAAATAGCCATGGCCTCTAACTCATTATCTCCTTTTCTTTTTTATCGGCCAGATTTTCCAAGTTTGCATTCGCGGCATCAACAAGCTTTTGTAACTCTTCTTCAAAACGATATCTATCGTCTTCCGTAATCTCGCTAGCTTTTTCTTTGGCCTTAATATCATTCATAGTCTTATCACGTTCTCGGCGAATCTCAACCCGAGCATCTTCGAGCTTGGTTTTCACTATTTTCACCAGAGTCTTTCTGCGATCTTCAGTAAGATCCGGAAATGAAATGCGAATACCATTGCTATCAGGCACAGCCGAGACACCAAGATTGGCAGCCATAATGGAATGCTCGATCTCCTTCACCATAGCCTTATCCCATGGAGATATGCGTAAAGTCTTTGCATCTTCAATAGAAACTGCCGCCACATGAGCAATCGGCATTTTTGCACCATAAGATTCTACCGAAACATTATCTAAAATCGCCGGACTAACCCTGCCAGTTCTCAAACTGGCATATTCCGAAGCCAGCCAATTTTCCTTAGCCTTAACATTCTCCTTAAAAGATGAAAAGTTGTATGACATATACTGATATTAACACATTAAAATATTTTGGGGCAAATGAAAGAGATATATTCTAGTATAAGCCGTAAGGATGGCGCTTTATCATTTAAATAACTCTTCATTCGTATTAATTCCGCCAGAAATTTAGCCTCCTTTTGACTCTGTTCATTTTTTCTGGATAAAATTTTCTCAGAAAAAACCTTTTCAATCCGATCAAAAATATCGCGGACTTTATGTTTGGCCATTTTGTTTTCCTCATCATCACCTTCGGCCTTCAACAACTTTTCAACAAGCACTAATCGATCGACAACACTACCGCCGATAAATTTATCACACCAATCAGCAATTTCATCATGAATTAATACCTCACCCTCAATATGCAGGAGTCGAGAACGTAATGTCGGTAAAAGCAACTCTTTCGTTGGTATAAGCAAAAAGAAATGATTGCCGGCGATCGGCTCTTCTAAGACTTTCAAGAGAGCATTTTGTGCTTCGGTAGTAAAAGAATGCGCAGCAATTACAAAAAATCTCATTCCCCCGCCGAACGAAAACGTTTTCTGCCGTTCAATCAATTCACGGCTATCTTGAATTGCAAATTGAGCCACCTGCTTCAAAGAAAAATCCGGATAACTATTGAAATCATCGCCTATAATTTTCTCAAGCGCCCCTCTAAGACTGGCAATATTTGCATCAATATCACCGGTAATCAGATAGGCATGATGAAGAGTTTTCTCCCTTTTAAATGTTTCTAAAATCAGATGCATTTTTCCGAACGAGAAATTATCTCTTAGAAATCACCGAGCGCTTATAAACATCAAGATGATCGAGCGCTACTCCGGTACCCTTAACAACGCAATAAAGAGAATCCTCTGCCAAACTCGCCTTAACGCCAGTCTTTCTATAAACCAACTCCGGCAATCCACGCAAAAGCGACGACCCTCCGGTCATTGTAATACCTCGATCAATAATGTCTGCTGAAAGTTCTGGCGGTGTGTTCTGTAAAACCTCCTTGATCGCCTTAACAATAAGCCGCAACTCGCTCTCGATCGCCTTAACAATCTCATTGCTGGAAATATTAGCCGTCCTTGGCAAACCGCTCATAAAATCTCGCCCGCGTATAGTTAAATGAATCTCTTCATCCAACGGCACGGCAGTCCCCACCTGAATTTTTATCTCTTCCGCCATCTGATCGCCGATCGCTAAGTTAAAAGTTTTTTTAATATAATCAGCAATGGCTTGATCAATCTTATTACCGGCGCATTTCACCGAAGTTGAAGCTACAATTCCACCCAAAGAGATCACCGCCACATCAGTCGTACCGCCGCCAATATCAACGATCATATGTCCGCGCGCCTCATGAATAGGAATTCCCGCGCCAATCGCCGCCAAGATCAGCTCCTTAACCAGAACAGCCCCCCTCCCTCCTGCCCTTAAAGCAGACTCAAAGACCGCCCGCCTCTCAGTCGAGGTCACACCGGCTGGCACAGAGATCATAACTTCCGGCTTAAAGATGTCCCACTTCTTTAGGGCTTTATTTATGTAATATCGAAGCATCGCCTCAGTCACGCGATAGTCAGCGATCACACCGTCTCTCATTGGCCGATATGCGATTATATTATCCGGCGTCTTGCCGATCATATCCTTAGCGCCATTACCAACGGCAATGATCTGATTATCGAGCATTGAAACCGCTACAACAGACGGCTCGTTCAAAACAATTCCGCGCCCCGGCACAAACACCAGCGTATTCGCGGTTCCTAAATCAATTCCCAATTTTGTCGTAAAAAATGCCATATTCAGTAGTTTATATCTCCATCTTTTTTCTAACTATATCAACACCGATCGCCGCTAGCCTTTTTTCCACCGCTTCATATCCGCGATCAATGTAGTAGACATTATGTATTATCGACTCACCATTAGCAATAATCGCCGCGATGACAAAAGCTAATCCTGCCCTAATATCCGGTGATTCAACTTCGCGTCCGTGCAAAAATGTCGGGCCCTTCACTGTCGCGCGATGCTGATCCCAAAGCCTAATATTCGCCCCCATTCGAATTAATTCATTAACAAAATTCAACCGACCCTCGAATATCGTCTCAAAAACCAGCGCCTCTCCTACCGCTTGAGTCAAAAACACCACCATCGGTGCCTGCAAATCAGTCGGAAAACCCGGATACTCATGAGTTTTAATATCAATAGTTTTATAAATGTCATCCTTCCTACCGGATACAGTAATTGTATTTTTTCTAACATCGATCTTCACCCCGCAATATCTTAAGGTCTCAATCAGCGACTCAAACTCTTCCGGATCGCAATTTTTAATCACCAGTTTTTCAGCCGCCACTGCACCGAGAATCAAAAAACTGCCGGCCTCAATCCTATCCGGCGGAGTTTTATAAATTTTGCCCCTCGCTCTAAGCAAGCCTGTACCAATGATCTCTATTGTCGACGTGCCGGCGCCTTTAATTTTGGCTCCGCAAGAATTTAAAAAATCCACCAGATTTTTAGTTTCCGGCTCAAGCGGCGCGTTTTTAATTATAGTTTTACCCTTGGCCAAAACCGCCGCCATCATCAATGTCTGTGCGCCTGTTACGCTTGGTACGCGCAAGAAAATATTCGCGCCCTTGAGCTTCTTATCCCTGGCAGAAATAATATTCCCGTCTTCATTTTCAACCACCTCGGCGCCAAGTTTTTTAAAACCCTCCAAAAAAATATCTATCGGTCTAGAGCCAATCACACAACCACCCGGATGCGGAAATTCAACTTTTCCAAATCGCGCCAAAATCGGCCCAGTCAAAACAATTGAGGCGCGAAATTTCTTTGAGATCTCTTTCATTAATCCCGTTGAAATATTTTTGGGCACCTTAACCGAATATACCCCGCGGCTTTTTTGCAAAACCTCGATCCCCAGGCCGCGCATTATCTCCGCCATATTCTTCACATCTTCAATCTCTGGAACATTTTTCAAAATCACCTCATCTTGAAATAAAATACATGAAGCAAACGCCTGCAAAACCGCATTTTTAGCGCCATTAATAATCACTTCACCCCTTAGCTTGCGCTCACCAGCCAGACCATTAATAACAAAAATTTCCTTGAGATCAGACATAGCGTCATTTTATCCTTTTATTTCCTTTTTACAAATTTATACAATAAAAAAGACCCTGCTAATTAGCAGGGTAGTGATATTTACCAAAACTATTTACGATCAAGGATCACATATCTTCCGGAGCCAGGTTCCCGATACGTGCGTCCAGATACGGCGGCCCGATTTCATGTCTAATGCAAATCTCTAGCTCCCTGCCGTTGCGTCTGAAACGTATCCGGTAATAATAGTTGCCACCAGAATAGCGGTCACACAACACTTCGATTGGCAAACCCTGAAAAAAAATCTCGATCTTTTCCGGGAACTGCCGAAGAGATTCCTGCTTATGATGCTCGAGTAAACGCTTACGCAACTCCTCATCCCGAGCTTTTTTCTCTTGTTCTTTCTTGGCCTCCCACTTTCGATCGATCAGTGTCAGAATGGAACCCGGACTTGAAGTCTTGGATGAATGTCTAATATTCAAATGACCCTCATGTTTCGACGTAAAAATAGACGAAACATCAACATCCAGATTATAGTCGAGTATCTTCATCCGGATAAAATCAAGCTTCTTACCAGCATGATGAAGACAACTAGTATATAACTCACGAATTTTTGCACCCATGAGATTAGTAGCTTCGCGACTAACCCTTCCGCCGGCTACGTACCACTCTCGATCGCTTTCCTGCATTCTCTTCAACCACTCAGCAATGCCGATCTCCACTTCATCTGGCCTCAAATTAACCATATTCCACCGTCCTTTTTGTCAAAATACTGTTGTATTATTCTGTGATCATTATATTATATTCTTTAATACTTGTCAAACTTAAAAGACCGCTTCGTCGCAAACCTTTCTCAGGGTCAATTTGAATAATTGCCTATATCTTAAACTCAATCACATCGCCATCCTGAACAACATACTCTTTGCCCTCTGTTCTAACCTCACCTTTTTCACGCGCGGCGCCGTATGAACCGGCATTAAGAAGTGTCTGATAGTTTATAACTTCAGCGCGGATAAATTTGTCCTTAAAATCTGTATGAATAGCTGTGCCGGCCACAGGTGCGGTCGAATCTTTTTTAACAGTCCAAGCTCTAGTTTCGTCTTCACCGGTCGTAAAATATGTCATCAATCCAAGGGTCGCATAACTTCCACTAATCAATTCATTAACGCCGCTTTCACTGACTCCAAGCTCAGCGCGATATTCTACCTTCTCATTATCATTCAACTCTGAGAGATCGCGCTCAAGCCCGGCATCAACAAAAACATATTCCGATCCGAGTTTATCTTTAATAAATTCCTCTACTGGTTTGGTATCTAGATTTTTACTACCGGATTTTTTATTCAAAATATAGATAATCGGCTTCATGGTCAAAAGATGCAAACCTTTTAAAATCTGCCGTTCTTCAGAACTCATCTCAGTCAAACTATTCGCCAATTTTTCACCCTCTAAACACAATCTGATTTTACCCAAAAGATCTTTTTCTAAAACCGCCTCCTTGCTGCCTTTTTTCACGTCGCGCTCAATATTACCCAAACGCTTAGTGACGGTTTCTAGATCCGCCAGAATCAGTTCCAGATTTATTACTTCAATGTCGCGAATAGGATTAGGCCCGCCATCGACATGCAAAATATTCGAATCCTCAAAAACTCTGACAACCTCAGCGATCGCGTCCACTTCACGGATATGAGAAAGAAATTGATTGCCCAAACCCTCGCCCTTACTAGCCCCCTTAACTAACCCGGCAATATCGACAAACTCAATAGCTGCCGGAATAGTTTTTGCTGATCTTGAAAAATCAGAAAGTTTCCACAGCCTTTGATCCGGTACAGCAACAACTCCAACAGATGGATCAATCGTACAAA
Source organism: uncultured Candidatus Saccharibacteria bacterium (assembly GCA_964634555.1). Lineage (GTDB taxonomy): Bacteria > Patescibacteriota > Minisyncoccia > Phycocordibacterales > UBA12445 > JACQCV01. The sequence goes on along the minus strand of CAZWJJ010000013.1, from coordinate 3,114 downwards.
AAGGATAGTTTTCAGCCGGCACGCATTTTTTAGTCAAAGCATTAAAAAGAGTTGACTTCCCAACATTTGGCAATCCCACAATTCCCATTTTCATAAAGATAACTATCGCGTTTTTTTGAATTAATGTCAATTAACTATTGGAGATTGCTTCGTCGCAAGCTCCTCGCAATGACAGTCTGAGTGCCCCCACCTCAGCCTTGGTGTCATTGCAAGCTGTGCGAAGCAATCTACATGATCATTGTTACGGAAAATAGATTGCTTTGTCATTTCATTCCTCATAATAACAATTGAAATCTAAGAAAAAAGCCCCGTTCAACGGGGCAAATGATAAGACTAAATAAAAAGATCAACCTCAGGCGGCTTCTCTGGAGTCTGAACCACCTTTTTCTCCGGCTCAACCTCCAAGATCGGACATTGATTATTGACAAAGCTGACTATCTTTGGGAAAGCACTTTTCTTAACAGCTCTACAAACATTTTCAACCAATGTCCAAATAATTGCAACTACAGTTACAAAACAAAAAATAAAGCCGGCCGACCCAAAAGCTAGAAAGAAGTCTAGTGCCATGTAATGAAGAAACGAAGGAAAAAGAGTCGGATATTTACCCTGGTCAACCAATGCAGATGATGGCCACATAAGAAAAAATAGCGTAGTTGGCAACATAGCCAAAAATTCCACATCTAGTGATCCCCAATGCCGCGCACTTCGTTTTGAATTAATATAATCCAATGTTCCAAGAGCAAATGCCACATATCCCACAATCCCCATAAAACCAAAAAGGATATAAGCCACTGACCGAAACTGATCGGGATTAATAAAAATAGAAACTACTCTACAACCTCCACGCCAGAAGACAGCCGCCACAAATAACAGAATAGCCATCATCACTGCAGTCAGCCAAAAATTCGGACAAACCTGGAATTTGCCGGCATTCGCCTCATTTGGATTTAATCCTGCCAATATCTTGAAGATGATCGTATCTCGTCGAAGCTTGCCTTCTGAATTCAAACGAAATGCTGTGGCGCAGAAAAGAAGCAGAGTTCCTGGCAGAAAAATTGACGGAACAATCACCCAGAGACTCGACGAATCTGTCTGCCAGCCATAAAGGGCAAGCAAAACTTCCGTGACAAGCAAAAGACCGAGAGTAATTTGTGTTTTCATATTCTCACCCTCTTCCCGATCGCGCCAGGTGATAGTTCCTTATGGCCCGATTACGTCTTCTCTTTTCTTTCTTGGATAAACGCTTGGCCAAGGCCAACTCTTTCTTACTGGCCTCAATCCTCAAACGACGAGCATTAGCAGAATTCTGCGGAAAAATATTCAACCATTCCAAATACGATGGACAATGTTCGCCTTTGGGCACTCTCATCTTCACGCCAGTATAAGTGCCATAAGTCGCCGCAAAAATTCCCAAGAAACCATAGAAGATTGCGCTGATCGGATCCATAGCACCTCCGTTATGTTTCAATGATCGATCAAACCACGGATAAAACTACACTATTTATTTAATAGTGTCAAATTTTAGAAAAAAAATAACCGCCGACTATTTCAGCCCTTTGGTCAGATCGCCGAGTTCAGCTTTGTATTTCTCGGCGACTTTCATGATCGCCTTCATCTGATCCATCCCCTGCGTTTTCATCAAATTTTGAGACTCGTCGGCAATCTTTTTGAAAAGCTCAGGATTTTTTGTAACCATCTCAATCAGTTTATCCTGCTGTTCGTCTGTCAGGCCGGCACCCCTCAACTTAGAAGCTAGCATCTTCTTTAAAAAGAATTCCTTAAACATTTAACGCAATTTTTAAGCCTTTTAATTTTGAATTGCTCTTTTTATTTCAGACAAAGCAAATTCGGCATCCTTAAATCCATTGATCACAACCTTGTCATATTTTGCCTTTTCGAGTTTCTTAATCTCCTTAAAATGAAGCAGTAACTCCTCCTGTTTATGAGCCGGCAGATCTTTGTAACTCTTAATCTCGTCAAATCTCGGATCAACCTTTGATGTCGGTACAGCAAGAACTTTCAAATCCCCACCCTTTTCATCGGCGGTATCAATTGCGCCAATCACTCTTGCTTTAATCACACAACCTGGAAACGTCGGGTAGGTTGTCAGTAAACAAACATCGATAGCATCGCCGTCATCAAAATGAGTCTTTGGCATGAAGCCGTAATCAAAAGGATAGAACATCTGATGATGAACGACTCGATCGAGTTTGAAATATCCGCCATCCTCATCATACTCGTATTTATTTGTCGAACCGGTCGGCAGATCGATCACAACATTTATTTCTCCCTTCGCTTCATCTGCCCATGGTTCTAGATCTCGGTATAAATTCATTATTTTAAAATTATGATTAAATGACTAATCAATATGCTATAACAATCCCGTTTGTTTTTCAACAACTCATTTCATAGATTGAAGATTGCTTCACAAAGCTCGCAATGGCACCGAAGCTGAAGCAACAACACTCAAACTGTTATTGCGAGTAGCCTGCGACGAAGCAATCACTAACGACATTCCCACAGTGAAAACACAAACTTGCCTATATCCATCAAATGTATTAGTGTAAGCATAGATTTGCCGCTCTTTGACTTTTCATTACGAACAACAGGAGGAAGAATGAACCACAAATTTATCGCGAGATCTCTTAAGAAATGGTCGGCGCTTCTAGATCAACTCCCCAAAGACGCTAAGGAAAAATACACAATCTTCCTATTTTCCAGTCGCGGGCAGGACTATTATTTGGAACTATCTGGCAATACAAGTTGGCGTCCTAGAGATCTTCTCGTCTGGAGTTTTAAAATATTTGTTTCCGGCTACAGAATTAGCACCTGCGGTATCTGCAAAGAAACCAATCCCTGTGATAAACACCAAAAGGGGAAGACTCTTCCGTTAAATATTGATGGGATCATCAAAGCCCAGAGGGCAAATCACCCAGAAATCGGCCTTAATGTGCCAATACCTGATCCGATCTATCCTGAAGTTAAAAGAGGATTCGGTTCGCTTAAGGAATTTCAAAAAACCACAGCAGATCTTTTTCCAATCTATAGTAATAGAAAGAAAAGATATCTGTTCCCAAAGTTGCCCACGGGTCTGAGTTGGGATTTGAGTGATGG
>CAZWJJ010000012.1:15983-22363 GCA_964634555.1 uncultured Candidatus Saccharibacteria bacterium | reverse complement strand
AAAAAAAATACAAAACTGCCTTTTTATTCATCACATGCAATGTGCAAGGATGAGCCATACAGACCGGAAGAATATTTACATTCTGACGCTTCTCTTCGGCATTATTGATCGAAGAACAAAACATCTTGGTTTTAGTCTTCAACTCGGCGTGAATTTCCAAGCCGATAGTTGGCATATATTCAGACATAGGCGCCAGTATACAATAAAAAAAGCAAAATAAAAATCCCCGCACCAAGCGGAGATTGATCGATTTAAAACTACTTTTTTCTTTTATTAATTTTCTTGGGGGTTTTTACCTTGTAAACCTTAAGCGGCGGAACATCATCACAATCAAGTATAAGAATATATTTGCCCTTACCATTAGATTCACATGATTGATATCGACACCAACCAGACCAAATCTCTCGCCAAACCCCATCTTGTTTTACAGACAGAACTAAAAGAGATTTGTTGTGATGTACATGAGGTGTTTCAAGTTTGTATTTCTTGGGAAGTTTATACATCTCAAATGGATCATCCGGAAATCTTACCTTAATAGATACCGGCACTTAATCGCCTCCCCTCTTATAATCTTAATATGTCAAGAACCGTTTTTACTAGCACCAATATACCTAACTTCTTCTTCTAAGTCAATACCGAACCTTTCTTTCACACCTGCTTTTAATCTCTGCGCAAGAGTCCAAACATCTTCAAAAGTGGCATTGCCTGTATTTATGAGTAAATTTCCATGAAAATCAGCAATTTTAATCCCCCCTTCAACCATCCCCTTAGCACCTATCTGATCCAAAAAATGCCAAGCTGGAACCTTACCGTAATAATCTCTATCTTTAGGCAAAAATTGATGACTTGCGGCCGGAACTTCATCAATCAAAATATTCTTAAAAAAACTTCCTGGACATTTAATGCCGGGGCTATATTTTTTGTTTCGTGTTTCAATAATCTCTTTAGATTTCTTTTGTAATTCGTCCTTATCTCCTGCGGACAATTCATATCGCACCGAAAGAACTAGCCACGGCTTATTTTTTATCAACGAATTACGATAAGTAAATTGGCACTCCTGCTTAGTAAGCTTCCTGATATTTTCACCGTCAAATATTTCTACCTCGATAATTCCGCCGCTAGCTGTCTGACCGTACGCACCGGCATTGCCGACAATTGCACCGCCAACTGATCCTGGAATTCCGGACAAAGACTCGAGACCAGCCAACCCATGCGAAATCGAGAATGTAACCAGATCCATCAATTTAACCAAGGCGCAAAAAATAATTTCCATGCCTTCGATTTTTTTGTAATAAGAAATATTTTCTACTGGTTCACCGTTCAACAAATACAAAATAGGATCCTTAATCTTAACCACAAACAGTTCGAGCAATCCGTCGTTAAACACCAAATTACTACCGCCAGCCATGATCACATACGGAGTCTTAATGCTCTCGGCATATTTTATTGCGTCAATAGCATCAATAGCTTTATCAACTTCAACAAAATACCGCACCGAACCGCCAACCCCAAATGTTGTGTGAGGTTTTATGTCGACATTCTCCCGAATATCCAGACCTGTTCCAAACAAATCCACACCTCCATTATATGGTCAATGGTCAAAAAAAGAAAGCTCGCCATTTTTTTCTTGGCGAGCAATTGTTTTATAAGTGCAGAGTCAGTTCACTTAATATCTGCAACACTATGAACATGGAACATAACTGTATCTGTTACAGTATCCCAGCCATTATACTCAACAACACGAAGATACCATATCTTTCTCCCAACCGGCACATCGGCAAAGATCTTAAATTCAAGCCTATTACTAGCACCAAGTACATATCTTTTTTCCAATATCTCTTCTATTCTTATCTGTGATGTCTCTCTATCAAGTGAAGTAACAGAATATTTATCGGCACTAATTCTTGAAATAGAAACCACATCAGTATGAATATATTCTCGTTTCCATGGCTGATCTTCACAACCAACAATACTCAATGCAAAAGCGAGAAATACCGATGCCCTGAGAATTTTAATCATCAGTCCTCCTCTTCGTCACAAAGTCAAAGTGCAACAATCTAAAATCCGAGATTGAAGATATCAAATAATTTTATCTGTGTCCACAATACATCGTATTTTGTCATTGCGAGCCTGCGAAGCAATCCCTTTATTTGCAATGACGACAGAGATTGCTTCGTCGTAAACTCTTCGCAATGACAACTATTTTTATCATCGACATGAAGCAGTAATAAAAAATGCTCCAAATTCAGAGTTTTTTATTTTCCCTTTCTTTTGCCAAGAACAGACTTCCTAATACGCACATTATTCGGCGTAACTTCCATAAGCTCATCATCGCTCAAATATTCCAAAGAAGATTCTACGCCCATTGGACGCGGAGGATCAAGAAAAACTAGTCCATCACTTGATTTGCTTCTCATGTTTGTCAGCTCTTTTTTCTTAACAACGTTGATTTCCAGATCCTCATCACGCGATGTTTGCCCGACAACCATACCACGATAAACATCAACTCCCGGACCAATGAAGAGCGTTCCCCTCTGTTGAGCCATTTCCAAAGCGTATGCTGTTGTCTGGCCATCTTCATAGGCAATAATTGAACCGTGCGGCATCACAGACTGTTCAACCGCCGGCAAATAGTTAAAGAAAAGTGTGTTCATAATACCAAGTCCTTTTGTATCGGTCATGAATCGAGTTCTGTAGCCGAAAAATCTGCTAGTCGGCACCACAAAATTAAAATGAGTTGCTCCATTTTCTGCTCGCATATCTTTCATTTCAGCACCGCGCGAACCCATTTTTTCAATAACAATTCCCGTGTATGCGTCTGGCACTTCAATAAAAACCTGCTCATACGGCTCAACTTTCTGGCCATCAATCTCTTTATAAATAACCTGTGGCTTTGAAACCTGAAATTCATAACCCTCTCTTCTCATTCTCTCTATCAAGATGCCGATATGAAGTTCGCCGCGGCCAGCCACAAGAAAACTATCTGGTGAATCAGTATCTTTCACCCGCAAGGCGACATCAGTTTCCATCTCTTTGTAGAGACGATCGCGAATCTGTCTTGATGTTAAATAATTACCCTCCTTACCAGCAAAAGGTGAAGTGTTAACAGAAAATACAACCTGGATAGTCGGTTCATCGATCTTAAGAGGTGTCAACTGTTCAGCATTATCTTTATCAGCAAAAGTTTCCCCAATCATGACATCGGGCGATCCAGCAATATGCACAATATCTCCGGCATAACCTTCAGCAATTTCAACTTTATCCAACCCGACAGATGTCATTAAAGATGTAACCTTAATATTACTCTTCGCCCCATCGCGCCGGATAAGCGAAACAGTATCCCCACTTTTTACCTTGCCACGATAAATCTTTCCTGTCGCAATCCTTCCCTTAAAGTCATTGGCGGTAATAGAAACAACTAAAAATTGAAACGGCCCATCAACATTCCTCTTGGCTGGCGGAATGTTTTTAATAATAGTTTCAAATATCGGATTTATATCTTTCATCGACTCAAGTTCAGGTGTTGTCGAGGCCTTGCCCAATTTAGCAACAGCATACACAACCGGAAAATCAGCCTGCTCGTCTGTTGCCCCAAGTTCTACAAAAAGATTAAATACTTCATCTAGAACATAATCCGGCCGGGCGTCCGGTTTATCCATTTTATTTATGACCAAAATTATTTTAAGCCCAAGCTGGAGAGCCTTCTTCAAAACAAATCGTGTCTGCGGCATTGGACCCTCTTTAGCATCCACCACCAAAAGCGCACCATCTGCCATCGTTAAAACACGCTCCACCTCGCCGCCGAAATCGGCATGGCCTGGCGTATCTAAAATATTTATTTTCGTATCCTGCCAGACAACCGAAGCGTTCTTGGCAAATATCGTTATGCCGCGCTCACGCTCGATCTCATTGGAGTCCATAATCAGCTCCCCCTTAAGCAGATCCTGCTTAATGTTTGTGATAGATTGACGCAAAAGAGAATCAACCAAGGTTGTCTTACCGTGGTCAACGTGCGCAATTATCGCAATGTTTCTTAAATTTCCTAATTCCATGATTTTAAATTATAAAGAGTATTTGATCCCCCTCTTACTCTTATTGGCTCAGAAATAAAGCAAAGCAGAATTAACCAAGTGTCATTGCGAGCTTCTCGAAGCGATCTACATAATTATGGCTGCGGAAAGAGATTGCTTCGTCGCAAACTCCTCGCAATGACAATAAGGAGTCTTAGATTGTCTTGTAAATTATCATTTTTTAATTTCTCTCGCCACATATCGGCAATAAAAAATTAAGCCACGAAAGTATAACACGTTCAATTAATTTTGACAACAAAAAACCTTCAGCAAATGCCGAAGGGTAAATTCTATTCCTTGGTAATCTTTGGCGGATCTTTTTTCTCATCATTATCGTCAGTGAGAGCAGGCTCAACACCTATCTCAGTCAAAAGATCCTGATGCATATCGTGTATGTCATGATCCATTTCCAAAAGGAGAGTCTTGGTGCCTTCATCAGCCATACTATTTTCAAGCGACAAGGTGCCATCACGAACATCTTCCAACGATTGCCTCATTTGCAAAAGAGGTGCCATCGCCTGCGATCTAAGAATTCTGGCCTTCTGTTTTTTCTTATACTCCTCCAGACGTTTAATCTGTTCTATAAGCCGACCTATTTCTTTTGACCACTTACTAATATTTTTTCTGAATGGCGCAAGTTCATTCTGAATCTGAATATCCTCCACTTCATCCTTCTCAACAGCATTAACATTAAAACAGATCTGGCAGAGCTCCCGCATTTTACCCTGAAGAAATTCTTTCTTCTTTTTACGTAAAGCTATCTGCTCATTGATATTCTTCTCTAATTCAGAAATCATGAGCATACAACTCTCCTCATGGCGAACCTTAGGGTCTTGCAACGATTTTTCTGCCTGCTTCAACAACTTACGCATAGTCACAAACTGATCGATCTTTCTAATGCAAAAAAAAGAAACTATGCCCGATATGAAGATAGACAGACTTGAGTATGAACGAAACGGAATATCCGAAAACCAACAAGTGAAGAAAAAAGTCAAAAATAGAATAATAGAAGCAAATACGGATAAAATAATATTTGCAAAGCTGGTTTTATTCAGCGCAACAACATAATCATCCCTCGGATAAACATCTTTATAGTTTCGACAAGCAATCGCATTTATCAACTTCTGATCGTTGCTATCACTCCTACGCTGATGTTTGCCAAATCTGCGATGCCAGCTTGATCTTAGGATATAAACAAATCTTCTAACAACCCTTTGAACATTATTGCCAAGTGACACACAAACCTCCTCGGTGGTTTTGTAAATTATCTAAGAACTTAAAGCCTTATTCTGTTTTTCAGAGTATCATCGGCCATAATGGGTGTCAATAAAAATTTTTAAGTGTCACTCCGAGCTATGCGAAGCAATCCACGTAATTATATAGTCGCAGAAAGAGATTGCTTCGTCGCAAACTCCTCACAATGACAGTTTGGTTAATGGCGTGTGAAGAGATTTTTTATATAAAAGCGCCCCTAAAAAGAGGCGCTAAAAATCAAATCATATCGAGAATTCTCCTAACTTGCCTTATCCAAAAAGTTGAATACTTTTTTATCCTCTTAACTATAAGTCGAATCAAGAGGGTTAGGATCGTAATCGTTAATATAATGTCATAAACTTTATTCACCATATCACTATTAATAGTCGGAAACTCTAAAAGATAAGGTAGATATAGCGATGCCAAAAAGATCAACAAGTACAAAAATGTAAGTCCCAAAATCTCGAACTTATTCATTGCCAACTTGGAATTTGAATCATCTAGTTCCTCAGTAAACATATTAAGCGAATATAGAATAGCGGAAGAGAGTCCTAACACACTCACGGACCCCTGCTGAGACATAATCCTATACAAAATGTACGGAAAAACAAAAATATTCAGGAATAAAAATGCCAACCCCAAATATCTCCTCACTGAAAACAAGATCGACTTAACAATTGTACAACCCTCAAAGGCCGCAATGAATGGTATTAAGCGTAAAACATTCATAACAAAACAAATAGCAGAAAATAAAAGATAAGCTGAATTATTGGTCAAAATATATAAATCAAAACCTATAATCGCGGAGGCCAAAACCATAATCGATGGCCCAAGCGAAGAAAAGCCTTCCTGATTTCTGTGTTTAATATTTGTAGAACTGTTAACATAACCACCGAGAATCGGATAGAAACGCATTTTTCCACTACCCACTTGACAGTGACGCAATCCGGCAAAATGACCGATCCCCTGTACTAGATAAAAAGCTCCTAAAACTATTGCTGTTTGTTTGTCAGCCATCTGGTATGCCGCTAACGTATACAGAATAAAAGTAATGAT
>CAZWJJ010000012.1:0-15973 GCA_964634555.1 uncultured Candidatus Saccharibacteria bacterium | reverse complement strand
TGATTGATAACCGATCAAAAAAATAGTAAAAATCTCTTATAAATCGATACATTTCTTCCACAAAACTTTTAGCAGGCGGTTCTTCCGGTTCAAAATAAAAGAGATGAACCTCAGCAAATGCTTCTATGGTCAAATCTTGATCATCCGGCAGTTGCATTTTATCCTCACTCATCCTGTCCCCCTTGTGTGTAAGGAACTATATATACCCCTCTAGACGAACAGTTCAATTTCAAAGAACTAAAATAACCAAATGAAAATTAACATCTATCAAAATAAATGGCAAGTCTAAATTAGAAATGGAAAATCTATTCGTAACGTAAGGCGTCGATAGGATTTTTCCTTCCAGCTTGGCGAGCCGGATAAATTCCGAAACCTATACCTGTGGCTGCAGAAACTCCAATACCAAGAAAAATCGCAGATATTGGAATCTGAAGTGTCCAGCCAAGAGAAGGATTAAAAAACGAGATCAGCAAATATAAAATTGTAACAATAATTATACCGAATATTATACCGGCCAGTCCGCCGAGCAGTGTTAAAATAACTGACTCTATTAAAAACTGCTCAAGGATATCTCGATCAGTCGCGCCGACAGCCTTTCTAAGACCGATCTCACGAGTACGTTCTGTAACAGAAACGAGCATAATATTCATAATACCAATACCGCCGATAATTAAAGTTATTTATGCTATGGCAGCCAAAAATAATGTAAAAGTGGAAGTTATGGTGTCTAAAATTGACAAGGCATCTTCTTGCGAAGCAACGGTAAAATCATCTTTCTTCGGATCAGTAATAAAATGATCCGAGCGCAAAACTGAGGTTATCCTTGATTTAACAAAATCGATCGTGTAGCTATCATTAGCTTGAACTGTTATAAAAGAATAGTAATCAATACCAAGTATCTGCTTCTGCGCCACTGTCACCGGTATAACCACTAAATTATCCTGATCAACCCCGCCGGGGCCTGTCCCCTTTTTCTCAAGAACACCAACAATGCGAAATGATATATTGGATAAACGAATAGATCGGCCAATCGGATCAATATCATTAAATAAAGTTTTGGCCAAAGCCGATCCTATCACTGCAACATGATTGAATGAATCAACATCACTTTGAGTGAAAGGATAACCGGATTGAGTTTTAAAATTACGCACAGAAAAATAGTTGCCCAACACGCCATCATAAGTCACGCGAACATCATTGCCATCATAAACTGCCTTGCCCTGCCCACGCACTTCAGCTGTCACAGCCGATATCGAAGATTCTCTCGATAAAGAATTAACATCCTGCTCCTTTAAACTCTTAATAACTATTCCTTGTGCCGCGGCAGGTGAAGAAAATCTTCCATTCGTACTGCCGCCAGGAATGACAAAAATCAAATTTGAACCAATACTCTGCACCTGGCCCAATATCAAACCCTGCGCAGAAGTTCCAATCGACATCAGAGTAATCACAGAAGAGATACCTATTACTATTCCTAACATTGTTAAGGCCGATCTCATCTTGCCATGAGTCAAGCTCCTAACTGATGTCTTTAATGCATCTTTAACTAACATATTTTTATTTTATAAACTTAGCTGAGCCGCGGCGAGTCTGAATAACCGGTGAATCGCTCTCAATATTGCCATCTTTTATCCTGATAATACGATCGGCAAACTCAGCAGTGTAAGTTTCGTGCGTGACCAGTACGATTGTCCTACCCTTTTTATGGAGCGCATCTAATATTTCCATCACCTGAGCCCCGGATTTGGAATCCAAATTCCCGGTCGGCTCATCAGCAAAAATTACATTCGGATCAGTAACAAGAGCTCGAGCAATCGCAACTCGTTGTTTCTGTCCACCGGAAAGCTTCCCGGCATTAATGCTTATTTTGTCGATCAACCCAACAGATCGCACGGCCTCTTCAACAAGCTCATGCCTCCGACTCACTGGAACATCGGAATACAGCAAAGGAATTTCCACGTTGTCATAAACTGAAAATCTAGCCAAAAGATTAAAAGCTTGAAAAACAAACCCCATATCGGCGTTACGAACTCTGGCCAACTCCTTATCGGACATATCGTCAATTCTTTTCCCTAAAAAAGTATAGGCGCCTCCGGTTGGCCTATCAAGAAAACTTAAAATATGTAGGAGTGTTGATTTACCCGAACCTGACGGCCCCATAATCGAAACAAACTCGCCCCTTTTTATAGAGAAAGTCATATTATTAATAGCAACAACCGGAGCATCTCCCTCAAAATACTCCTTCCTAAGCTCATGAACCTCTATCATGGAATCCGGCATGTCGGCTTATTTCAAACCCACGTTGATAACTTTTTCACCCTCTATAACACCGGATAAAATTTCAACATTGCCATCCTCATCCTGAATGCCGATCTTAACCGGCGTATTTGATGCGACTCCGCCAATCAACTTTTGGACAAAAACACCATCGTTATTTTGCAAAACAGCATATTGCGGTAAAACCAAACTATTATCATTTGTACGGGTTTTTATTTTGATATTCGCCGTCAGTCCGCTCTTCATTCTTTTATCAATCGAATCGAACATAATCTTAACTTTATAATCCACAACACCTTCACTTATTGTTTGAGCGGGATCAATATAAAATAACTTGCCGGAAAAAGTTCCATCAGGAAAGGCGTCAAATGTCATAGAAATAGGATCATCGATGGCAATCTTGCCTATATCGGTCTCTGGCACTTCTGTGTCAACTTCAAATTGATTATTTGAGATTATAGAGACTAGCGGAGTACCGATCACAGCCACCTGACCGATCTTAGCATCAAATTGAGTTACCGTGCCGCTGATTGGGGCTAAAATTCTTGAATTAGAAATCCTTGCTTCAACGCTAGAAACCGCAGCCCTTGCCTGATCTATCTGCGCCATCTGACCGTCTATATCTTGTTGAAGTGTACCGGCCTTTTTTAAAGATAAATTGGCCTGTGTCTCTGCAACAACCAGCTTCTGTGAAGAGATGTTTTGAGACAGAGTATTAAGGTTTTTGGCGGCGGTGTTGACTTCATTCAGTGCGCTTGTCACCTCAGCCTTATCAGCATCTAAGGTGGCTGAACCAATATTTATGGAAGAATCGAGTGCAGACGAAATATCTAATAAAAGCTGACGAACAGATGAGAGATAATCGATCTCTTTCTGCAATGTTGTATCCAAAAAATCATTCGAGGAAGTCGGACTGATGATGGCAAGTTCTTTCTGCCATGAATTCAATACGGTCCCTGCGGTGTTACGTTCATTTTTAGAATTTATACCAGCCTGGGCATTATTAGTATTAAATGTTAAAGAAATGCTGTTAGTTTCAGGACTTGAAAAAAGACTATCGATCTGCGTCCGCACAGCATCATTTGCCTTAACATAACTGTCATTAGACAGATCAGAAACGCTCAAATACATATTAGAAAGATCTTGAATAGATTTGTTGAGGGCGGCTTGTGTTGTCGCTATATCTTCCGGTCTTGAACCAAGTTTCATTGATTCAAGCTTCGCCTCTTGAATATTAACGTTTGCCTGAGCTTGATCAAGTTGCGCTTGAAGATCATTAATATTAAGCTCAGCTAAAGTTTGTCCGACCGACACAACCTGTCCAACAGATGAATAAATATGTGAAATCACACCGCCACCCTGAAAACCAAGAGACACACTCTGAATTGGAGTCGTATTTCCTGTTACGGAAACTGATTCAGTAATGGAGTGCCTGACAACAGTAATCATTTGAGGCATAGATCTATTTCTATGTAAAAAGAAATAGATCCCTCCGACAAAAATTATCGCCGCTAAAATAATTATGACAATCCTTGTTTTTAATATTTTTAACATATAACTTATTTATATCACTTCTTTATCAGATTCTACTTTTCCTAAAATGGGGAGAGTAATGAAAAAAGTAGTCCCCTTATTCTCCTCTGTCACAAATCGCACAGAACCTCCCCATGCATCTGTCAAAGCCTTAATCAAAGCTAATCCAAGACCATTTCCGTTTCTAAAAAATTCCTTCGCATTCTTGGCTCTATAAAACTTCTCGAATAGTTTATCTTGTTGATCAACTGGAATACCTATACCGTGATCTTGAACAGCCATCTGAATAAGACTACTTTCTAGTTTCAGTCTAATCTCAATTATTCCATTATCATGAGAATAGTTTATAGCATTAGTCAAAAGATTTATTATAACCTGCCTGAGTGCATCCTTATCCATAAAAACCGAAGGTAAGGGGTCCGGATCTTGTATCAAGTTTATCTGAATTGCTCTGGTTTTAATTTCGGGACTCAATTCATTAATTATGGAATTTATTTCAGTCTTGAGATCAATTGGTGATAAGGAGAAACTAATCGTACCAGCTTCGGTTCTAGAAATCTTTAATAAGAAATTTATGAGTTCAACCATCTGAGATGCACCTTCAGAAATTATATTTATAAATTCAACCTGTGAGGGTGTAAAATTTGTCATCCCTGTGTCAATTATTTCTCTAACGGATGCCGTAACAGCCGTAATTGGAGTTCTCAACTGATGTGCCGCGACCGAAACAAAACTACTTTTTGCTTCTTCTAATCTGGAAATCTTATCCCTTTCCTGCTTTGCTTCAGTTATATCATGAAAATACCAAACTCTGCCATAAAATGTTTTATCCAAACCAAAAATAGGCGCAGAATAAATCTCAAATGTTTTACCATTTTTGAACGTAAGCTGATCTTGTAAAATTTCATCGCGATGTGAACTTAGATATTCAAATTTACTTAAAATTGAGTTCGCATTTTCAACCTTATCAATAATATATTCAATTCCTTTTTGTCCTGAATGATTATCAATAACTTCTTTTGATAAATCAAGGATCTTTAAGGCTTTTGAATTACTACTAATAATTTCCTGATTTGGATCTATAATAGCTATACCGTCATACGACGCTTCTTGAGAAGCTATTAAAAAAGAGTTAAGGCGCTTCAACTCTTTTTCCTGCGCTTTCTTTTTAGTAATATCTCGATGTATAGCGATAAAACCAATAATATTATCCAGCTGATCGTGAATAGGATTTATGGTTTCTTCAATGTCAACAAATCGTCCATCTTTGGTTTTATTGACAAGTGATGTTTTTATTACCGCCCCGTTTAAAATATTTTTCCACATTTCGGCATAATGTTCGGTCGAAAAATGCCCGCTTTTTATAATTCTCGGCGTAACCTTTCCTATCACTTCATCACTGCCATAACCGTATACATTAGTAAATTCCGCATTCATATAATTAATGATGCCCTTAATATCTGTCATAAAAATAATGTCGCTAGAATCATCGATGGCGCGCTTCAAAAATGTTAACTGATCCTGCGCCTTAGATTCTTCAGTAATATCCCTAATGGTTGCCTGAATTATCGTCTTTCCATTAACATCTGCGCGTACCAATAAGACTGTTGCAGAAAATTCTTCCCCATTAAACCTTTTAAATTTCCATCCAAAATAGTTTGATCCATTTTTTAAAGCATTATTCAAATTTTCTGTAATAAGCACTGGGGATAGCAAACCATTAGGCTGTCTCTCGGGAGATAAACTATCCAAACTTAAGGAAATTAAACTTGCTTCATCCTTGGTCTTAAACATTTCTGTTGCCGCCTTATTACCGGCAGAAAATTTTCCTATCAGCGGTTCAAAAATCATGATGGCATCATGGGATGATTCGTAAAGTATTTTAAACTTTTCCTCTGTTGACGCCAATTCACCCGCCAACTCTTCTCCCCTAACTTCTTCTTTATTTAATGAAGCCGCAGTCGTCCAAACAAACAACAACGAAATAAAAACAGGAATTGATTCAGATATGGCAAATTGCATTGCGCTGTTTATAAAATTAGCGTGTTCAGCTATCAAAGCGAGCCACGAGATAGCTAATGGCAAAATAAGTATAGGAATAGTTAGGTTTCGCATGACGCGAGCACCGGCACCATCGCCAGTAAAATCAGCAAACATTCCTTCCGAAGAATTGTGAAATAAAAAACCCACCGCAAACAACAAGAAACAGATGCTTGTGGGAATCGACATGGCCGTTGTCTGAAAATTAGCAAGCTGGAATAAGGTAGTATTGGAAAATAGATAACCGACCGTCGATAAATATGCACCAACGAACGGAACCATCATTAACCAATCACTAATTTTCTTGTATTGGATTAATAATAGAGCCAAACCTATAATGGAAAAAATTAATGAGGCGGCAAGCGCCATTCGACCAGGAAATATTGCCGAAGCCGTACTCGACGCTTCCTTAAAAAAAAGTTGATCTATGCCTAAATTAGTATTAAAAGCATATTGACTCAATGTAAGAATTCCAATCGTAAAGACTGTGGCAGATGCTATTTTAGCAAATGTATTCGATCTACTGTTGGAGTATAGAAGAATGGCAATACCCGATAAGATCATCGCAATCGCAGTATTAAACTTCATGGACACCGCACCTGGAATAACTGATTTCAAAATTTCCACATTAAAAAACCAACCAGTAATAACAGTACTGGATATCAATATTATCAAAACAGCACAAATTCTAGAGTAGTTTTCAAACTTAGCGATATTTATTTCAATTTGTTTTTTATCAGTATCAAACATAAGAAAAAATTAATTTCTTATACATATATAATAGCTAAAATGATCCTCATAAACAATCAGGATAACTTATATATTAATTTGCCTTATCTTATAAATCTGCTACTATTCTTCTTACACGCGTAGGTGGCAGAGCGGTCAATTGCAAGAGACTGTAAATCTCTCGCCCCATGGGCTACGAAGGTTCGAATCCTTCCCTACGCACATTGAGCGAAATGAAATAAGCAAACAAGGATCTAAAATATTTTATAAATGCCGAGGTGGTGAAATTGGTAGACACGCCAGCCTTAGGAGCTGGTGCCAGCAATGGCATGGAGGTTCGAGTCCTCTCCTCGGCACAAATGAGCAAAGCGAATTGTGGTGAGAGAAAAGCATCTTAATGCTTTTCGTGAGGGACTCGAAAACCTTTTGAGAATTTTTGTGAGTGAAACGAAACAAAAAGTCCAAAAGGTGTACTGAAGCTGTAAGCTTCGAGTCCTCTCCTCGGCACAAATGAGCAAAGCGAATTGTGGCGAGAGAAAAGCATCTTAATGCTTTTCGTGAGGGACTCGAAAACCTAAACTTTTGAGCAGTGGACCAAAAGGCATGGGATGTGTCATTGCGAGCCTTGCGAAGCAATCTACTCTATTACAACCCGCAACAGAGATTGCTTCGTCGCAAGCTCCTCGCAATGACAATCAGGCTTAAGAAAATATTAATTTCCGAATGACTGTATTGTTGCCCTTATCAGCTCAATTATTCCATTAACCCCTACCATTATGACTAATCCCAGGATGCCGTAAATAATATGCTGTTTACCTTTTTCAACCGCTTTTTCATTCGCTCCGCCCTGTATAAACTCAAGCACGCCATAAAGAAACATAATTAACGCCAATCCAAACATAACAGCAATAATCGGATTGAAAATATTATCTGCAACTTTATTTATAACATCGTTGGCAGAAGCCGCATAAGCTGTATTAATAAAAAAATTTAGCATTTCATTTTAATTACCATAAACCTAGACTCGTTCCGACTAAATCTACCAGACCCCAGACTGAAAACATAACAGTTAATCCAAGCAAACCGTAAATCATAATCTGACGACCTTCAATCATCTTTTTTTCATTAATTCCATATACAGAAAAATCATACAGATAAACAAAAAGTCCGTAAAAAAAATAACACAGACCTAGAGCCACAAGAAGTTTAGGGATAGGCAAAATAAAATTTGTTAATATATAACCTGCAGCGGTTTTTAAGGTTAGTCCCCCTGCGGCAAGTGATAGTTCAGGAAATAAAAAGAGAGAAAGCAGACTGATGATCTTAACTTTCTCTATTTTTATTTTCATGAATTATAAATATCTACCTACTGAGCATTTATAGTTGGTACTTGTGGGGCTGAACCCTGCTGCAATTGAATTGAAGATTGTACAAATGAAATCAATCCCCAAACTGAGGTCATAACAAACAAAATTATTATACCGTATACAATCGTATTTCTGGCTTCGGTCCTCTTTTTCTCATCACCCGCAACAGTCACGTAATTTACAAGACCGTACAAGAAATAAGCTAGAGCCATAGCAAAGAACAATCTTGGCAAAGTACCACCAACAAGATTTGTAATCTGATTCAATAAATTTGTTAAGCTAGAGACATCTGCTGCAAAAGCAACTCCCGGAGCCATAGCAATCGCTGCAGACAGCATAAGTTTCGTTTTGTTTGACATAAAAATTTTTAGTAATAAATAATAATGACTAATAATTAAAAAGATCTACTTTAAACTCTGAACAGTACTCTGAAGTATCTGTAAAATAATAGTTGCGCCAAGTATTATCGCCGTGCCGATAACTGTCCAGAAAAACATACTCTTAGCAGTGTCTAATTTTTTCGGATCACCCTCAGATGTTACGAAAACAAAGCCAGTATATACAAAACAGATCGCGGCTATGGGGGTACCGAGCTGAATCATGATTTGTAAAATGGCCGCAATAAGATCAGAGAAACTTTCTGCCTTAAGCGGATTTGCAAGAGTGCCACCATCTGCCAAAGAAAGACAAGGAACAACTAGTACAAAGGTTATTATAGTATAAACAGTAAATTTAGAAAACAAGGAATCTTTAAAATTGTGGATAAAGTTTTGGATCATAGTTTTATTTAATTAACCCGTTATAGATGGAATCGTTCCAGCCTTAGTCAAAACAGAAAATATTAATTCTATAATCGAATAAGCTGCGAGCGCTAAAAATATTCCCCAGAGAACATCTTTAAAAAGTTCATGTACCTTGGCTAATTTACCGGGATTACCAGCGGCGGCTAAATACTGAAAACCAATAACAGCTATTGATAACGTTGCGGCCGGTATCATAACGCTAAACAGAAGAAAATTTATAATATTATTAAGTAGAATAACTAAATCTGAAAATTGACAGGCAACAACTGAAACTTGGCTTGAACTGCCATCTGCATGTGTAACAGAAACTGTGTGTATACAATCAGGAACAATCCCGGCAGCATTAGCAAAAAAAGGCGTTGAGCCGACCAATAAGATAAAAGTGAAAAATGAGAGCGCGAGGTGATTCTTATATTTTATAATCATCTCCAGAGTTTTCATAAATTTTAATTATTCGCCTTAACTAAATTTTGTAACTTCTGACCGGCGGCAATGAGAATTTCTCCCTCGGTTTTTGAACCTGAGGCAGCCGATTGTATCATATCTTGAAATACCTGATCGCTAGCTGTCGGCATCGGATCAAGCCATGACTTGCTTATAATTGCAGAAGAATAAAAAACTGATTGAATCAGGTCCTTATTACCTCCAGACAGAAGATCACGGCGCGCAGGCGGCAAGGCAATAGCATCTGCCAACGATTTTACAAAATCACCATCTGACATATCTATAGCGATCTGCTTTGCAACTGCAGGATTTTTGGTACCCCTGGTAACAGCGACCCCATAAAAATTCCCATATGTTACCCGTGTCGGTGATCCATCTCTTTGCGGGAGATTAGCAACATCAAAATTCAGATGCGGATTAGTAAGACGAATAGAACTATAGTCCGATGAGAGACCAAGATATATCGCTGAGGTTCCGCCAGCAAAAACTGTTTTTGAATTAGGCAAAGCTGTATTCCAGGAGTAACTTCTCTTAACTGGATTTGAAAAATCGAGGAAAAATTTTAGCGCAGAAACAGTGCCACTATCCGATGAAATATTATTTCCAAGCTGAACAGAATAAGATGACTGACCCCCGGCACTATTTAACTCATCTCCTTGTGCAAAACGCACAATCTCATTTCCAGATTGTAAAAAGAGCGATGCAAGAATATCCTTAACATGTTCAATATTAGAATATGAACCCATGGCAATCAGAGACTGAGAAATATTACCGTCGGAACTACTTTTAGTTAATTTGCTAGCTAGACTATCAAATTCACTCCAGTGAGTTGGAAAACTTACAACCCCCGCCGAAGAGAACAAGTCTTTATTCCAATACATCACCAACGGATCAACATATAGCGGCATGCCGATTATACCGTCTTTATTGGCAAATATTGCGGCTCCATCTGTAAAATCATCGCTAAAATTTCTGGCCGAATAGAGATCATAACCAATAGGCAAAATTTTATTCCTATTTGAAATAATCAAACTCTGGGGCATAAAAATTAGATCCGGACCATCACCGGAAGCCAAAGATGAAACTAGATCAGTTTCAAAAGTATCCGCCTTTTTTTCCACATACTGAACTTTATAAGATGAAGAGTTAGCGTTGCTAAAATTATCGAAGACATCTTTGACTGTCGCCTCCGGCAAAGTACACCAGACTATAAAGGTGCCGGCGTAATTAATACTACCGCCCCGGCTTGAGGTCATGCTAAAAATAACCACAGCGGCAACTGCCAAAAAGCCAAAGATCGCTAAAACAATTGACTGAAATAAATTCATCTTACAATTTCTTAAAAACTAATCCCCAATGATGATCACCGGCGTCAAAACTTTCAACCACAGTAAAACCATTTTTGACAAAAAGTTCTTCGGCCTTACTCACAGAAAATATCTGATCCGATCGTGGCCCTAAGCCACCATAAGAATCCGTCCAATCGATCACCATCACCTCGCCACCGGATTTTAAAACGCGAAAGGTTTCCTTAGCTAAATTTTCCTTATTTTCAGACTGAAACAAAATATTAGATACGACCACAGCATCAAGAAATCCATCAGCCAACTTTGATCCGCCAATCTGATCAACATCAGCCCAAATAATTTCAACATTATTTAAACCTTCCTCTTTGGCGCGATTGGCAAGTTTAGCCAGCAGATCTTTCTGAACATCAATGGCATAAACTCGGCCTGTATCTCCAATTCTTTTTGAAATCCCGATGGCATAAAATCCGCTTCCCGTGCCAAAATCAGCCACCTTCCACCCCTCTTTAATATTCAATTTTTTTAAATTTTCAGTTGGATCTGCAAAGGCCATAGAAATAAATTTTTATACCACTCAATTATACAATGGACGAATATGAAAACAAAGTACACTTAACCACAAATAATTTATGGAATAAAAAATATCAATTTAAGTAGTATGGTGTCATTGCGAACGACCGCAGGGAGCGCGGCAATCTCTGTAAATTAACCGTTAGAGATTGCTTCGTCATTTCACTCCTCGAAATAACACTCCCACTGGTCATTGCGAGGAGTTTTTACGACGAAGCAATCTCATTACGTATGTGAGTGAATAGATTGCCTCATGGTAAACTCCTCACAATGACAAATATTAAGTTTGTCGTAAATACTCCCCACAATGAGACAGCTGGTTATTTTTCATTCTCTCGCTCTACGCCAGCAATAAAGAAATAATCAATTAGAAACTTTTAAACTAGAGGCAGGTAAGAGACGCGATTAAATCTCCTTCACGTAATTTCATAATTCTGACACCCTGTGTCTGTCGGCCCAGCACCGGCACCTCTTTTATATCCACTCTTATCACCTGGCTGTTTTTAGAGATAGCGATCAGTTCTGTTTCAGCTTCAGTGATCGCCTTACTGACAATCAGCTTGCCAGTCTTAGCTGTAACTTTGGCCGTCTTAATGCCTGATCCTCCCCTCTTTTGAATTTTATAATCCTTCAGGGCACTGCGCTTTCCGTATCCGTTGCCGCTCATAATCAGAAATGTAACATCTTTATTCTCTTTCTTAACGATATCTGTACCAACAATCTCATCGCCTTTCTTTAATTTCATAGCTCTAACTCCGCCGGCTGTCCTACCCATTTCACGAATATCCGACTCTTTGAATCTAATAGATTGACCTAAACCTGTCGCCAAAATAACTGTATCGCCTCCTTCAACAAAACGCGCGGCCATCAACTGATCGCCATCAGCTAACTTAATAGCGATCAAGCCGCTCCGACGAACATCCTTAAAGCTATCAGCAGAAACTTTTTTAGAAACCCCCTGCTTCGTTACCATGAGAAGCGACAATTTAACATTCTTCAACTCCTTCGGCATAGCCAATACAGACGTCACAACTTCACCATCACTAAGAGATAAGAAATTCATGATAGATTTACCGCGTGTAGCGCGTTTGCCTTCCGGTATCTCATACATCTTAATCTGATAGGCTTTACCGCGATCGGTGAAGAAAAGTAAATCGCTGTGAGTATTGGCAGTTAAAAAGATTGTAATAAAATCTTCTTCCTTGGTGTTAAGGTCCATGACCCCAACGCCGCCGCGCTTTTGCGCTCTATATTCGCTCGGATCGGTTCGCTTAACGTATCCACCGGAGGTCAAAACCAAAACCGACTCCTCCTCAGGCACAAGATCTTCCTCATTAATATCTTTTACTCCGCCCTTCACAACCTTCGTTCGCCTGTCATCGCCGTATTTTTCTTTTACTTCCACAAATTCATCTTTTATAACTTTCAAAATTTTGGCCGGGCTCGCTAACAACGCACGCAACTCTTTGATGAGCTCCTGAACGGCCTTCAATTCATCCTCAATCTTTTTTCTTTCCAAACCGGCGAGGCGCGCCAACTTCATTTCCAAAATAGCTGTCGCCTGAATGACAGAAAACTTAAAAGCCGAAATAAGATTACGGGAGGCCTCCGGCGTATCTTTAGATTTTTTAATTATTCTGATTATCTCATCAATATGATCCAGCGCTTTCTTCAGACCAAGCAAAATATGTTCGCGATCCAGGGCTTTCTGAAGATCAAACTGAGTTCGCCTTTTAACGACAATTTGCCGATGAGAAACAAACTCTTCTAAAATAGTTTTCAGTGAGAGAACTTTCGGAATGCCATCAACAAGCGCCAACATGTTGTAGTTAAAGGTCTGTTCAAGATCGGTATATTTATAAAGTGCATTTAAAACTTTTTGCGGATAAGCTCCGGCCTTAATATCGACGACGACCCGAACATCTTTTGTTGATTCATCACGGATATCTTTAATCCCCTCGATCTTCTTTTCACGCACCAGCTCAGCCATTTTTATAATCATCTCGGCTTTGTTCACCTGATATGGAATCGAAGTGATGACTATCTGAAAATTATCAGATTTTGTTTCAACTATTTCAGCCTCCCCTCGCACCACAACTCCGCCTCGGCCGGTAGCATAAGCATGACTAATATCCTTATCGTTATAAACAATACCAGCTGTCGGAAAATCCGGACCCTTAACAAATTTGTGCAGATCGTCATTGGTCGCATCTTTATTATCGATCAAATGAACCAGCGCATCCATCACTTCGCGAAGATTGTGAGGTGGAATTTTTGTCGCCATACCGACAGCAATACCGAGTGTGCCATTCAAAAGAAGATTTGGAATAACGGATGGAAAAACCGACGGCTCCTTTTTTGTATTGTCATAATTTGGAACAAAGTTTACCGTATCCTTCTCAATATCACGAAGCATCTCAGCGGCAATTCTAGCCATCTTCGCCTCCGTATATCGATAAGCGGCGGCAGAGTCGCCGTCATTAGAACCAAAGTTGCCTTGGCCAAAAACCATCGGATATCGAGTTGAAAAATCTTGCGCCAATTTAACCATCGCGTCATAAACCGATGAATCGCCATGCGGGTGATAATTACCCAAAACATCTCCGACGATGGTCGCTGATTTTCTGAATTTAGCGCTGTAAGTCAATCCATTCTGATGCATCGAATACAATATTCTTCTATGCACCGGCTTGAGTCCATCACGAACATCCGGCAAGGCTCGCGAAACAATAACAGACATCGCATAGTCTAGGTACGATTTACGCATTTCCGGAACAATATCTATCGGAAGAATTCGTGTTGCAGCCAATGCCTCATCTTCCGGAGACAAACGCTCACCCTTGCCCCTATTATTTTTTGAATCGTTCTTAGCCATGTTTATTTGCCCTGATTACTTATTCAGCTCTCCCAATTTATCATTAAGATCCTGTAGACTGCTTTTTACATTCTGAACTAATGAAGAAAAACTCGAACTTAAAGTATCCATAGCAGAAGGAGCTTTAACCACAGCTCCAACATCATCCAGATTGGAAGATTTTGCATTTACTGCCAAAATGTCATTAGAAATTGTCCACAACCCCAGAACAAATATAACAACTCCAATCAAAATTGACCACTGGAAAAGCAACTTCCGCCTTTCTGCGAGAGACTTAGACTGTATCTTATCCATAAAATCATGTAATCTTTTTTGCATATGTATTGAAAATTTTTTACACGACCGGCGCCAAAAGTACAACTTCCCCTTCCCTACCTTCGAGATCTTTAGATTTAATAGTCAACTTATCTATCTGTGAGACATCTTCGGCTCCTGATTCCTTAAGAAAGGCCGCCACTGCGGTTTTAGAAACACCCCCTTCATCACTCGACATAGGAATAACAATCTTCGGCTCTAATAAATTAACCAACTTGCTTGCCTCAGCCGAACCAAGCAGATCACCGCCAGTAATCGGCACGAACAAAATATCAATCTCACCCAACTCCTCTTTTATTTCTGCCTTGATATTTCCAATGTTGAGAGCTCCCAAATGGCAAAGATTAATATCATCAAAAACAACCGAATAGACCGTATTGACCTTTTCCTCACCATTCATAGTCTGAGTAATACCGAACCCCTTAACATAGACCCCGCCAGCTTCATATTCACCCGGACCATCAATTACAAAAAGCTCCCGGCTACCGCCTGAAACATTCGGCACGCCATTATAATTCTTGTCATGCAAACTAATAATTGCAATATCAGATGAAAAGCGGGTCGATTTAAAATCAGAATCTTTAGAAATAGGGTTGAAGGCAATAACGACATCGCCGAGTTGAACCTTAAAACACCCTATGCCATGATAAGAGATAACCATTGGCCTATTATAGCAAAAGAATTGAAAAACTAAAAGTTAATGTTAATATAGATAGATAATATATGAACAATTTTTTAAAACAGATGATCTTAATGATCATTCTTCTGGCAATTTCAACAATGGCATTTGCCGCTGATTTTCAATTCAACCGAAATCTCCACTACGGCCTAAGACGCGATGTCGACGTTGTAAAGTTGCAAGACCTATTGAAAAATCTGGGATTCTTGTCGGGTGATATTCCATCATCCGGAAACTATTTTACCCTAACAGTAAATGCTGTGAGACAATTTCAAGCCACAAATAACATCTCTCCCATAAGCGGATATTTTGGTCCATTAACAAGAGCGGCAGCAAATATTCAGATCGTCCGACAGCCGAACCGAACTTCACCAACCATCATTGGCATCCCGGCAGTAATACCGATCACTAGTACAACAAATAGTTCCGCTACATCTTCATTATACGGAAAAGTTAAGATCAACTACGTTAATAATTATGGCAACGATCCAGAAAGCGAATACATCAGTATTGAGAATGTCAGCACCAACAGCGAAAATATCGATATTACCGGATTTAAAATTCAAAATTCCGGTGGCGAAATTTTTGTAATCCCAAAGGGTCATATTTTACCTGGCGTTTCATCTGTTCCAAACGATGAAATAGTTTTGGCTCCCTACGACACCGCGAAACTAATCTCCGGCCAACAAGAAAATCATCTGAATTTTAAGGAAAATATTTGTGAAGGCTACCTAGATCAAAACAGTAACTACTTTTACCAACTGTCTCATTATTGTCCTAGACCTAATGTTAGCAACAATCTTCAATTGCCCGATCACTGCATAACAGTTTTTGAGAATGCACAATCCTGCCGAACAATTGATCCGGCGCAAATTCAGGTTTCGCAATGTATTGACTTTGCGACAGCGCATTACAACTATCAAGGTTGTGTCAACGATTTCAAGGGTAGAAGCGATTTTTATAGCCATAACTGGCTAATCTGGATGCAAAGAGACAGTAAATTCCTCAGATCAATCCATGACAAAATCACCCTC
>CAZWJJ010000011.1:0-23042 GCA_964634555.1 uncultured Candidatus Saccharibacteria bacterium | reverse complement strand
AATACCGATAACAGATCATGCATTTTCACCAGCGCTTTGTTAAATTTCCCATATCGAATAGACTGTGCATTTATGTTTATATCAGCCCCAGAGCGAGTAGATATTTTTTCCGAATTTCCAGGGGTAGGAGAGTAGAAAAAAGAGGATGCCCCATAAGATTCCTGACACCGGATGGCCGGTCAACTTAGCTGCAAGAAATAGTATTTCCGTGCCTAGAACAGCTACCAGAAAGTTGATATTCAACGCTCTCGGTTCATTCATATTTTGACCTCCTTTTTAGCCAACATTGTTAACGTGCAAAACTCTTTGCGGATTATAGATCATAAAATCAAAAATGTAAAGGTTTTTGGCTGGGGTAAAAATATGGCGAAGTGAACCCGCTTTCGCTAAGGCTTCGACAAGGTAGACCCGCCTGCATTTAATTTTCGGCGTGGTAAAGAAAAACCCGCCGAAGCGGGTTGGTTTGGGCGGGTGGTATGGGTTATTACCGGTCGGGTGCGGTAGTCATCAGGGGGATCAGGAGCAGGATCGCGAATCCCACTGCACCGAGAAGACTAGCGACTCCGGGCTCCATTCCAGACAGACTGGCGATGAACTGTCCCACGGTCATTACCTCCTTGGTTTGAAGTTAAGTTCCCAATGATGGAAGTCTATCATTAATTATATATTTTGTCAAGCATGACTATACAATTAAAGGTTATTTTGCTATTATAGGGCCATGATTAAAGCTATAAAACCAGTTATCTCTTATGAGGATTTTGATAAGATTGATCTTAGGGTTGGGACGATAATTTCGGCCGATGAGTTGGAAAATTCTAATAAGCTTATTAAACTTGTTGTTGATATTGGAATTGAAAAACGCCAGATAATCGCCGGTATGAAGAAATATTACAAAGTAGAAGATCTAGCAGGCAGGCAGGTTGTAATTGTGGCAAATTTAGCTGCTAAGAGTTTGGGTGGGTTTGAATCGCAAGGAATGCTTTTGGCCGCAAGTACGGAGACTGATTCGCCTGTGGTTTTAATGCCGGAAAAAACGGTCACTGATGGCGCAAATATAAAATAATGCACTATATTCTAAGATTTTTTGATAAGTTGGAAGATCGAGTGAGATCCTATTTTTCCCATCGGCCGGTTATTTATAGTTTAATAGGCGGTGTGTTTATAGTTTTGTTTTGGTATGGAGTGACAGTTGTCGCTGAATCTGTGCCATTTTTTAACACACTTGCTGGCGGGTTGCTGTTAATTTTTATTAGTGTTTTTGTCTTACTTTTGACCGGACTTTTTGTCTCATTTTTTATTGGAGATACAATAATTATTTCCGGCATAAGACACGATAAAAAAGTTATCGAAAAAAGCGAATCTGAATTGGAAGAAGGGGCTAAAATGATCGGCGATATGGAAAAAAGAGTTGAAGAGATCAATGTCATTGTTAAAGATATTCAATCGAAATTAAAATGAAAGCTAATTCAGATACAGGTTGGGGCGAGGTTGCATCTTGGTACGATGATCTTTTGGAAACTGGCGGAAACTATCAAAAGGAAGTGATTTTGCCGGATTTGTTGCAAATTTTGTCGATCAAGAAAGGAGAGAGGGTTTTGGATTTAGCCTGTGGACAGGGATTTTTTGCTCGCGCATGGAAACATGCTGGTGCGGAGGTTATTGGCGTTGATATTTCGCATGAATTAATAGATATCGCTAAAAATTATGAGAAGGGGCAATCAGGGCTGATGGTTGAATATTTTGCCGCACCGTCGCATAAGCTGGATTTTTTGGCCGATAAAAGTATTGATAAGATCTCACTGGTTTTAGCTCTTCAGAATATCGAGAAGGTCAATGAGACTTTTGCTGAATGTGCGCGTGTTTTGAAGCCGGGCGGATCGTTGGCGATTGTTTTGAATCACCCGGCTTTCCGTATACCTAAAGAATCGCACTGGGGGTTTGATGATAAGGCGGAGATTCAATATCGCCGGATCGATAAATATATGACGGAATTTAAGGTTTCGATAAATATGACGCCGGGCGGCGATCAGGCGACTTTTACATCATCATTTCATCGACCGTTGCAATTTTATTTTAAAGCACTGAAGGGGACTGGTTTTGCTGTTAGGACAGTTCATGAATTGATTTCTAACAAAATTAGTCAACCCGGGAAGCGTGCTTTGGCGGAAAATCAGGCCCGCAAAGAGATCCCAATGTTTTTGGCTTTAGAGGCTGTTAAATTATTTTAGGTGTCATTGCGAGCGATAGCGAAGCAATCTCTGTCACTTAACTGTTGTCTGTTTAGTTATAGTTGCTGATAGGGAGCTTTTAGAATATATTGAAATTGATGCTTTTAGACGATTTTGAGGCTAAAAATTCACTTTTGGCCGAGAAAAAAGACGAGGAGATACTGGCACTTTCTATAAGGGAGCCAAAGATTTTTGGTATTATAATTGATCGTTATGAGGAGGCTTTTATCCGAAAGGCGATACGGATTATTCATAAGCAAGAAGAGTCGGAAGACATTGTACAGGAGGCATTCACCAGAATATACATGAATGCCAATAGATTTAAGCCTCAGGAGGGTGCTTCTTTCAAATCATGGGCTTATAAAATTTTATTGAATGTTACCTTTACTCATTATAAGAAGTTAAAAAAGGGTGTAATAAATACAGTTGAGCTTGATCCGGAGTTTTATGAAGTTTTGCCGGATTTGCAAAGCAGGGATTTTGAAAAGGAGACGATGCGGGATTATGTCGCTTCGATTCTGGCAAGGATTCCAGATAATCTCGGTACGGTTTTGAAGAAATATTTTATAGAAGGTATACCACAGAAAGAGATTGCCGCCGCAGAAGGAGTTTCCATTGGGGCCATCAAGACGAGGATATGTAGAGCTAAGAAGGAGTTTAAGAAGGTGGATTTGTAGTTTTATTGGGTCATTGCGAGCGGTAGCGAAGCAATCTACATTATTAATTTAAGAACAGAGATTGCTTCGTCGTAAACTTCTCGCAATGACACTGGGGGGGGGTTGGATTGCTCTATTATTAGCCCCTTTGTAACGACATATAAAAAGCTTTATTAATAAAAATAAAATGGCAAATTTAAAAACAAGAGTAATGAGAAGAGTCTATGCGATCTGGTTTTTGCGCCGAGCTTTGAGTCAACGATCGCTGAAGATAATGATAATTTTGGCTTCTCTTTGGCAGATAACAAGACTGGTGTATGTTCGGGCGGTTATTGCTAATGCGCCGAATGCCACTGATCTGGCAGCAAACTATCGATTTTTCTCAGCGGCTTTGATTCATACACAACTGGCTGTACAGCTTTCAATTTTTTCCGCCGCTATTTTAACTCTGTGGCTCGCCAGGGACATTTTTAGAAAACAACCGGGATATTGGTTTTAGTTTGACAGGAATATACATTAGGGTATATTTTGACGACTGGCCTTGTTGGGAGTTGTAAAATCAAGGAGGTGGCAAGATGTCTTGCTATGGAGACGGTTATAAAAATGGTGGCACTGGACAAGAAAATAATCGTAAGATAGTTCGTTTACTTTGTTCTTTGTGTAAGAGATTGGAGGCGGTGGGCCTAGCATATTTTATTCTTGAAATTGAAAATGGCCAATTATCTGAATGGTGGAATAATCATAAGAAGTTGGATGCTGAACAAGAAGCTCGAAAAGCCGAGGATGCTAAAAAAGAAAGATTAAGGTCTAGTGTTTTGAGTTACCTTACTGACAAAGAAAAAGAATTTTTTAATTTGAAGAAGAAATAGTCTACACCTCCTCCAATAATATGGGGGATTTTTATTTCTGACATATATTTTGTTTTGGGATGGGTAATATTGATTAAAAAATTTTTGGACTGTATACTCATCGCAGGTTTTGGACGTTGAAATTTGGGCTAAGGGCAGCAGAGGAGGCTAAATTGGCAAAGACAATTCGAGAAATTAAAAGAGAATTGAAGAAGTTTTTGGCGACTGGGCGTGAGCTTGATAGAAAAGTTAAGCTTCTGAAAATAGCACGTAATGTCTGTAATAAGAAGTGTGAACAGTTGGAGTTACAGTTGGATTCAATTAGAAGACGACCAAAGGATCTTGAGGTTATTAGGAGTATTCATATGTGTAAGAGGCTGATGGATGCTCGATTGGCTGTAGTGGCAAGAATTTTTGAGAGAGGTGTGCGGGCATCTTTTCAAAGATCGATGATTAATTTGGAGAAGGGAAAATTACGTTCTATGTGCCAACATCGGCTTCTGGTGGAAAGTGTTGCAATGCGCGCAAGGATGAATAGAAAGTGTAAGGTGGATAGATATGACTGTTATTTTTATTGTGTCATTTGTGGATCAGTTAAGTCGATCATTTTTAGGTCTGACGTCATTGAATGTGTGAAGGAGATTCATCGTTGTGTTAATGAAGTTTTTGGGCTTGGAGTCCCTAGGGTTATTCTTCGAGATAACCAGTCGGAAATAGATTCAGAGGCGTCTATTTGGTGCTTGCCCATCGACTATATTTTAAAGGCTTTCAAAATAAGTGCTGGAGAGTTTGAAATAACTTGGCCTATAAAAAAGCCCGATAATGCCGAATGGTAATGATTTTAAAAACCGCGCTTGTAATACGCGGTTTTTTTATTTGAGTGGCGTCACCGTGATCAGCAGTGAGGCAATCTACGTTTTTATCGTTATGTACAGAGATTGCTTCGTCGTAAATTCCTCGCAATGACAAAAAGTATGGTCTAAATTATTTCATCACGTGAATTCTTTGTGATAACAAGAAGCAGTTTATTCCAGAGCCATTTTCTCCATTATTTCTTTCAAAATTCTGTCTTTCAACTCTGGATTTTCTTTGAGGAAGGTGCGGGTGGCGTCGTACCCTCGGCCTAGTTTTTCTTCACCATAATTATATGAAGTGCCGGATTTTGAGACGATCCCAAGCTTTTCGCCAAGTGCGATTATTTCACCCTCGGGGGAGATGCCTTCGTTGTAAATAATGTCGAACTCTGCCACCTTGAACGGTGCCGCTACTTTATTTTTCACAACCTTGGCGCGAGTTCTTGAACCGACAACATCCTCACCCTTTTTGATCTGCGCGATTCTGCGGATATCAATACGAACAGATGAATAAAATTTTAACGCTTTACCGCCCGGAGTTGTCTCAGGATTACCGAACATCACACCAATTGGCATGCGGATCTGATTTATAAATATGACGACAGTTTTGGATTTAGCAACTATCGCGGTCATTTTGCGTAAGGCTTGAGACATTAGTCTGGCTTGTTTGCCGACATGCGCTTGACCCATATCGCCCTCGATCTCGTCTCTTGGAGTTAGCGCAGCAACAGAATCGATCACAACAACATCGATCTCGCCGGAGCGAATTAGACTCTCAGCTATCTCGAGAGCCTGTTCACCATTGTCCGGTTGGGAAATCAATAGATCTTCTATCTTTACTCCAAGTTTCTTTGAGTAGTCCGGATCCATGGCATGTTCGGCGTCAATAAAAGCACAAACTCCGCCTCTTTTCTGAGCCTCAGCAACTACATGGAGGGCCAAAGTTGTTTTGCCTGAAGATTCAGGACCGTAAATTTCGATGATTCGGCCGCGAGGCAGACCGCCAACTCCCAGGGCAATATCTAGACCAACTGAACCGGTTGGCACCGCATCGACATTAACCTTCGGTTTATCACCGAGTTTCATTATTGAACCTTCGCCAAATTTCGTCTGGATATTTCTTATTGTGTTCGCTATACCGGCTGATACCTCTTTGGGGGTTGTGATCTTTTTTGCCATGGGAAGATTATTAATAATTTATAAATAAGAAGATAAAAAAAGTTATCTCGCTGTGTTGAGCGCGCTTTTATTGAGTAGTCAATCTTCTTTACTGTGCCAGTATAACGTTCAGTATCCGGCTATTCACTTGGCCGAATTTGTTCGTAACTTTGACCTCAATTGTATTATAGCCGTTTAGCAATAGCAACTTGTCAGTAAATGATCTATCAGGTGTTATCATAACTTGCCTGCCGTCTATGGTTAGATTATTTATATTTTTAACTTGTCCTTTGATTTCTAGAAGAGAATCTTTAACTACGGCATTATTTTTGGGAGAAGAAATAGTTAATTCCGGTCCGCTGATCAAATATCTTGCCTCAAAAAAGGTGTAACCAAAAATTACGCCGCAAATAATGACTATCAGTCCAAATTTCAGATCTTTGTGAAGTTTTTCTCTCATTCAAGGTAATTATATTCCTACTTCGTCGTCACCTTCTTCATCAGACACCTCATTATCAGCAATTAAATTGTCTTCATGGTGAGTTATTTGAACTGATTCTTTTTGATAGACTTCACGGGGCTTGGCTCCGTCACCGGCACTTATAACACCCTTTTCTTCCAGCATATCCATAATTCTCGCAGCCCGGGCGTATCCAAGTTTAAGTTTTCTTTGCAGGAATGAGGCCGATGCTTTTCCGGTCTTAATGACTAATTCTCTTGCCTCTTCATACATGTCATCATCTGTACCGCCATCGATATCATTGGAACTGTCGCTAAAATTCATTCCGGAGGCACTCTCGGTCATTTCAGACATATTAATTTCATCTGGTAGATCCTCTTTGTATCTATTTATTAGGTAACTTACGACTTTCTTAACCTCTTTTTCGGAGATATAGCCCGATTGCACACGAATTGGCTTAGAGGTTTCGCCGGTTATATAAAGCATATCTCCGGCACCAAGGAGTTTTTCAGCGCCCGGCATGTCTAAAATTGTTCGAGAATCAATCTGGGAAGGCACCTGAAGGGCGATTCTCGACGGCACGTTGGCTTTAATCAGGCCGGTGATTATTTCAACAGATGGTCTTTGTGTTGAAAGGATTATATGTATGCCAACTGCTCGCGACATCTGCGCTAATCGAACGATAGCAGCCTCCAACTCTCGTGGATAGGCGGTCATAATGTCAGCCAATTCATCAATAATAATGACGATATACGGCATGCTTTCTTTTGAATCGGCGCCATCCTCTTTATTCTCGTTCATCCTTTCCGCCACATACTGATGATAGGAGTTTATATCACGGGCTTTGCACTGTTCGAGTATATTGTATCGGCGTTCCATCTCTTTTGCTGCCCATTTTAGAGATAAGATAGCTTTTTTGGAATCAGTAATAACCGGCGTTAAGAGATGCGGGATGCCGTTATAAAGAGTCAGCTCAACTCTTTTCGGATCGATCATTATGAAGCGCAAATGTTCCGGTGCGTTTCGATAAAGCAAGCCAACGATGATTGTGTGGATGGCGACTGATTTTCCTGAACCTGTCGTTCCGGCGATTAGCATGTGAGGAGCTTTGGCCAGGTCACCAAAGTACGGAATGCCTGAAACCCCCTTACCGAACGGTATGAGAAGAGGCAGAGAAGATTCTTGAAATTTTTTGGCGGATAATAATGTGCCAAGTCCGACAGTAGATTTTGATCTATTTGGTATCTCTATTCCCACCAGGGATTTGCCTGGTATTGGCGCTTCAATTCGTATCGGATGAGCAGCTAAGGCAAGGGACAGATCATTTTGTAGCGCAAGAATTCTCGAAAGTTTTACTCCCTCGGCCGGTTTAAGTGAATATCTGGTTATGGATGGTCCGATCGATATTTCATCCATTTCTACATCGATGCCGAAATTCATCAAGGTTCTTTTAATAATATTGGCATTTGCCTTAATATCGCCGACTTCTGGTTTCCCGACATCAGTTTCAAGTAATGTTAGTGGTGGAGGGTCGAATCGTTTGTTGGACTTAACTCGCAGATTATTATCAAAAAATCCTTCAATCTTTTCCGCGACGGTTTTTTTAGCTCTCTCCTCTTTTGGTGTTTCGATCTTCTCATCTTTAATAATCGGGACTTCTACTGCCGGTTTAATTAGGGTGTCAATTGTCTGAGTCTGGTCATCTTCACTGAGGCTGTCTTCATCATCATTTGATTCACCAGAGAAGAGTTTCTTGCCGAACAAACTCCACTCCAGGCTCATATGGGTATCGTACATTACAAGAAAGGAGATGACGGAGATAGCGCTTAAGAAGATGATTGATATGATCTTGTCGAAGAGCGCCATAAAGGGTGAGGCAAAGATGTGGCCCAGCATTCCGCCATTGAGGGTCCCATCGGTTGATTTTGTGAATACAGTATCAATAATACCTAGTGAGGATAGAAGTAGAAAAAGTCCGCCAAGCAGGCTGGAGGTCAAAATATTAGGCCTGATTGATCGAATAAAAGATAGTCCGAGTAATAAGCAAATGAGTGAAAAGATAAGATAGCCAGTTCCAAACATCTGATAAAGAATCCCATAAACAAAATTTCCCGCTGGTCCGGCCATTCCAAACCTCGCCAGGCTGAAAAATATAGACAATATTATGAATATGATCGCCAGAATCCCATGACGTGTCTCTTCCCGAATTTTCGGAGTTACAGGTATCTCCTCAATTTCCTTTTTTTTCTTATTCATCACACTGAATTTTATCAAATTTTCAGACAAAAAACTATGTGTAAAAAATAAACGAGATTGACACGAGATCAGCTGTAATTTTTGAGAAAATTCTTAATGGCCATTAACTTCACTTTTGTTTCTGTCTTATATATACTAGGTCTAATAGATTAAGGACAAATTATTTAAATGGCCAATAGAGACATTATGAAAGACAATGGTTCAAGTCTGTCCGATAGGGACGATCAGCGTTCTTTTGTCTATAAAGCGCTATCAATAAAGACAGAAAGATTGGTTTCCGCTGTACATTTAGTTACTAGTTTAATGGACAATATGGAAGGTCTAAGGGTCAGTTTAAGAAATGTCTCATTAGAGACAATCAATGATTTTTACGAGATGTCTGGAGGTGGCTTTGCCAAGGATTTAGTACAAGATAGGATCTTGGAACGTATTGATCATATTTTATCTCTGCTTGAGATCAGTATGACTGGTGCTTTGATCTCTAAGATGAACTACTCAATATTGCATGAGGAGTATTTAAAACTTAGGGCCGCGATCGTTAAATATCAGTTAACTAAAAGTAACGGCTCGCCCATTTTGCCAAAAGATTTTTTCGGTATAGATGCAATCGACAATATGGACAGCAGATTGCCTGTAAATTTTTTCAAGACGATCAGAAACGACACAATAAAGGACGGTGGATATAAAAGACATAGTTTTGCCAAAAAGACATCTTCCAAATTACAGAACGAGGATAGTGATTCGATGAATATAAAAACTACTGTAGATAAGAGTAGAAGACAGGAGATTATAATGGCAAACCTAAAAGACAATCACGAATATGCCATAACGGACATTATTAGTGTCGTTACCCTAGCTGATCCGACAATTGATTGTAGTAATAAGACAATTCAAAGGGATTTGATATTCCTAACGTCAGCTGGAATGTTGAATAAAAAAGGTGAAAGAAGGTGGAGTAGATATTCGCGAAGGGTTACTCAATAATTTAGTTCAACCTTTTTGGCCGCCTATTTTGATTCTAATTGTTGATACAATTGGTGTCATTGCGAGCTTTGCGAAGCAATCTCTTTCTTTTAAAACCGTAGCTGAGATTGCTTCGTCGCAAGCTCCTCGCAATGACAATTTTTGATTTTATATTCTGTGATTAAGGGGTTCACAGAGAGTTTTTAGATTTACAGTACCCTAGGATTGACTTTGGGGGGTTTATAATGCTAGTATGTCGGCTGTATCTCTGCGGAGGTTTTTATTCCAATAAAGACTTATCCACAGAAGATTTTTTGCCGACTTGATAGATAGATAATATACTTATAATTGTCAAAGCAGTTCAGCTTGTTTTATTTGTATATTAAGTGGTTTGGCTGTAAGGTTGGAAGGTTTTTATATAAGGCTAGAACCTTGAAAATTAAATAAAGTTTCAGAACAATACAGAAAGATTGTCGTCTATGGTTGTGTGAAATTATTACCGAAAAAGTGTCGTGCGTTTAGTAGCGCGATCAGGGCATTCAGCTTGTGTCGAGGCTGAATTAGATCTGATCGCAAACGGTTTTGCTGGGGAGTTTAGCGAATAAAAATTTCGCGAAGATTTTCTTGCAGAAACGTATATTATTAAAATTAAAAATTCATGAGTAATTTAAAGAAATCCAGAATTGCCAAAATCACTTCAGGTTTCGTTGGTTTGATGACATCAGTAATGATGATGGGTGGCGCTATGGTTCTTCCAGCAGCAGCTGCGTCTGTATCAGATCTACAGGCACAGATTGATGCATTGCTCGCTCAGATTAACACCTTAAAAGGTGCATCTCCTGCGACAACAATGATGGCACACACATTCTCTGTGAACCTTTTATTGGGTTCAAAAGGAGATGATGTTATGGCTCTCCAGAAAGCATTGAATGCTGATGGTGAGACAGTTTCACTTTCCGGTGCAGGTTCACCAGGAAATGAGACAAGCACATTCGGTCCTGCCACAAAGGCGGCCGTTATTAAGTTCCAGACTAAGTACGCTAGTGATGTTTTGACTCCTGTCGGACTTACAAAAGGAACAGGTTTCGTTGGTGCACTAACAAGAGCTAAGTTGAATTCTCTTGGCGGTTCTGTAACCACAACAACAGGTTCAACAAATACAACAACTACAACCACAACAACAGGCTCAACAGCATCTTCAGGCACTTTGACGGTGTCAGCTCCTGCTTCAATGCAGCCAGCTAATGCTTTAGCCCCAGCTCGTGCCGCAAGAATTCCTTTCACTAAGGTAACTCTTACAGCAGGCGCTTCAGATGTTACAGTTGATAGTTTGACAGTTGAGAGAACAGGTGCATCAAATGATGCCGCTTTCTCAGGTGTCGATCTTCTTGATGAAAATGGTTTGCTAGTTGGCTTGGAAAAGACATTAAACTCTGATCACAAGGCAATCGTCGGTGTTCCATTTGTAATCAAGGCTGGTACATCAAGAACATTGACAATAGGCGCTACACGAGCCGCAGCTGGTTCACATGGTGGCGAGCAGGCGATGTTCCAGGTTGATGCAGTTAATGCCGAAGGTACTGTAACTTTAGCTGGTGACTCACTTCCTCTAAAGGGATCTACTCACACAATTAATGAAACACTTTCAATTGGTACAGTAAGTTCATTCATCGCTGGCCCATTGAATCCTTCAGCTCAGTCTAAGCCTATCGGAACAACAGGTTATACATTCTCTTCTATCAAGTTCTCTGCTGGTTCAGCTGAGAAGGTTTGGTTGAAGTCTATTAGGTGGAACCAGTCTGGTTCAGCCGCTTCTTCTGACCTCCAGAATGTAATGACATACGTTGACGGTACTGCATATCCAGCTACAGTTTCTTCTGACGGAAAGTACTACACAACCGTCTTTGGAAATGGAATTTTGATGGATAAGGGTGAGTCAAAGGAGATCTCAGTTAAGGGTGACGTTAATGGCGGTTCTGGTAGAACAGCCCAGTTTGACGTTTATCGAAACACTGATTTAGCTGTTGTGGGCGATACATTTGGTTATGTATTAGTTCCTCCAACAACTGGTTCTACTGGTGTATTCGGTTCTACAAATCCTTGGTTTGCAGGCCCTGCAGTAACAGTTCAGAGTGGAACATTGAATGTTTCAAAAGCTACATCAGTTTCTGCTCAGAATATTGCTATTAACCTTTCAAATCAGCCATTGGGCGGATTCACAGTTGAGGTTAAGGGTGAGCCAATCTCAGTATCAAGTATCCCATTCAAGCTTTCAGCATGGTTGGGTACAGCTGCATCAGGATCAACACAGGACATTACAGACATAAAGTTGGTTGATTCAACAGGTAAGGTTGTTGCCGGACCTGTAGATATCTCAGCAACTTCACCATCTGTAACATTCTCTGATACAGTTACATTCCCAGTTGGAAAGTCTGATTACAGACTGTTGGGTAAGATTGGAACTGACTTCGCTACAGATCAGACAATTGCCGCTTCTACAACACCATCAAGTTGGACAGCTACTGGCCAGACAACTGGCAATTCTATAACAGCTACACCTTCATCTGCTGTTACAGGAAATACTATGACAGTTAAGGCTGCTGTAGTTACAATCACAAATTCTGCTTCTCCAGCTGCACAGACAGTTGTTGCTGGCGCACAGAACTTTACATTTGCAAACTTGCAGTTTGATGCTTCTGCATCTGGCGAGGACATTAAGTTCTCTACAGTCAAGGCTTCATTCACAAATGGTGGTTTAGCAACCAACATTACAGGTTGTGCTTTGTATGATGGTTCAACACAGTTGACGACAGGTTCAAATGCTGTCAACCCAACAGCAACAGACAATTACACATTCACATTTGATAACGGTAACTTCGTTGTTAATAAGGGAACAGCCAAGACATTGGCCCTGCAGTGTAACATTGCCGGTTCAGCTACATCATCAAGCTTCTATAAGTGGGGTATTCCTGCTAGTGGAAGTCAGAGCACAGGAACTGGTTTGACATCAGGTCAGACAGTAACTCCATCTGAGACAGCAGCCGTAGGTCAGCAGATGACAATATCATCAACAGGTACATTGACAGTTACAACTGATTCTTCATCACCTTCATACGCTATTGCCGCCGCTGGTACTACAGGCAACGTATTGGGCATCTTGAAGTTCCATGCTGCTAATGAGTCAATTAGTCTTCAGAAGTTGTCATTGCAGTTAACAAATGCAGCAGCTTCTAGCTCTCCAAATGACTTGGTTCAGGTCACATTGTGGGATGCTTCTGGTAATCAGGTTGGTTCTGCTCTGTTCACAGGAGCAAATAGAAATGCAACTTCTACTCTTGTAGATGGTTCATTCATAATTCCTAAGGATGGAGACAAGACAATGACCATTAAGGGTGACTTACAGCCAATTGGCATTTCACAGATCGGAACATCAGGTGCCTTGGTTGCAGTTGATTACGATGGTAACGATTTAACAGGTACACAGGGTAAGGGTGTAGCATCTGGTGCTACAGTTCAGCAGACTGGATCTGATTCCGCTGTCGCTGGAGTAAGAGTATTCAGGTCATACCCTACTGTTACAATGTTGTCATTGCCTACAAACACATTAGACAACGGTACAAAGTCATTGATGAGATTCAAGGTTACAGCTAACTCAACTGGCGACGTTGGATTTGAGAAGTTCACAATTAAGATTGCTACATCTACAGCAGTTGTGTCTTCTGTAAACGGCTACGCTTATACAGATTCTAGCTTCTCTACAGCTGTTTCAGGTATAGGTGCCAGTGGAAAGATGTTGAATACAGATATCAACATGAGTACAGCATGGTCATCTGGTTCATCTCAACTCGAGATCTATCCACAGTTAGTTGGTGGTGGAACTGCAGTAATTCAGGTTCCAGCTGGTCAGTCTAGATACTTCGATGTTACAGCTACAGTAGCAGGTTCAGTAGCAGGTGCTTCTGTCTCAACACAGCTTGAGGGAGATGCTTCCTACGTACAGAGCTCATCTTTGATGCAGTCTCTGGCTGGAGTTGAAGCTGATGCCGGTTCTAACAATGATTTCATCTGGTCACCAAACTCAACCGGTACATCATTGACAACAGCTAATGATTGGACAAACGGTTACGGAGTTCTTGGATTGAACGGTACAAATAATACCGCTTCTGTCCTCTCTAAGTAACTTATC
Organism: uncultured Candidatus Saccharibacteria bacterium; assembly: GCA_964634555.1. GTDB lineage: Bacteria > Patescibacteriota > Minisyncoccia > Phycocordibacterales > UBA12445 > JACQCV01. Next base: position 9,433 of record CAZWJJ010000011.1, on the reverse strand, counting down.
GTTGACTAGTCATCTTGTGAATGACTAGTCACTAACACATAAAACCCTCTCGATGGAAATCGAGGGGGTTTTTGTGTTTTTATATTTTTTTTGATAGTATATTTTTTATGAAATCAATATTGATTAGGATTATTGTTTTGCTAGCTATTTTGTCTGTGCCAGCATATTTGATCTATAAGGATTATTCTGTGGGTTCAAATTCTACTATTTCGAATTCAATGTCAGGGTCAACGACTACAACTGCGACATCATCCGCCACTCCTCAGGTTGATGATTCCGGTGTAAATGCTGGTCAGGTGAAAGTTGAAGTCATTCCAGTGGATAATGAAAATAATAAATCAGCTTTAGATAAGGTTGTTCTTCGTGGTACTATGCCTGATTTATCAAAAAAATGGCAAATTTCCGATAACTATTCATCTGATGCTAAGAAGATTATTGAAAATAGATCTACTGATTTAATTTTATCTCTCAAAACTGATCCGGCTCAGTATGATAAGTGGATACAACTTGGGACATTAAGAAAAACCATAGATGATTATTCAGAGGCAGCAAATATCTGGGAATATTGCTCATTGAATTGGCCGGATAGCATTGTGGCATATAGTAATCTTGGTGATCTATACGGATTTTATCTTGGAAATTTTAGTAAGGCTGAAAGTAACATGTTGAAGGTTGTATCACTCGATCCATCTTATATAGCCGGTTATAGTTCTTTATCATCACTATATTCTAAGGAATATGGCAATAGGGATCCTCGAGTTGTAACTATTCTTACCAAGGGATTAAATAATAATCAACAATCGGTTGATCTAATGATTGCGATAGCAAGTTATTATAAAGATCTTGGTGATACTGCTAATGCCAAGAAATATTATGGCATGGCATTGAACAGGGCACGGGAACTTTCAAATTCAGCCTTACAATCATCAATTCAAGCAGAGTTAAATAATCTCTAATTCTCAGATATCATTTGCGGTTTAAAACTATAACTAATCTTGTGTTATTATATAAACGAGGTGGTATTTTAATTTTAACAATACGAAATGGCAGATGTTAAGGGTCCTACATTTAATCCTATAAGTGATCTAAAATCACTTGTTTTATTTTTTGCTCTTCTCTGGATTGCTTGGCTTTTAAATGGGGGACCCGCGAATTTTGAAGCATCACAAAAACCTTTTTTGACAGCACCAGTTACACGTACAGAGAATAATTTATGGCAGGATCCACTCATTCATCAGCAGTATGGTTACATTCCGCCGACACATGTCGATGCTAATATTGAATTAAATAATACTAAACAATCGGATCAAGAGACTAAAAAACAAGATACCCAGCCTTTATTGGGCGAATCTAATATTCCTGTTAATGATAGCTCTATTTCAACTGTGACAGATAATAAACAGAATATAGATAACTCTCACACATTTTTACAGAAACCGATTATTTACTTAAGTAAGGGTTTGCCTAGTAGTTCTGGGTTCGGTTATTTGAAAATAGATGTTCCAGTGTTTAATAAACCTCCTGTTGTTATAAGTGGTTTAATAGTTAAAGATTTATTTGGTAGAAGTGCCATAGTCGGCAATGCATCAGACTTGCCTTATCAAGGGCGAATTAATTCTGAAAATCCTGTTGTTGTCCCGCCAGGTTCAGTTATCTATCTTATTGAGGGATCATCGCCGATTGGTGCGTCATTTAGGGTTAATAAGTGTATTGGTTACCTTTCTAAATTCCAGAATTTCTATCCGCCGTTGCCGACCTTAAATGATATAAGTGCAACCTATAATGATTGCGTAGATTTACATAAGAATGACAGTGATTTTTATTTGAACGATTGGCGATTATATTCTGGAATTAAAACCAAACTATGGGTTGAGGCCGGTGACGTAATAAGCATTAAGGATAGTGCTGGAAATACTCTTGCATCCAGTTTTTATTAATAATTCCAATATTGTCATTGCGAGGAGCCTGCGACGAAGCAATCTCTAATAGTTAATTGACGTAGATTGCTTCACAAGCTCGCAATGACCCAATCTTTTTGCTGAGGAATTTACAAAACAATCTAAGACCCCCCATTTGTCATTGCGAGGAGTTTACGACGAAGCAATCTCTAATAGTTAATTTACAGAGATTGCCACGCTCGTTGCGGTCGCTCGCAATGACACCAATAAAGGGGTTCATACCGAAGAGGAGTTGAGATTTCTTCGCAGGGCTCACAACGACACCAATTCTAAATTGTTGACAACTTATAGCTATTTTTGCTAGTATGTCCTGACAAATATATGTCCAGATCGCTTAAAAAAGGTCCATACGTGGATGAGAAACTCCTGAAAAAGATTCAGGGTAAGAGGGCTGAGGATGCACCAATGATTAAAACTTGGTCGCGCAGTAGCCAGATATCGCCGGAAATGGTTGGTTTTTTGTTTGGTGTTCATAATGGGCGTGCGCATGTTGAAGTTCGAGTGACCGAAGAGATGGTTGGACATAGATTGGGCGAGTTTTCACCGACAAGGAAGTTCTTAAGACATGGCGGTAAGATGCAGAAGGAGTTGGAGGCTAAGAAGAAAGAGGCTGAAATTGCAGCTGCTAAAGCAGCTAAGCCGGATGCAAATGCTGGTGGTGCAGCAAAGAAATAATGTAAAATAATCAAATGTCAGCAGTTAATGCAGAATTAAATAGACATAATCAGTCTCCAAGAAAGACACGTCTTTTAACTCAACTTATTAAGGGTAAGAGTGTTGACTCAGCATTGGCTATTCTTGGACTATCAAGTAAGAGGGGATCAACTGCTATTGCAAAACTTCTTAAGTCGGCAGTTGCTAATGCTAAAAATAATTTTAAACTTGATACTAAGGATCTTTTTGTTAAAGAGGCAAGAGTTGATGGCGGTGTTGTTATGAAGAGAAGTCGTCCTAGAGCTTTTGGTCGAGCTTATCCAATTAGAAGGAAGACTAGTAATGTTAAGTTGGTATTAGATATTAAAAAATAAAATGTCCCACAGCGTTCATCCATATTCCCATAGGTTAGGTATAATTAGAGACTGGAAGTCAAGGTGGTTCGGCGTTCCGGGCAAATATCAGCAGTTTCTTAAGTCAGATGTTTTGATTCGGGAATTTTTGGATAAGAGATTGCACGGACATTATGTCGGTGGCATTGATATAGAACGCGGAAGTAATAGCCTGAAAATAATAATCAAGACATCTCGCCCAGGAATGATAATTGGCCGAAGTGGTGAGGGGGTCACTAAATTAAAGGATGAAATTTTAAATAAATTGAAGCGAGCTAAGGTCTCTATACCCAAGGAGGTTAAGATCGAAACCGAAGAGATCAGATTCCCTGAGACTTCAGCGTCTATTGTCGGTCAGATGTGCGCAGAAGGTTTAGAGAAGCGTTTGCCATTCATGAGAGTTATGAAATCGGCCGTTGAGAAGACTATGGCTAATCGTGAGGCTAAGGGTATCAAAATTACTATGTCCGGAAGATTGGGTGGCGCAGATATGAGCCGAGTTGAAACTGTAAAAAGCGGAAGGTTGCCTTTGCAGACACTCCGAGCTGATATAGATTTTGATCGGGTTAAGGCGCATCTTCCATACGGCGATATTGGTATTAAGGTTTGGATATATAAGGGTGAAATTTTTGAGAAGGCTAAGAAATAAACCATGCTTGTTCCGAAAAAGGTAAAACACAGAAAGTGGCAGTCGACAAGGAGAAATCCTAATAAGATTCGAGTTGAAACTCGCGGTGCTACTTTGGCGTTCGGTTCTTATGGTATAAAGTCTTTGGGTTATGCTCGCATAACATCTAATCAGATAGAATCGGCTAGAAAGGCTATGAGTCGTGCCATTAAGAAGACAGGTAAGATCTGGATTAGAATATTTCCGGATAGACCGTTTACTTCTAAGCCACCTGAGGTTCCGATGGGTAAGGGTAAGGGTGATCCAGAGGGATACTGTTTTGAAGTTTATCCTGGTAGAATGCTTTTTGAGATTGATGGTGTAGACACAGCAACTGCGCTTGAGTCTTTAGCAAAAGCATCAGATAAATTGCCGGTTAAGACCAAAATAGTAAGCAGAAATTAAAAAGCATTGATTTTATAATGAAGGTGTGTTAGTTTAAGCTCTGAAAATATGAAGTCTGATATCAAAAACAAAACAAAGGAGGCTTTGGAGGCCATGATTAAAGAAAAACGAGAGGCTCTCAAGGATTTTCGTTTTGGGGTATCGGGCAGTAGAGTTAAAAATGTGAAGGAAGCTAGGACAACTAAAAAAGATATAGCCAGGGCAATTACATTGCTAAGACAAAAATAAATGAAATCCAAAGCTAAGACAACTGAAAAAATTTCTGTTCCGAAGAATTTGAAGACCCTCGCTGGGGTTGTGGTTTCTGATAAAATGCAGAAGACTGCTGTTGTTTTAGTTGAGAGATATGTTAAGCATCCTAAGTATCAGAAGTTTATAACAAGGACAAAGAAGTATAAAGCCCACGATGAAGCTAATGTAGCAAAGATCGGTGATAAGGTGTCTATTCAGTCTTGCCGCCCGATGTCTAAAGATAAATCTTTTGCGATAATTGAGGTTAACGGAAAGAGAATTTAAATATTTTTTATGTTACAGCCAAGAGCATTAGTAAAAATAGCAGATAATACTGGAGCCAAGATTGGTCGTATTTTTAAAGTTCTCGGTGGCTCCAAGAGACGTTATGCAAGAATCGGTGATATTGTAGTGCTTTCTGTCCAGATTGCTGAACCACGAAAGCAGGTTAAAAAGAAGGATGTTTTAAGCGGTCTGGTTGTGAGACAGAAGGCTCCATACAGAAGGAAGGATGGCACCTACATGAGATTTGATGATAATGCGGTCGTGATTATTGATAGGGCGAAGAAAGAGCCTATGGGTGCTCGAATATTCGGTCCTATTCCCAGAGAGATTGCTGAGTTGGGATATCAGAAGATCGCATCATTAGCGCCGGAGATAATATAAGATCGATAAGCAAAGGAAAATGAATATCAAGAAAGGCGACAATGTAATAGTCTTGACTGGAAAGGATAAAGGTAAGAAATCTAAGGTTGTTAAGGCTTTTCCGCGTGACGGCAAGGTTTTAGTTGAGGCCGTTAATATGGTAAAAAGGCACCAGCGAAAGCGAAGAGAGGGCGATAAGGGCCAGGTCGTTTCAGTGGCAATGCCAGTTAATGTTTCAAGTGTTGCTTTGTTTTGCACAAAATGCGATAAGGGTTCGAGGGCTAAGACAAAGCTTGTTGACGGAAAGAAATTCCTTGCTTGCGCAAGATGCAGTTCATCATTCTAAAAACGACATAATTCGAACCCAAAGAAAAAAGATATGAAATCCGTAAAAGAAAAAATGACAAAAGATATCAATGGCCTGAAAAAGGTTATTGGCATCGAGAATGTAATGGCATTGCCTAAATTGGTTAAGGTGGTCATTAGCACGGGTGTAGGTTCACTGAAGGATAAAAAGAAGATGGAGCTTGTTCAGGATAGATTGGTGAAGATCACTGGTCAGAAACCATCGCCTCGTGGTGCTAAGAAATCTATAGCTTCGTTTAAGGTGCGAGAAGGTGATCCTGTTGGCTTTATGATTACATTGAGGGGTAATAGGATGTACGGCTTTTTGGATAAATTAATAAATGTTGCCATACCGAGAATTCGAGATTTTAGAGGTTTGGAGGTCAAAGCAATAGATAATATGGGCAATTACACGATTGGCCTTAAAGAGCATACAGTTTTTCCCGAGACTGCAGATGAAGACTTGAGGGATGTATTTGGTATGGCTATAACTATAACCACTACTGCTAAAGATAAGAAAAGTGCAGAGTCTCTTTTGAGATATATAGGATTACCTATAAAAAAGTCTTAATTTTTAAGATATTTTAAAAATCCCCTCCGATCTATTGGATGGGATTTTTGTTTCTACGGGATATCCCCATTGCCGGTATATTTTTAATTGCTTTTTTCGCTTATAATTTAGTTGTGAATTATCGTGGCCAAACTTCCAGGCTGATTTTTTTCTTTACACTAATACTTATAAGTTTAGTTTTTTCAATCAATAATAAGGTTAATGCCAGTGATGTTACTGTAACACAGCAGGTGGTTGATAATAGTTCAAGTGGTGGCACTGGTGGTGGGGGAACTGGCGGAGGAACATCATCTTCACCGCCAGCTTCACCACCTTCATCACCACCCGTCGCTGAAACTCCACCCTCAACACCGCCATCTGTCCCACCACCGACAGAGGCTCCTCCAACAACCCCAACAACAGAAGTAACACCATCAACACCTGCTGAAACAACAACCTCCGCTCCACCCGCAACAACAGGCGGTGTTACAACTGGCGGGACATCAGGCAGTGTCTCTAGTGGCACTGGTGCAGGGGGTTTTGTGAATACATTGGGTCAGGCTGCCAATTCAATAGTGCAAGGTTTAAATAATGCTTTTTCCATCGGGGTGCAGGGAGTTAAAAATTTATCAGATCAGGCGTTTAAGATCTCTCAATTAGTTTCTGAAGACACAGGAAAATTTATTAAAAGTAACGCCGGAAAAGTTGTTACCGCTGTTACAACGCCAGTCGGAGTAATTTCCGGAGGTGTTGCAGTTGCCTCTCAGATTTTAATTTCGACCACAACTATTACGTCCTTTTCGGACATTTGGCTTTTATTGCTCCGTGGAATCGGTTTAATTCTGGGTTTATTTAGAAGAAAGCGTAAGCCATGGGGGACTGTTTACGATTCCGTAACCAAAAGACCGCTTGATCCGGCATACGTGATTTTGCAAAAAGAAGGAGAAGAAGTTTCTGATGCAATAACTGATCTGGATGGACGCTTTGGTTTTTTTGTTCCATCAGGCAGGTACTCAATTAATGCCGCAAAAACAAACTATGCCTTTCCTTCTAAAAAACTTGAAAATAAGGATCATGATGAAATGTACGTTAGTATTTATCATGGAGATGTTGTAGAAAATGCCGAAGGAGGGGTTATAACAAGAAATATTCCGCTTGATCCTGTAAATTTCGATTGGAATGAATTTGAAAAGAATAAGAAAAATCTTTTCCGTCTTTATTCCGAAAAGGAGAGGAAATGGAAGCGCGGTTTTGATTTTGTTTATAGATTTGGTTTCCTCGGTGCTCTATTGGCCGCATATTTTAATGGCAACTATTTTAATTACGCTTTTGTGGTTTTTTATTTTCTGATAAATATTTATCAGACTTTCTTTATTACAAAACGTATTGCTGTTACAATGAAATACGCTGGGACAAATGAGCCTATACCTTATTCAATTATAAGATTATTTTCCGCTGAAACGGGTATTGAGGTGAAATCTGTTGTCAGCGATCATTTGGGGAGGTTTTATATGTTAGTTGGTCAGGGAAAATATTATGCGGTTATAGATGCTAAACAGTCGGATGCATCTTATAAGAGGATCTACAAATCAGATATTATGGACCTAAAAAATGGTATTATCCCTTCTGATATAATTGTTCCGCAGGACGTGATGTCTCAAGAGGCGCCAGTGCAGATTGCGCCTGCAGTTACAACATGAAAAATAGTTTAAGCAAAAGTTTAATATCTTTACTTATTGTCTTTGCGCCAATTTTTTCATTTGCTATGCAGATAAGCAGTTTTTCTGGCGTACCGATTAAGGGAGATATGATTTTAACTCCGGCAAAGATTGAATTAAGTATGGATTCTGGGTCAAAATCGATACAGTATATAAATATAATAAATAGATTGGGGGTAGATGCAGTTTTTAATCTTGATACCGAGGATTTTTCTCCAGCTAGTGAGAGGGATGGGGGAGTTGCTCTTGGTAGGGCAATAAATGTAAGCAGTTCCCTAATGAGGTATATAAGTTTTGATAAGGCGCCTTTTGTTTTGAAACATGGACAAGGAGCTCGGATACCTATCACGATAAATTTACCCAACATAGTTAGACCCGGTGGTTTATATGGAGCTGTTCTTATTTCAGGGATACCAATACGAAATGAGTCAGGCGCGACAAAGGTTGTTACTCGTCTTGGGACATTGTTTTTTGTAAAGGTTAATGGCACCCTAAAGCCAACTGGTGTTCTGAAAAATGTTATATTTAATAATGGTCAGTTTGTAATTCAGTTTAAAAATGACGGTGATATTTATCTAAATCCATACGGTATCATAGATATATATGACAGCGAACAGAGATTGGTGAGACAGACCCAGATTGACCCGTGGTTTGTTCTGCCTGGATCTAGTAGGACCAGAACTATAACCATTTCTAATCTGAGTGCTGGTAGTTATATTGCTAACATTGCTCTTAATCGTGGCTATGAAAATATTATTGATAATAAGAGCATAAGTTTTGAAATTCTGGCTGTGCCTTCAGACTATATTTATAAATTTTTGTTAGTATTTATCGTTGTAGTTTGTTTAGCTCTATTTTTATATAAAAGATTATGAAATTAGCCGAAATTAATTTTAATATAAAATTTTTATTCATTATATTATTTTTGTCAGTCCCGGCTGGTAATGTTAGTGCTAATATTACTCCTGTTGCCAGCAGTACAAACTATTTCATAGTGCAGGATGCGGTTTCTTCTGGAAGTTCAGTATCAACGTCAACAAATTTCTCTATCAATGATTCAATTCCGGTTTTTAGCGCAGAAAATAGTACAAGCACTAACTTTGAATTAAAATCAGGATTTTTGCAGATGTCATCTTCTTTTATTTCGATTACAACTCCTGCAAATGTGACAATGAGCCCAGCGATTAATACTTCTGGCGGCGGTGTAGGAAACGGTTCGGCATCGTGGACTATAACAACAGATAATTCTAGTGGCTATACCTTATCAGTGAAGTCTGCAACCTCTCCAGCTTTAAAATCCTCGACAGATAGTTTTGGTGATTATGCGACACAAGTTGCTGGCATCCCCGATTATGATTTTAGGCAAGGTAATGGCGCCGATTTTTTTGGATTCTCCCCCGAGGGGAGTGATATAATTTCATTATATAAAGATGATGGTGCCTCAGCTTGTAATACTGGTTCAAGCGACAGCGCTGATAAGTGTTGGGATTCTTTTTCGACCAGCGATAAAACGGTTTCGAGGAGAAATTCATCTAATACTCCAGGTGGAACTCAAACCACAATAAAATTTCGTGCAGAGGCAGGCTCTGCTGTTCACAAGGCGGCTGGAAGCTATCAGGCAACAATTACTATTACCGCATTGGCTCTATAATAATTAATGGTTTATTGCCGACGTAAAAAGCAAGAGAAATAAAAACCACTGTTTGTCATTGCGAGGAGCTTGCGACAAAGCAATCTATTTTCCTTAACAATAACCTTTTTTGAATGTTCTTTTAAGATGGTTATCCACCACCCCCTCCTCCCTCATCAACTAATTCAATGTTAAAATTAAAAGGTTACAATGAAATATCTGCGCACTTTCTTTTCAA
>CAZWJJ010000010.1:0-23729 GCA_964634555.1 uncultured Candidatus Saccharibacteria bacterium | reverse complement strand
GTGCCGCAGATTTTGAAGACCAAGGCATCAATCAGTCCAGAGATCTGGATGGGCGATCGTAATGATGGTGAGGGGGTCTGGACAGCGCTTGAAAGGCTTAAAAAATATGGATTATAATAGCCAGCCAATTTTTTATACATCTGCTTGGTATAACAAGGACGATGATTCATTTCGGGCACAGATACCTTTTGAAAAATTAATACCGCTTCGATTGTTGGGGCAAAGTGTAATTAAATATAAACCACAGGCGCGCGTGCGGGTGGTTATTTTGGAAGGCTATGAAAATATTTCGCCGAATTATATTAAGGAGTTAAGGGCGCTGGGTTTGGATATGGTGGACTACACAGCTGAATTTAAAAAGATTGTCTCGCAATATCCGAAGATAAAAAATTACTACTCGAAGTTTGAACGCAACTGTTTTTTGCGTTGGATCGCTTTTAAAAATATTATCGCTAAGGAGGGTGCTAAAGACAAGCAGTTTTGGCACTTGGATTCTGACGTAATACTGCATGCGTCGCTTGATGAGATTGCTGAGGATACTAAGGGTAAAACTTTTATGCTTCAAGGTTGCCCAGCCTTGGTTTCAGTTTCAGATTTTAGTTGGTTTGAGACTTATGAGAGGGAATTAAAGAAATTGGAGGGTAATATTATTGGATATTCCGAGGAGGCATCTTCTAAGAAGGAGGATTTGAGAAAAAACGAGACTGAGCTTTGCAATCAGACTCTTTATCGCAATCCGATCGGCAGTGATAATGATCTGTTGGGCTATATTGTTGGGGCCGGTATTATTAAACAGGATAATATCAGCAAGGTTTTTGACTTTCGTTTTTCTTATTATCAGAATCTTTTAGCTTATACTAGGTGGCACTCTCTCCAGCCAGGAAATAAGCCGCTGGCCTTCGTTCACTATCAGGGAACTTTCTGTTTTTTTGCCAATATTTATTATATTTTGGCTAAGCTTGGCATTGAGAAATGGGTGATCACACGATATTTGATAACTTTTAATGCTGAAAAGGCTAAGTTTGTTATCTCTCCGACGGCTCGGGTTGTCTGGAAATTGGGCCGCATTTTTGGATTAAAGAGAGAACGCGACGATATGATAATTTTTTTGGAAAGTGTAAATCCAAAGACCGGTCGGCTTTATGTCGATGAGATTACAGATTTTATTAGCAAGGATCCGTCTAAAGTTATTCGTGAGCGATTGAAAAAGCTACCGATTTTTGGACCAGCGGTATCATATATGAACGGTATTCGCCGGGAGAAAAAAGATTTTGCAAAAAGATTTTTATTCTACTGGAAGAACCGATCGGTGTTGACTAAAAATGTTGAACTGAGGGATCAGCATGTTGGAAAAAAGTGTTTTATATTGGCGACCGGCCCGTCTATTAAAGATCAAGATCTGAGTAGATTGCAGGGGGAATTTTGCATTAGCCTGAGCAACTTTTTTATCCATCCGGACTTCAAAAAAATTAAGCCAAAGTATCATTTTTTTGTCGGTTCGCATTCACCTGTAACAGATGAGCAGTTTGCAGCATGGTTCAAGGATGCTGAGGCACATTTTCCTGATGGCCAGGAGATATTTGTTGCCCTAAAGGATAAGCATATAGTGGATAAATATGGGGTATTTAAAAAACAAAAAGTTTACTATTATTTTGTAGGCGATGGAAGATTAGGTCATTTTACTAAAAAGGTAGACTTCACTAAGCCATTACCTACTATACAATCTTCACCACATCTCGGCCTATATTTGGCTCTCTATGTGGGTTGCAAGGAGATAAATCTCCTGGGTGTTGATCATGATTGGCTTTTGCATTTTGGAGAGACTCGGCATTTTTATGACGAGAAAAATAATGCCATGACTAAGCTTGGTTATAGCGGCTGGTCAAGTAGCGCCTTTGAGGATGAACTAAGATCATATATAACTTTGTGGGGAATTTATAAAAGGATCAGAGATTATGCACAAGAAAAAGTTGTTTCTATTTATAATTGCACGCCGGGAAGTTTGTTGGATGTTTTTCCACGAAGAAATTTAGATGAAGCGATAAAATAATTTGTTCGATGAATAAGCAGTTGGAAAAATTCATTCCATCCGGAGCTATAAAGATCTATCGGAAGATGAGGGGCCTTAAAGATCCGGGATTTTTTGGAGATTACAAAAGTTGGATTGAGGCTAAAAAAGATTCGACAGGTTATGATGACCGGCATATTTTGGATAAGGTCAGCGATGCACTATTGAAAGTTAAAAATGGCGAGGCAAAATATGAAAGGGATTCTGTTCTATTTAATGAAATACAATATTCATTTCCTTTGCTTAGTACTTTGCTTTTAGTGGCGATTCAAAACGATAAAAAACTCGATTTAATCGACTTTGGTGGATCTTTGGGGAGCAGTTACTTTCAAAATCGCAGTATGCTGGAGGGGGTTGAATTGAAATGGAAAATAGTTTGGCAGCGCAATTTTGTCGAGCGTGGAAAGAAGAGTTTTGCGCATGAAAGTTTGAAATTTTTTAAAACGATTGGAGAATGCCGCAACGGAGCGAATCTCATAATTTTATCAAGTGTTTTACAGTATCTGGAAGATCCGTACAGTTTTTTGAAAGATCTAAAGCATTATAATTTCGAATATATTTTTATAGACAAGACACCATTTTTCAATGAGACCGGTCTAGATTGTATAAAGGTTCAGCGTGTGACACCGACGATCTATGAAGCTAGTTATCCGGTTTGGTTTTTAGATCAAGAACGAATTAAGGCGATATTGGAGGATGGCTATATTAGGCTAGCAGAATTTGATGCGCCTCAGATTAAGGGTGTTAAAGAGTGCAAGATGAGAGGGATGCTTTATAGAAAAAAGAGATGAAGTACAACATGTGTACATTGTTCGATAAAAATTTTCTTTTTAAGGGTTTGGCTCTATATAATTCCATTTCGTCCAAAATGAGCGATTTTCATCTTTGGATATTATGTATAGATGATGAAACTCATCGGATCTTAAGTTTGTTAAAATTGCCTAATGTTACTCTGGTTTCTTTGAGTGAGATTGAGGATCAGCCAATCCTCACTGCAAAAGCCAATCGGTCGTTTGTCGAATACCTTTGGACGCTTTCGTCAAATTTTCCATGGTGGGTTTTGAATAAAAATTCACAGATTGAATCAGTGGCGTATGTTGATGCCGATCTATATTTTTTTGATTCACCGAAGACTGTTTATGATCAATTGGGTTTAGGATCAGTCGCGATCATTCCACATAGATTGTTGAGGAGAGGATCAGAGGAAAAATATGGCAAGTATAATGTCGGCATGCTTATTTTTAAAAATGATGGTGATGGCCGAAGATGTTTGGATTGGTGGAGGCAGGAATGTCTCAATTGGTGTTATAATCGGACCGAAGATGGTCTTTATGGAGATCAAAAATATCTCGATCAGTTTGAGTCGAGATTTAAAAATGTCGTCTCTATTGATCACAAGGGTGCATGCGCCGCGCCTTGGAATATATCTAATTACCGCGTTCGATATGATGGCGCTCGAGCAGTGTTGGATGAAGACCCGATTATTTTTTTTCATTTTTCCGGTTTTAAAATTTACCCCAAGCATTATCTGTTTTCATATGGCCCGACGAATGATTACGCTTACACAAGATTTTCAGTCGAGAAGAAATATATTTATCGTCCTTACGCTGATGCTCTTTATAATTCACTTGAAATGATTAAGGGAGTCGATAAGAATTTTAATTATGGATTGATTGAACGGCCGAATATAAGGACAAGTTTGGCCGAATTTATGCACGATCACGGCATATCTCGGATGAAATATTATCTCCGGCCGTTAAAGCAGTATATAAATTTATGAAAGCTGTAATTTTAGCTGGTGGCAAGGGTACGCGTTTGCGGCCGCTGACTCTCATTACTAACAAACATTTGTTGCCGGTTTATAATAAGCCTGTCATATATTACGTTATAGAAAAAATTGTCTCCGCCGGTATTGATAAGATTATGATTGTCACTTCACCAGAGCATATGGAGGATTTTGTCGGTCTTTTGGGTTCGGGCAAAAATTTTATTTCCAAAAAAACAGGCAAGCAGATTCAGATCGTTTATGGCATCCAGAATGAGGCCTCAGGTATAGCTGATGGTTTGTATATAGCGAAGGATTATGTTGGTGATGATGACTGTTTGCTGTATTTGGGGGATAATATATTGGAAGATGATATTTCCTCTCCTGTAAAAAATTTTAAGGGCGGGGCAACAGTTTTTTTGAAGAAAGTTGGCGATCCGAAGCGTTTTGGCATCGCAACGATAGATAAGATGGGATTGATAGTTAATATAGAAGAGAAGCCAAAGAAACCAAAATCCGATCTGGCGGTTGTCGGCTTGTATCTGTATGATAAGAGCGTATTTGTTAAAATGATTGGCCAGCCTAGATCGACTCGTGGAGAATTTGAGATTACCTATATCAATAATAAATTTTTAAAGGAGGGGAAGCTGTCTTCGGCAATTTTAAAAAAGGCATGGTTTGATATCGGGACTTTTGATAGTTTAGTGGAGGCCTCTATTTATATGAAGAAAAAAAATGGAAAAAATTAATGTTAAAAATTCCGGCTGGATTATTTTGCAGTCGTTTAATGACGGTGCTGACGGTAAGTTGATAATAGCCGAGTCGGGTAGGTCGATTCCTTTTCAGATAAAAAGGGTTTACTACATAAATCATTTACAGGAAAGATCGGCGGTTCGCGGCAAACATGCTCACAAGAAACTTGAGCAGGTGATATTTTGCGTTAATGGAAGTTTTGATCTCGGACTTGATGACGGTAAAGACAAACAGATAATAAAAATGGATGATCCAGCTATAGGAATTTTGCTCGGTAGAAGTTTGTGGCACACTATGACTAACTTCTCGGCCGACTGTGTTATACTTGTTTTTGCAAATGATTTTTATGATGAGAGTGATTATATCCGGAGTTATGATGATTTTCTTAAATATATAAAAGACGATGACAATCCTCTTTAACGATTTTAAAAAACAGTATCAGGCAAAAAAGGATGAATTTGATGGTGCGATAAAGACAGTGTTGGAGTCAGGCTATTATATTCTCGGTCCGAAGGTTGCCGAATTTGAAAAAGAATTTTCGGGTTATATTGGTTCAAAATATGCCATCGGCGTCGCGAATGGCCTCGAGGCTTTGCAGATCGGATTAATGGCTCTGGGGATTGGGGCTGGTGATGAGGTTATAACTACATCACATTCTGCAGTTGCATCATCGCTGGCAATCATTGCGGTCGGAGCAAAACCGGTTTTTATAGATGTCGATGAATATCACCACATTGATGCCGATAAAATCGAAGAAAAGATTACAGAAAGAACTAAGGCGATTCTACCGGTTCATCTTTATGGCCAGTCTTGCGATATAGCGAAAATTATGGAGTTGGCTGATAGAAGAGATCTTTTTGTTATTGAGGATTGTTCCCAGGCCCATGGCGCGTTATTCAACGGAAGAAAAGTTGGTACTTTTGGAGATGTTGCTTGTTTTAGTTCATACCCAACAAAGAATTTAGGCGCTTTTGGTGATGCTGGCGTTATCATAACATCAGATAGCCAAATTGATGAGAAGTGCAGAATGATCAGGAATTATGGCCAGAAGAATCGTTATGAACACGAAGTCTATGGACTTAATAGTCGGCTTGATGAATTGCAAGCCGCGATACTCTTGGTTCAGTTGAAATATCTAAATGAACAAAATAAAAATAGACAGGCGATTGCAGATGAATATCTAAGACAACTATCAGATATTACGCAGATTGAATTGCCGAAATTACGCACGAATGCAGAGCATGTATATCATCTTTTTGTCGTGGCCTGCGATCGTCGCGATGAGCTCAAGCAGTTTTTGGAAAAAAGAGCCATACCAACCTTGATCCATTATCCTATTCCAATCCATCTGCAAAAATGTTTCAGGGAGTATAATAACTTACAGCTTTTTAATACAGAGAGAAATGCAGGCAGAATTTTATCTTTACCCATACATCCGTTTATGGAGATCTCGGAAATATCTGAAATAACTTCAGCTATCAGAGAATTTTATGGAATATAAAAAAACTATTTTTATTACTGGCGGAGCGGGTTTCATTGGCAGTAACTATTTGAACAGTTTTGTTATTAAATATAGAGATTATTTTTTCATAAATATTGATGCTCTGACTTATGCTGGAAATCTGAAGAATATAAAAGTCGTTGGCGAGAAGAATTATTTTTTTGAAAAATGCGATATTCGCGATCTTTTGGGTCTCGAGGTATTGTTTAAAAAATATAAGCCGACAGATATTATTCATTTTGCCGCAGAGAGCCATGTTGATTTTAGTATTGAAAATCCGAGTTTATTTGTCGAGACAAATATTAATGGCACACACAATTTATTATTCTTGGCTAAAAAATACGATATCAGGAGATTCCATCAGATTTCGACTGATGAAGTGTACGGTTCTTTGAATACTAGTGATAAATCTTTTACTCGAAGTTCCGCCATTCTTCCAAATAGCCCATATAGTGCATCGAAAGCCGCGGCGGATCTTTTGGTCCGATCTTATAATAAGACTTTTGGCCTTGATGTAGTTATAACTCGCTGTTCAAACAATTACGGTCCAAATCAGGATTCATCAAAGTTAATCCCCAAAACAATTTTGAATCTATTGTCGGGCAAAAAGGTGCCTGTTTATGGCAGGGGGCAGAATATCCGAGATTGGATATATGTTCAAGATCACATCGAAGCCATTGATTTGGTATTTCATAAAGGAAGTTATGGAATGGTATATAATATTGGCGGTGACTGCGAGATAAATAACCTTGATCTGGTCGGACGGATAATAAAATTGATGAGTAAGGAGATGAGTTCAATCGATTTTGTATCCGATCGCGCCGGCCATGATTTTCGTTATGCCATCGATTCTTCCGAGATTTTTTTGGAATTGGGCTGGAAACCCAAGGTAGCCTTTGAAGAGGGAATTAAAAAAACAATTGAGTATTATGAGAAAAATTTTTAAAGAGATATTAGAGACCCCGGAGCTTCAAAGCGAGCCTCCTATTCTCGTTGATCTTGGTGCTGGCAATAGCTACTACAAAGAGTGGAAAGGTTTTGCAGCGTACAGTATTTGTGTGGCATTTGATGCTGACAAGAGAGATGTGGCGCATCTCAAGGATAGCGATTCTGTTTATAAAAAATTAAAATTGATTACGGCGATCGCGACCTCTCAAAATATACAGACGGCCGATTTTTTTCTTACTAAATCACCGCCATGTTCCAGTACTTTAGAGCCGGATAGTAGTTCACTTCAGGATTGGTTTGCCTCTGATCTTTTTACTGTCGTGAAAAAAGTTAAACTTCCTTCCATGGAGTTCAGCAGGGCTATTCGCGAGGCCGGAGTTAAAAAGATAGATTGGTTCAAGACTGATACGCAGGGTACTGATCTGCGACTTTTTCAAAATATAGATCCGGAGATCAGAAAGCGAATACTGGTGGCGGATTTTGAGCCGGGAATTATTGATGCTTATAAGGGTGAGGATAAATTATGGCAGCTACTTAAATTTATGGACGCGGAGAACTTTTGGATGGCTGATATAAATCCCCTGGGTTTCCGCAGGATGTCACGCGGTCCGGTTTATAGTATTTCAGAAGATGAAACAGAAGATCTGAGAGTGGCTACGAAGGCTTCGCCTTGTTGGGCAGAGGTATCATATTTTAATAAGATGAAGGCTTGGGATCCTACCAAGCGCGATCTGATGCTGGCTTGGATATTCGCAATGGTCAAAAAACAATATGCGGTGGCTGTTGAATTGGCCGAGACTGGATCTTCAAAATATTCGGATGAGCTATTTGTAAAAATGAAAACGGATGTTTTGAGGGAAGTAAAATAGATCGCCAGATTGAGCCGAATCAAAAACCGATTAATGCGCCTGATAAAATATCCTAAAACATTTTTAAGAAGAATATGGTGATTATTAAACTTCAGGGCGGGCTCGGTAATCAGCTCTTTCAGTACGCGCTTGGCAGAAATTTGTCTTTGAAAAATAATGTCGAATTGAAGTTTGATATCTCAGCTCTTGAAGAGAATAAAATTAGAAAATATAGCTTAGAGACTTTTCATATTCAGGGTTTGATTGCAAGCGATGTTGAAATTAGAAAATTTAAAAATGGATTTGGGCGAGTGAAGGATTTTTTTCTGCCATATTATTATAAGAGTGTGATCATAGAGCGCCAATTTAATTTTGATCCGGAGATATTAGCACTGAAGGGAGAGAGATATTTTGAAGGATATTGGCAGAGTGAGAAATATTTTGATGATGCGGCGGATAAATTGCGCTCTGACCTTGTTTTAGAAAAAGAACTTGGAGCACCTGCAGCTGGTTGGTTGAATAAAATTGTTTCTTGTAATTCTATTTCTATACATATTCGCCGGCAGGATTATGTGGTCGGTAAATGGTCGAAAGTATATAATATTCTTGACATGGACTATTACGATTCAGCTATTAAATTGATTCAGAAGAAGATTGATGAGCCGGAATTTTTCATATTTTCGGATGATATAAAATGGGCGAAGGACAATTTTTTGAATATAATCGGCCCAAAGATAAATATTGTATCTGGCTCTGACTCGATCAAGGACTACGAAGAGATGATCCTAATGAGCCGATGTGGACACCATATAATTGCTAATAGCAGTTTTAGTTGGTGGGGCGCGTGGCTTGGGGGTGGAAAAAACAAGGTTATTATTGCTCCTGCTAAATGGTTTAATGAATTTAAAGCTGACACTAGGGATCTTTTACCATCTGCATGGATAAAAATTTAACATGTGCGGAATATCGGGCATTGTCGCCCAAAATTCAAAAAATTACAAACCGGAGATTGATGCGATGGTTTTGTCTTTAAAACATCGCGGTCCGGATCAGCAGAACACTCTTTTTTTAAATGGCTGTGTTTTGGGTCATGACCGATTGAGTATCGTCGATCTTTCAACAGGTAATCAGCCGATGTCATCGCCACAGGAAAGGTACAGCATAACTTTCAATGGTGAGATATACGGCTATAAATCGATTCGCGATTCTTTGGCCAGCGAATATCCGTTTAAAACTTCATCTGATACCGAAGTTATTTTAGCTCTTTACAATAAATATGGTTCGGAGATGATGAAGCATTTACCTGGTGCCTTTGCTTTTGGTATTTGGGATAACGAGAATTCAGAACTTTTTTGCGCGCGTGATCGTTTTGGCGAGAAGCCGTTTTATTATGCCATCGGCGATAAGGGTGAATTTATTTTTGCTTCTGAGATAAAGGCGATTTTGGCTACAAAATTAGTCCGACCTATTTTAGACCGCGCGGCGGTTGCGGAATATTTAAAGAGACTTTATGTTTCGCCGCATAAAACAGTTTATAAAAATATTTTTACGTTGGCGCCGGCGCACTGTCTTAAATTTAAGAATGGCAGGGCAATTATTGAAAGATATTGGGATTTGCCTAAAACCGACGAGAGCATATCGATTTCCGAGGCGGCGGCTAAGTTTAATTTTTTACTTGACAATGCGGTTAAAAAACAGCTAATCGCTGATGTTCCAGTCGGCGCCTTTTTGAGCGGAGGTTTGGATTCAGGCACTATCGTTTCTCTGGCTTCAAAATATAGTCCGAAGATTCAGACGTTTTCTTTTGGTTTCGGTGATTCTCGCAATGAATTACCTCTGGCCGCGAATGTGGCGAGAATGTATGGGACTAAACATACCGAGTTAATGGATGAAAATTACGACATATCGGAACTTCTGCTTAAGATGCAGGGGGTCTATGATGAGCCGTTCGCCGATTCTTCGAATATTCCGACATATCTTTTATCGAAGGCGGCGCGCGAATATGTGACGGTTATTTTGACGGGCGACGGCGGTGATGAGCTTTTGGGGGGATATAGAAATTGGTATCGCGCGCTTTATTTTATGCAGAATGAGAAAAATCCTTCAATTTTGAAGATGTGGTTTTTTCGTTTAGTAGCAAGAACGGCATCGGCCCTCAAATTGAAATCATACAACGATTTTAATAGTAGATACCGCGGAGTAGGTTATAAAACAAAATTTAAAAATATCGGCGAAGCTCACCAATCACAGAATAGCTGTTTTAGCGAGGCTGAGTTGGGGATTTTAGATTTTAAGCCGGCTGATGAAAATCTCTATGAGCAAATTGAATGGCAAAATAATGTCGATGATGCGATGCGAATGGATATTCTGGATTACATGCCGGGAGATATTTTGACCAAGATCGATCGCGCGTCGCTTGCCAACAGTCTGGAATTGCGCGCCCCTTTTTTGGATGTTGATTTTGCGAATTTCTGTATTTCTCTGCCGTATAATTTAAAAATTACCGATAGTGAAGATAAATATATTTTAAGAAAAGTATTTTCGGACAGATGGCCGGCCAATATACGCAATAGGGAAAAGCAGGGGTTTGGTGCACCAGTACGTAAGTGGCTGGAGCTGGATTCGGTTCGGAAGTTAAAAAAAGAATTTTTGGATTCAAAGAATAAAAAAATATTTGAAATAGTTCCATTCGATCAGAGTCGGCGATTCGTTGAGAAAAATAATTATCAGACATGGACATTGCTCGTGCTTGCATTGTGGGCCGAGAGCCATGATTTTATTTTAGAATAAAGATGAGCCCGAAGATTTCAGTTGTAATGCCGGTTTTTAACGGAGCGGATCACTTGCGCGAAGCTATCGACAGTATTTTAGCTCAGACATTCAAGGACTTTGAATTTATAATTGTCGATGATGCTTCAACTGATAATTCGCGCGCGATTATAAAATCTTATTTAGATCAGCGGATAAAATTATTTGTAAATGAAAATAATCTTGGTACGGCTGGCTCTTTGAATGAAGCGATAGGAAAGTCGGCGGGAGAATATATCGCCCGGATGGATGCGGATGATATTTCATTGCCGGATCGTTTTGAAACACAAGTGAAATTTCTTGATGAAAATCCGCAGATCGCCATGGTCGGTACTTGGGCTCGGGTGATTGGCGATAAGGCGGGATTATTGATAGCTCACCCGACAGATCCGGCCATATTAAGATCCAATCTGATCTTTCATGCGTCTTTTGTGCATCCGTCCGTAATGATTCGGCGCGGTTTTTTTTCTAATTTAGGGTTTAAATATGATCCGGAATTTCGCCAAGGACAGGATTATAAACTTTGGGTTCAGATGTCGGAGAAGCTAAGGCTGGCGAATATAAATAAGGTTTTAATTTATTATCGGACTCATCGCAAACAGACAAAAACCACCGATGCGGCCGGTCAAGCCAGTAATGCATTTTCGGTGAGGCGAGAACAAATACTCAAACTTGGCATTACTCCAACCGAGCGTGAATTGGCGATCTATATGTCGATCTGTAATCTTAAAACTGAAGGTACTATTACCTATTTGCGTGAATGCGAAAATTGGCTTTTAAAAATATTGGAGGCCAACAAAAGAATGAATATGTATGATCCTATTAGTCTAAGGTCTGTAATTGCCGACGAATGGCTTAAGATTTGCAAGCAGAGAATTCGGCCCAGATTTCAAATGTGGAAGATCTATTGGCACTCTCCATTACGACAAGGCGGTAGTTTTTCCAAGATATTTGAATTTGTAAAAATTATCGTTCGCTCATTTCTTAATTAGCTCGATAAATTTTAAAATCCTTTCGGCGCGTTTTTGCCATGTATGATCAGCAGCTGATATAAGGGCCTCTCGAGAAAGTTTTTCGGCCAATTCATCATTTTGAGTTATATTCAGTATTGCGGATGCAATCTCGGCGGGATCTTCAGGCTTAACCAGAATGCTGTTTTTTTCATTTAATATTTCGCGGATGCTGATGAGATCGGAGGCGACTATTGGAGCGCCGCCACCCATGTATTCAAAGATCTTCATTGGCGACATGTAGTAGTTATAATGATCGCTGTTTGGAAAGGGGGCTATTGCAACATCAAAACTTCTTATATAAAGAGGTATCTGATTGTGTTTAATTAAGCCTGTGAAAATAACTTTATTACCGATATTCATCTCCTCTGCTATTTTTTTGTACTGTTCTATATCTTCTTTATTGCCTCCGACTAGAATAAGCTCGAATGAATTGTCTAGAATTTTCAGAGCCTCTAGGGCTGTATCGATTCCTTTGCCCATGCCCATAGTTTTGAGCATGCCAATATAGCCGATCAGTTTTTTGTCAGCGGGCAGGCCCAATTTAATTCGCAAATCATTCCTAGGAATTTTGATGTTGAATTTATCCACATCGACGGCATTAGGCTCATAGAATATTTTGTCGGCCGAAATGTTAAATTTCTCCGTTAGTTTTTGTGCCTTCCATCTGTTTGTGGAAATTATTGCACCGACTCGCTTGAACAGTAGATGATAGAACCACGATCTGTTTTCTGGAAAGTCGTGCATTTCATAGACGGTGCGGGGAAAAATAAACCCGGCCAGTAGAAGCGGGAGCGTTTCATTGGAATAGATGATAGCGTCTTTTTTGGCCTGTGCCGATAAGAAGAAAAGAGATGTGATTGAGAAGCTTATTAGGCTGACTAAAAAACTGACTCTTTTTAGTAATGAAAAATTGAACAGATCTATGGCAGGTAGAAATTTAATTTGGAAATTATTTTTGACGCCGTAATAATTTTCGGGAGATGAGTTTATCCTACCCAGGCGTTTTGGCACTACAAGTGTAACATTAAGTCCGGCATCGCTGAATATCTCACAGCTTTTAGCGGCAAAAAGCGACGCCGCTTTCTCACTCGGAAATCGTCCATGGAAAATTAGAAAAAGTTGGGATTTTGATTCGACCATGAGTTTGTATAATCATAAAAGACTATAACAAAAAATATGGCAAAATGCTATTTGGTATGCTAGATTTAAAATCTGAATAAAATCATTTTTGCGATAATTTAACTACTCATGAAGAATATGATCCCAATCTCCGAACCTAATATTTCAAAAAAAGAGATCAAGTATGTCAATGATGCCGTTTCTAGCGGCTGGGTTTCATCGATCGGTTATTATGTGAACAAATTTGAGGCAGATTTTGCCCGATATTGCGATAGAAAATTCGGTGTTGCGACATCGAATGGGACGGTTTCTCTACATTTGGCGCTCGCGGCCTTAGATATAAAAGCTGGCGATGAGGTGATCGTGCCGAACATTACCTTCATAGCGACTGCTAATGCTGTTTCTTATGTAGGCGCCACTCCTATTCTGGCAGATATTAAAAAAGATACATGGAATATTGATCCGGAAAAGATAAAAGAAAAAATTACAGAAAAGACTAAGGCGATCATTATCGTGCATCTGTACGGTAATCCTTGCGATATGGATGAGATCAATAAAATTGCCAAAGAGAACAATATTTTTATCATCGAGGACGCCGCAGAGGCTCACGGCAGTTTGTATAAAAATAAAAAATGCGGGTCATTCGGTGACGTTAGTTGTTTCAGTTTTTATGGTAATAAAACTATGACAACCGGTGAGGGTGGCATCTGTCTTACTAATGATAAAAAGATCTATGAGAAGTTGAAACTTTTAAGGGGGCAGGGAATGAATCCGAAGAAACGTTATTGGCACGATGTTATCGGTTTTAATTATAGAATCACAAATATGCAGGCTGCGCTGGGTTGTGCTCAATTGGAGCGGATTGGTGAGTTTGTGAAAATTAAGAAGGCCAATGCGGCCACGTACAGGAAATTGCTGGCAGGAGTACCATGGGTAATTTTTCAGGAGGAGACAGCCGGATGTTCGAGCAGTAATTGGATGTTTTCTATTTTAGTTGATTCGAAATATAAATATAGCCGCGACCAGATCGTTAAAAAATTAGAAAAAGCCGGTATTGAAACCAGAATTAATTTTTATCCATTATCTGATATGCCGCCTTACAAAACCGACGAGTCGATGAATATTTCTCAGGATATTTCTTATAACGGCTTTTGCTTGCCATCATCAACGAAATTAAAGAAGAAGGAGATCGAATATATTTGCGATATAATTAAGAAGATCTAAAAAGATCGCGTAATGAAGATCGGATTTTATTTTGAATGTTCCAAAAGATCGGGAGGAGTTTATCAGTATGCGTTGAATTTGCTTTCGATCTTGCGCGAGTTGCCGGAACATGAATTTACAGTTTTTAACCTGTCGGCGGATTTTCCGTTTGAGGAATATAAATTATTAAATTGGAAGATTGTCAATCTGTTGCCAGTTGATGCTTCCAATAAAACAGACAGCCAAAGATCGGAAATTAAAAAAACGTCGGTCAATTTTCAGAATTTCTATTATTTCTATTTTAAACTACGAAGAAAATTAAATCTGCTTATTATTAGTATTTTGCGCAAGTTAAGAATGTTTAGTTTAGAGCAATATCTGGCAGGATTTAATGCTAGGAAAAGAGCCAAAATATTCGAGTTTTACGAATTAGACCTGATGATTTTTCATGGTCCATCTGAATTGTCTTTGCTAATAAGCATTCCATCGATTTTGCCGATTCACGATATTCAGCATAGGATCAATCCACATTTTCCGGAGGTTTCGCAACAGGGTCAGATGGCCAAGAGGGAACATTTGGTAAAAAATATCGTTAACCGAACGCATGCCATATTGGTTCCAGCCGACATAAATAAAAAGGATTTGGTTGAAATGTATGGTGCCTCGCCGGACAGAGTTCATGTCGCACGGCCGTTTTCAGTTTCGTATATTAATGATGGTTTGGGCGGCAGTGATCGGGAAAATGTTGCTAAAAAATACAATCTGCCGCAGCGGTTTTTATTTTATCCAGCGCAATTTTGGCCTCACAAGAATCACAAAAATTTGATCTTGGCTACCGCGAAATTAAGAGATGAAGGAGTTATTGTACCGCTGGTTTTTTCCGGTGCGCGCCAGGATCAGTGGGGAGAATTTGAACGATTAGTTAAACTTGTCGATGAGCGCAATTTGGATCGACAGGTCTATTTTATCGGCTATATTGATAATGCTGATCTTTGTGCTTTGTATAAAATGGCTGAGGGGATTGCAGTGCCGACTTTTTTGGGCCCGATACAGTTTCCAGTTATCGAGGGCTGGCGAGCTAATCGGCCGGTGCTCTGCTCAAGCGCCCGCGGATCGCTCGAAGAGATTGGAGACGGTGCGCTTTTTTTTGATCCGTCAGATCATATAGATATCGCCGAAAAGATCAGGCATTTTTGGGGCAATGATGAGCTTCAGAGAAAATTGGCTGAAAGGGGGATTTGTCGATCAAAACTTTGGTCCCGCGATAAATATTCTCAAACACTGAAGAGTATAATTTCTGATTTCGAATTGTCTTGCAATACATCCTGATAGATGTTATAAGTTTGTCAGTAAGTTCTTTAAATTTGATGTTGAGACGGGGTAGGGGGAGGTAGGCATGAGAGATCATCGTAAAATTTTCATTATTGGAGCTGGTGGTTTCGCAAAAGAGATTGAATGGATTCTTGACGAATCAGGATACTTTATTCGGGCATTTGTTGAAGTTAATGATTCGACTCTTATTGGGACATGGATTGGTGGGGCGCCTGTTATTACAGAGGGTAATTTTGCCTCTATTTTGGCCTCAATAAAAGATGATTTTGTATCAATTGTCATTGGTTTGGGTAATCCAAAGTTGCGCTTCGAGGTTTTTAGGAGAATTGATAATCCTCGATTTTGTTACCCTAAACTTATTCATTCATCTGCTCTGTATGATCAACGCAATGATAGAGTTGTTATAGGTAGGGGGTCAATAATCTTTCCTTTGGTCGCAATGATGACAGACATACAGATCGGCGAATTTACCACTATTGATATTGGTTCAACGATTGGCCACGATGTGAAGATTGGTAACTTCTGCACCCTCTCTCCGCATTCTTGCATTTCCGGAAATGTCACAATTCAGGATAGGGTATTTATTGGTGCAGGTGCTGTTGTGTTAGAGAAGTTGACTATCGGAGAAGGGGCGGTGATCGGTGCCGGAGCTGTTGTTACTAAGGATGTTCCGGCAGGGGTAAAGGTCGTCGGTGTGCCGGCAAAGCCGCTTATCAAAGAGTGATTTTTTGGGAGGACATCTGTCCTCCTTTTCATTTATCAGCGTGACAAATTTTATTTCTTGGGAGTAATATATGTTGCATGAGCGGGGGGTATTTATTTAGAGGATCAAAAAAGATTTTAGTTTCCGGTACTGCCGGTTTTATTGGATTTCATTTAGCTAAAAGACTTTTGGATGATGGTTTTACGGTAATAGGTATTGATTCTATTACTGATTATTACGATATGAATATAAAGCTTCGACGCAATCAGATATTGTTGGCGAATAAGAATTATAGATTTTACAAAAAAGATCTGGCGGATTATAAGGCACTCGATAAGATTGTAAAAAAAGAAAAGCCGGCGGTGATCATTCATTTGGCGGCACAGGCCGGGGTTCGTTATTCTTTGTCTAATCCTTGGGCTTATGCTGATGCTAACTATTTAGGCACATTGAATATTTTTGAAGCGGCGAAAAACAATAATATCAGGCGAGTCATTTTTGCTTCTTCGAGTTCTGTTTATGGAAATAATAACATCTCACCTTTTTCAGAATCCCATTCGACTGATCATCCAATTTCAATTTACGCTGCTTCCAAAAAGGCTAACGAGGTTTTGGCGTATTCTTACCATCATCTTTATGACATAGAAACTGCCGGTATGAGATTTTTTACAGTCTATGGTGAGTATGGCCGGCCGGATCTCGCGCTTTTTAAGTTTGCCAAAAATATTCTCGCCGGTAAGTCTATTGATGTTTATAATAATGGTAAAATGTCTCGCGATTTTACTTATGTCGGAGATATTGTCGATGGAATCGTTGCAATTCTGAATAAAAAAGATCTGGATTATGAAATATATAATCTTGGCGGCGATGACCCAATAAGTTTGAACAGTTTTATAAAACTGATTGAAAATTATTTGGGTCTAGAAGCTAAGATAAATTTCTTACCGCTTCAGCCCGGAGATGTTAGAGAAACATTCGCCGATATTAGTAAGGCTAGAAAAGATTTGAATTTTTTGCCAAAGGTTAAGATAGGGGAGGGGGTGAAGAGATTTCTTGATTGGTTTTTGGAGAACAGATCCTGGCTTTCAAAACTAAAAGACGGTAAACAGTAGTCGGCAATATTGAGTGGCTTTATTCGCTGTGCTATATTTATAGCCATGGATTTAAATAAAATATTGCGCAATATAATTCTTGTGGGTCTCTTTACAATACCGTTCATTCCTCTGTATGTGGCTGATTCGATGTTTTTCCCCTTTATCACCGGAAAGAATTTTGCCTTTAGAATAGTTGTCGAAATTATATTTGCCTGTTGGTCGCTTCTCATTTTACGCGATAGAAGTTATGCGCCCAAGAAGACCCTCATTTTGTCTTCAGTCGGCGCTTTCTTAGGTATTATGACCCTGGCTGATATTTTAGGCGCGAATTTTTATAGAAGTTTTTGGTCAAATTATGAAAGAATGGAAGGATTGATTGCCCTGATACATATGTGCGGGTATTTTTTGGTTTTAGGATCAGTTTTGAATACGCAAAAACTTTGGGATAGATATTTCAAGACAATCCTCGGGGTCGGTGTTCTGATTGTTTTTTATGTTTTTGCTCAGGTCGGCGGATTGTTTAGGATCGATCAGGGTGCGTTTAGAGTTGACGCAACCTTGGGAAATTCAACCTATCTGGCGGTGCATATGCTTTTCCTGATGTTCATCGCCGCTTTTTATTATTTTAGAAATAAAGAAACAGGATCTAATTTTGTTGCCGGATGGACATATCTAGTTTTGATTGCCGGTTACTTTTTTTCATTATATAGAACAGCAACTCGCGGCGCATTGATCGGCTTGGTGATCGGTGTTGTTTGTGCCATAGCGGCAGTGGCATATTACGGACAGGGACATATCAAGAAATACGCAATTCGAATTCTGATCGGATTATTTGTCGCCCTGGTTCTATTTATACCGGCTTTGAACTCGAATTTTGTGAAAAATAGTCCAACGCTAAACCGCTTTAACGAGATCAGTGTTCAGAGTTTAACCTCGGAGCCTCGTCTGATGGTTTGGGGATCAGCCCTTAAGGGTTTTATGGAGCATCCTATACTCGGTTGGGGCCAAGATAATTTTAATCTTGTTTTCAATAAATATTACAATCCCGGCATGTACGCCCAAGAGCCGTGGTTTGATCGGGCGCACGATGTTTTTTTTGACTGGCTGGTGGCCGGCGGAATTTTGGGTTTAATATCCTATCTCGCCATGTTTTGTATGGCAATATATGTTGTTTGGAAAAAGTCCGATCCGCTTAAATTTAGTTTAGAAGACAAGGCTATTTTTACCGGAATGTTTATCGCTTATTTCGTTCAGAATATATTTGTGTTCGACAATCTGGTAAGTTACATAATGTTCTTTACATTTATGGCATATCTGCACCACGGATTGATTTCCGTATATCCATTGTCGGCAACACATCATAAGCCTAAAGCTTCAAAATCCGATGACTTGCTCTTTAATCAGGTAGCCTCTTCTGTAATATTTGTCGGCCTCGCTTTGTCGCTTTATTTTGTAAATATTAAGCCGATATTTGCTTCGCAGGCGTTGATCGGTGCGCTTTCTTCACCTGATTTGAAACAGGGGCTGAATAATTTTAAACAAGTTTTATCTTACAGCACTTTTGGTTCAGCGGAGGCTAGGGAGCAGTTAGTTCAGCGGGTTGTTAGTATACGGTCGTCTGATGTACCAAATGATGTTAAATTAGATTATTTCAATCTTGCGAAAGATGAAATGCAAAAGCAGGCCGATGAGTCGCCGTCTGATGCGAGATATCAAGTTTTTTTGGCAACATTGTTTACAAATTATGGATTACAAGATGATGCTCTGACTGCTGCGCAAAGGGCTCTTGAGTTATCTCCTAATAAACAACCTATAATGTTCCAACTGGTTTCGGTTTACATTAATAGAAAAGAGTATGACAAAGCCTTTGAGGTAGCCAAACAAGCTTACGATCTCGCTCCTGATTTTAATGAAACGCAAAAGATTTATGCTGCGATAGCCATCTATGATAAGAAAGATGATAGCCCGGAAATTCAGGCGCTTATAGCGAAAAATTTTGACAATGGCATTCCGACTGACGACAGATTTATAAGCGCTTATGCGGCCATCGGTAAATTTGATAAGATTATACAAATTTGGCAGACTAGAATTGCTGCTGACTCAAATAATTATCAGTTTCATGTTTCTTTGGCGGCAGCATACTTAGCGTCTGGCCAGAGATCAAAATCTATCGCAGAGCTTCGAACAGCAATCCAGCTTAATCCAGCTTTCAAGGCTACGGGAGAGAATTTTATCAGTGAGATTCAAGCTGGTAAAAATCCCTAAAATTACAGGACGTTATTTAGTGGAGAATTAAGAATCTTTAACATACTCAGATGATTAAAAAAGTAGAAGCAGTTTTACTGTTGTCTTTTATACTTAGCGCATTTCCAGTTAATGTTTTTGCCAAGGTGTCTATAAATGAAGTGGCTTGGATGGGCAACGATAAAAGTCAATATGGAGAGTGGGTTGAACTTTATAATGATTCTACTGATTCAGTTGATCTCAGTGGTGCCGGACTTTATGAGGGTGGCGGAAAGACTTTAATAATTAAACTAACTAAGTCAATTGCGCCGCTCGGATATTACTTGATCGCCAGAAGCACACCATCAATGCCTGATCCAGTTTCTGGTCTGGCTGATGATCTGGCTTCTTTTGGCGGAAGCGGGCTTTCTAATTCTGGCGAATTTCTTATGCTTAAGTCGGCATTAGGTGATATTCTTGATTCTATTGATGCGTCAGCTGGCTGGCCGGCGGGTGATTCCTCAACTAAATTAACAATGCAAAAATCTGGTGATTCATGGATAACCGCAACAGGTACTCCGCGAAGTTTAAATGCTTCAAGTCAAAATTCCAATACAAATTCTACTAATGCCACTTCTTCAATTTCAAACAATCAAACATCAATCATTGTCGATCCTCTTGATGATGTATCATCCACGCTCTCCGTACATTCGAGTCAAGCAGATTTGAGTAATAAGTCCGGGGAAGTGAAAATTTTTGCTAGTGCTGGACGTAATCGTCTGGCGTTGGTTGACACCCCAGTTGCTTTTGAAGAAAGGCTTTTTAATAGCAAAAGTGAAGATCTTGATGGCGGAGATGTTAAATGGTCGTTTGGCGATGGGCAAAGTGGGACTGGTAAATTGATAGTTCACTCTTATAAATTTCCAGGTGATTATGCTGTGGTGATGAATGTTTTGAAAAATGCCGAGAACTATGTTGCCAGAACAAATGTTCGTATCGTGCCGGCAAATCTTTCCATTTTGGAAGTTGTTTCAGATCATGTGACTGTAAAAAATAGATCAACATACGAAGCTAATCTTGGTGGTTGGAAATTGACTTCTGGCAGGTCGAGTTTTGTTTTTCCGGCCGATACGATCATAATGCAGGGTGGCCAGATGATCATCTCCGCGGAGACTCTGGGTTTTGATCCCATGCAAGATAAGATTGAAATCTGTTCGTTTACAAAATGCGTAGCCACATACCAAAAAGTTAAGATTGATTCTGTGATTAGATACCAATCTGCGGTCGCGACAAGCACTGAAAATTCCGCCTCGACAACCGCATTACTAAATGAAACTGAACATAAACTTTTACAGGCCAGACAAAATCTGGCGAATATTTCTCATGCACCGAAGAAGGTTTTAGTTCAAGCTGATATTCTGCCTGTTGTGCCGCAGAATGAAAATAAAAATTTAGAATCATCGCAATTTTCTACCACAACTCAAGTAGCCATTAAGCCATCGTCATCTCTCATTCAAATCTTACTTGAACTGCCGGTGAATAGTTATAGATATTTAAAAAGTTTTTTGTTTTAAAAAATGTCATCGGTAAAATCTGAACAGCGCGCGGAAAAATTAGCCTTGATAAAAGATCAGATTTTGAGTTTTAAAAAATCTCCGCTATATAAATTTAGGGTCGAGAATAATTATCTGCCGGTCGTTGGAGAAGGAAATATTTTTGCCAAGATTATGTTGATAGGCGAAGCACCTGGAAAAAATGAGGCGTTGACGGGGCAGCCGTTTTGCGGACGTTCCGGCAAGGTGCTGGATGAACTTTTGAAATCAGCCGAGCTTTCTCGTGGTGATATTTACATCACAAATATTGTCAATGACCGCCCACCGGAAAATCGTGATCCAACTGAGGAGGAAAAGGATCTCTATGCGCCGTTTTTAGACCGCCAGATTGAAATAATAAAACCGAAGATAATTGCTACTCTCGGACGCCACTCGATGGTTTATATAATGAATCATTTTTGTCTTTCAGATAAGTTGGAACCCATTGGACAGGCACACGGAAAATTGTTCGATGCAATAGCATCATATGGGCCAATTAAGATTGTTGCCCTCTATCATCCTGCTGTTGCAATTTATAATATTCACCAAAAGGCCACGCTGGTAAAAGATTTTAAGATACTTAATAAAATCTCAAAATTATAATCCACTTTTAAATATATTGCGGTAAGATTATAATTAGCAGATGAAAAGAAATATATTATTTTTTACGCTCTTAATTTTTCTTCTGGCCGTAGAAGGTTATTGGATATATCAAAAACAGCAAATAATAAAAAATTCCGTTTTGGATGAGGTTAAGACAACCATGTCAGAGCTTGTACTGCAAAAAGAGGCATCGCTCATTAAGGCTGGTGATTTTAGCCTTACCGATAAGGCAGAGAAGGATAAGGTTTTTGGCCTGCTTTTTTCTTCTCTGCAATCTCCAGAATTGGTTCGTTTGAAGGTTTGGGATCCTAATTATGAAGTTATCTGGTCTAATCTTCCTGAGTTGATAGGTGAACGTTTCCCTGATAATTCTGAGGTTAGAGATGCCTTGAACGGAGAGGTGGCGCTAGATGAGGGCCTTGATAAAACAGAACATATCACCGAAAGACAGTTTGAAAATCCGATCGAGATATACGTTCCATTTGTATCGAGTACCAAAGTAGTTGGGGTTGTCGAGATATATGTTTCGTCTGTGCCGTCTGATACTAAGATCAGCGACAAGTTATTGGTCGAGGTCAATAAAAATATTTTAATATTGCTCTCACCTGTAATTTTGCTTGCATTAATATTTTTGGTAAACTTTTTAGCCGTTAAAAAGAGGTCGGTTTAAGGGATATAGGGGTTTATGAAACTCGCATATAAACTATTTATTCCGATCGCAATCTTTGTTGTCGTTATAAGTTCTTGGGGGGTTTATTATGCCGAAGATTCGCTTAGAAACTCATTGTTGGAAGACCAGTTTTTAGAGATCACCGAACATATAAATAAGGCCTCGCCGAGATATCTGACTTCAGTGACACTAGCTGATCCTTTTTCTGATATTGGTAAATTAATGCTAGAAAATTTTTCCGACGATATAAGATTGTCTTCATTTGCACGTATTACTGTTTGGAATAGAGATCGGAAAGTTATCTACTCTGACTTGGGTTCAATTATCGGTACGATCGCTTTCTTGAATCCTGAGTTGAATCAGAGGTTAATTTCTCCTGGGTCATTTTATAAGGTTAAGGAAAGCGATAATAACATTCCACGCCAGTCGAATATCGGCAGTTTTTTAGATATTTTTGTTCCTATAAAATCAGGTGATCAAATAGCAGCGGTTGTCGAGGTTCATGCGGCAACTGCCGCTATTCTGTATTCTGTTAACCAGTTGGGACAGCAGATAATCCTGACTGTCTTCTTGGGGGTTATTGTAATTTTAACCATGATCTATCTGCTAATCGGAATTTTTGTTGGTCGGCCGATAAACAAACTGAAGGAGGCTAATATGAAAGTTATGGATGGAAATTTTAATGTGAATATTGAATCCAAAACCCACGACGAATTTAAGACATTGAATGAATCATTTAATAGTATGGTCAAGGGTTTGAAGAGGCTTGAAGAGTTGGAAAATGAATTTGTTTTCGTTGCAGCTCATGAATTGCGCGCACCGGTAACCGCCCTAAGTGGCTACCTTGAGTTGTTTGGTGCAAATGCTGGAAAGAGTTTAGATGAAGAATCTAGTCAGTATTACAAAAATATGATCGAAATAAATCAGCGTTTCAAGCAGCTTGTGAATGATCTTTTGGAAGTGGCTCGTTCTGATGCTGGTAAAATAGAGATTAAGGTCGCTCCAGTCGATATATCGTCAGTCATTCAAACTGTTGTCTCTGAGATGTTGCCGCTTGCTAAACAAAAGCAAATAGATCTTTCTGAGGATCTGAAGGGGCATGTGGTGAATGTCTTTGCTGATGAAAATAAATTGAAGGAGATCTTCGTAAATTTAGTGTCAAACGCTATTAAATACACGAGACCAAACGGGTATGTAGCTATTACTCACGAAATTAAAGATATGGAGATGGTTATAAATGTTGAGGATAACGGGTTAGGTATTTCTGCGGACGAGCAATCAAAGCTTTTTGATAAGTTTTTTCGTTCGGCTGATCGTGCAGTCAGAGAGGAGGGTGGAACTGGCCTCGGACTTTTTATTGTTAAACAACTTGTTGAAAAACAGGGCGGAAAAATTTGGTTCAAGTCAGAATATGGCAAGGGGAGCGTTTTTAGTTTTAGTTTGAAACGTGCGTTGGTTTAATATCCACAGAATTTTATCTTTTGGA
>CAZWJJ010000009.1:0-24720 GCA_964634555.1 uncultured Candidatus Saccharibacteria bacterium | reverse complement strand
CCGCACATGATCGTTCCAATACGCGGAGTCAATCCAGAATTCATTCGCGGACAGTTACGCCGACACATCCCAGAAAAATATGCTCACAAAAATCTCATCGATCGAGCAATCGAATATTTAGGGTTTTAAAAAACTATTTTTTAAAAAGTAAATCGCCTTCCATAGAAGGCGATGATTGCCAGATTCAAATTTAAAGTGAAACACCAATTTCTTTAAGCGCCTTGGCCACAACAGAAACCGGAACATTAAAAAGTCTTACAGCGCCCTTAGGCGGCTTAAATGGAATAGGTGTCTTGAATCGTTTGAGATTCTTGAACTCATATCGGTAAGTTCCAGCACACACATCTACTGTACCGGTGTCATTATCAAATTCTCTCTCGATCTGATAGGCTTCTGAATCTGTAATTTCACGTACAGCCACAAGCTCGCCCACACCTACAAGCATACCGCGAAGAGCGGTCTTAGGGTTCAAACCATGTGCAGCCGCAACATCATGGGCCGTACTTGTTGAAGTATAGAGAAGCGTCAATCCTATATGGCTCCATCGCCAAGTGCGAGTTTTTGCTGAAAGTTTTCCGGTAAGCAGAAGTTCATTATATGGAAATGAATTAGGAAATGCTGGAATAACCTTACCATTAGTGTCCCTCTTCATAAACCACCTCCATTTTTGTTCCTTCAAATTAAAAGAATCTGCCTAGAAACTAACAAATGTTCTCACAAAAATCAAGCCGACGTTCAAGCCTTATCATTGCGAACAGTAGCGAAGCAATCTCTGCTCTGCATTTACGGAGATTGCTTCGTCGCAAGCTCCTCGCAATGACACTAAAATTATCTTCGATCATGCAAGCTCAGTAACGAAAAGTCTTTCGATTCCTGACGCAGGTGAAGCAGTTCATCTGCTCCAAGAGCATATCTCGCCTTGCTCAATTGTGCTCTCGGCAGGAATCTCACCCAACGGGTGCAGGTACTTTTCGACTTCATTTCGCTTCACTCATTCAGTAACGAAAAGTCTTTCGATTCCTGACGTAAGCCAAGCAGTTGGCTTACTCCGTTTGTGCTCTCGGCAGGAATCGAACCTGCATTGGCAGCTCCGCAAGCTGCTGTCCTATCCATTGAACGACGAAAGCTTCTGTAATTATTTCAATGCTAGCGTATTGAATCAGCAAGGTCAAACAAAAACACCTTCGCTTCCGAAGATGTTTTGTAGTTTATCCTTAAGCTGAAACTCTTTTAATAGCTGCCACCAATCGCGACTTTTTGCGGTTAGCATTATTTTTCTTGATGATGCCACCCATTTTTGCCGCCTTGTCGATAGCCTTGTAAGCTTTTGGCAAAAGCGCCGAGGCTTCTTTAGGCTTCTTATCCGCGATAAGCTTCTTGATCTCCTTGATCACGGATTTCATATTAGAACTCTTTCGCAGATTAAAAACTCGCTTGTTTATGGAGTTCCTAACCGCCTTTTTTGCTGATGATGTTATTGGCATATTCTTTTATTATTGTTGTAACACTATACACTACTTTCAAAATTTTGCAATATCTGTATGATTAATTAACTTGTCCCGATGAAAATTAAAGCTTAAGATAAATGTATGTGCAAACAGCTCATTTCAAGAATAAAAAAATCTAAAAACCCAAGCTCATTATTCCATTAATTTTCTACCGGAATGATTTCCAAACTTCGGGGCAAAATTTTATACAGCGGCGATAAATATATTATTCTTGATGTATCTGGCGTCGGCTACAAAATAAATCTGACCGACACCGATCTAGCTGAGCTCGCGCATACCTCAAACACTGAGCAAGAAGTCTCGTTTTGGACCCACCTGTCGGTAAAAGAAGATGCCCTCGATCTTTATGGTTTTATAAATAAAAAAGAGCTCGATTTCTTCGGTTTATTAATCTCAATTTCCGGCATCGGCCCAAAAAAAGCTCTAGGCATTCTGTCTGTCGCACCGGTTGAAACTTTAAAAAAAGCTCTCCGCTCTCGCGATACATCGTATCTGACACAAGTCTCCGGCATCGGCAGAAAAAATGCCGAAAAGATTGTCCTTGAATTGAAAGATAAATTTGAGGCGCTTGAAGGCGGAGAAGATCTAATCAGCCTCCGCGAAGAAAGCGATGCCGTTGAGGCAATCAGATCTCTAGGCTACTCGGCGGCTGAAGCTCGTGACGCACTGAAAAAAATTGACCCGTCGGTCACCAAACTTGGCGACCGCATCAAGGCCGCATTAAAACATCTAGGAAAATAATATGAACGCACTGAAAAGATTTATCAAAAAAATAGTTCCAAATAGCCTACTTTCCTACTACCACCTAACCATTGCCAGACTAGCCAGTCGCTTCTATAAAAATCCCTCGGGAAAAATGATTGTCGTAGGCATAACCGGCACAAAGGGCAAAAGCTCTGTCGCCAATTTTATCTGGTCGTGCCTAACCTTAGCAGGCTACAAAACCGGCATCTTGAGCACAGCGGTGATCAGAATCGGCGATTCGGAATTTCCAAACATCTATCACATGACCATGCCGGGAAGATTTATTTTACAAAAACTGCTCAACGATATGAATAAAGCCGGCTGTAAATTCGCAATCATCGAAACCACCTCTGAAGGAATAAAACAGTGGCGACATGTAGGAATTGATTACGACTTCGCGATCTTTACCAACCTCTATCCCGAACATCTCGCTTCCCATAATAATAATTTTGACGAGTATCGAATGACCAAGGGCAAACTTTTTGCTTCCCTCAAACCAGCCGGCGCAATACTAAAAAATCTAGACGGCAAGCCGGTGCCTAAAACCGCGATCGCCAACAACGATAGCCCCTACAAAGACTACTTCCTCTCATTTGATGCCGACAAAAAAATCACCTATGGCATTTACGCACCGGCCGATTTTCGAGCGACAAATATCGAAGTTACAGATAGCGGTTCAACCTTCACATTAAATGGAGAAAATTATGAAGTGAATCTTCCTGGCGAATTCAATGTTGAAAACAGTCTACCGGCGATCGTACTTTGCCAAACATTAGGCGTTAATCAAGCGACAATCGCCAGCGGAATTTCAGGACTCAAAAATATTCCAGGTAGGATGGAGGCCATCGAAGCTGGCCAAAATTTCAAAGTCTATGTTGATTACGCACATCAAAAAGAAAGCATGGAAGCGCTTCTGCTTACCGCCAAAACTATTGTTAAAAAAACCGGAGGAAAAATAATAGTTCTACTTGGCGCCGAAGGCGGCGGACGTGACAAATCAAAACGCGCCACAATGGGCGCTTTGGCCGGACGGATGGCTGACTATGTCATCGTCTCAAATGTTGATCCTTACGATGACGATCCGAAAGAGATCATAGACGATATTGTTAAGGCCGTTCTGGCAGAAGGAAAACTCGCGCAAGACGCCGAACTTTTCCCGATCGAAGACAGAAGGCTCGGGATCCGACAGGCACTAAATTTGGCAAAAGAAAATGACTTAGTTTTAATCACCGGCAAAGGCAGTGAACAATCAATGATAATAGGCAAAAATAAATTCCCCTGGGACGATCGCGATGTTGTGCGTGAAGAAATTAAAATATTATCCGAAAACAAAAATGCTCAAAATAATTAAAGCTGAAACGAGCCTCGGCAGTTCAAACGGTGGAACTGAGTTAGCGCCGGATGAAATACTAAAACTAGGATTATTGGATGCACTAACATTTAATAATATCGCCTACCAATTATTGCCATTAGAAATTCTAGGACCAATCTCCGTAGCACCAAATACCAAAGTTAAAAACCACGAAACACTCACAGTGCTCAATCGCTCAATTTACGAGACAGCTATAAAAACCAATTCTGCCAAAGATATAACACTCCTGCTTGGCGGGGATCACTCAACCTCCATCGGCTCAATGTTCGCCACAAAAAAACTTGAACCGAATGCCGCCATTTTATATATCGATGCCCACCCAGATTCAAACACTCCCGACTCGTCCCCTTCCGGCAACATGCATGGAATGTCGCTATCAACCGTCCTCGGCGATTCGCTCTACACTGACTATGGTTTTACTAAATATAAATATAATGAAGCGATTATCCTAGGGGCTAAGGATATCGATCAATACGAACAAAATTACATTAAAGAAAAAAGTATAAAAATGTTCACTGTGAGCAATGTGACGGAATCAGGCATCGGAGAAATCATGACTCAAGTTTTGGATCATATTAAAGGGCGCCCTCTCCATATTAGTTTAGATATCGACTCTATTGATGTAAGCGAAGCACCTGGCACAGGCATAATAAATAAGGGAGGATTATCGTATCGTGAAATAAAATATATAACCGAAAAACTTTCTTCAGCCAATATTTGTTCTATTGATATCATGGAGATCAATCCTCAAAAAGACGTCGACAACAAAACTATAAATCTCGGTATTGAACTTATTTTAAATCTTCTCGGACATCGCTGGACGCCATATGAAAAATATCTCAGTGAAAAGAAGTCGACCCCGAATTATTAATCCAAAAAAAATTCATGCCTGAACTTCCCGAAGTCACAACCACCGTCAATGGCATAAACCATCTGACAAAAAACCTAACGATCAAAGATGTCTGGTCCGATTGGCCCAAACTGATTAAGTCCCATACTTTTTCCAAATTTAAAGAAGAGATCATCGGATTAAAAATTCTGGGCGCGCGAAGACGAGCTAAAAATATTTTAATCGATCTTACCGGCGGCAAGACCCTTCTGATCCATATGAAAATGACCGGCCATGTTATGTATGGAAAGTGGCGCCAGGCAGAATCAAAAGACAAAGAGGGCTGGAAATGGATTCCGGTTGAAGAAAATGAAAAGCATCCGTTAAACGATCCTTACAACCGCTTCATTCATCTCATCTTTTTTCTCTCCAATGAACACCAACTGGTACTAGCCGACACCCGAAAATTTGCAAAAATTCTTTTATTCAATACCAGAGAAACCAATGAACACCCAGATCTAAGACCTCTGGGCCCCGAGCCGCTTGATAAATCGCTAAATTTAAAACTATTCACCGCGCGACTAAACAAAAAACCGCACTGGCCGATCAAACAAGCTCTAATGAATCAGGAAATAATCGCCGGCATCGGCAACATCTACTCTGATGAAATTCTTTGGGCCTCCGGCGTTCATCCGAGACAAAAAGTTTCAGAGATTAGTTCTGATAAAATTAAAAAAATCTATTCATCAATGCACAATATTCTAAAACGCTCGATCGAACTTGGCGGAGATTCAACTTCGGATTATAGAAATATCTATGGCGAACGTGGCGGGTTTCAAAATGTCCATATGGTCTATCGTCGAACCGGACAGAAGTGTTTGAAAAAAGGCTGTGGCGGAACAATCGAAAGAATTATTGTTGCCGGACGCAGTGCGCATTTTTGTAACCGTCATCAAAAATTAGCGTAGACACATCTGAGATTGCTTCGTGATTTCATTTCTCGCAATGACAACCGTCGATGCTGTCGATGTCAACAACAACTTTTTTATTCTCCTTACTCCCCTCCATTTGAGCTGTCATTGCAACAGTTTATGAATGTCATTACGAACGGTAGCGAAGCAATCTCTTACCTGCAATAGTAATAAGGCTATATATTTAAAATCCGAAACAACGCCACGCCAGTTGCGACAGAAACATTAAGCGACTCCTTTTCACCCATCATCGGAATCTCAAATATTTGATCGCACTCCACCAAAACATCTTTCGAAATCCCCTTAACCTCCTCACCAAGAATTAAGGCGCAAGGAAATTTCGGTTTAAACTCTTTATAGTCGACAGAATTTTCCGCCTGCTCCAAGGCCACAATCTGAAATTTTTCTTTTTTAAGTTTATCTATAAGTTCAAAAATATCATTTATGTGTTGCCATTTTATTTTCTTTTCTGCGCCCAATGCAACTTTGCCGAGACCCTTTCTTAACCTCCCAAAACGATCAATCGGATCAGGTGTTACGCCAACCAGATAAATCTCAGAGGCACCCGCACATTCGGCCGTCCTAAAAATAGAGCCGACATTATGAACACTCCTAATATTATCTAAGATCAAAACTATTTTATTTTTTGGTTGGACAATCATAATTTTTTTTGTTATTGTCTTGGTTACAAATGCGTCCATAGCTTCCACCTGCGCTCTCCTTGCATCCGAGCTTCGGCGGACGAGATGTGGTATAACACCACCCACTTGCCCTTCGAAGCTCCGATGAAAGTCGGAATAAAATGTCGCGTCCATAGCTCAGTCGGTAGAGCACCTGCCTTTTAAGCAGAGGGTCGTTGGTTCGATTCCAACTGGACGCACAAACTATTTTCCTCACCTCACACTAACTTATTTTTAATCAATTAAAAAGAGCGCCTTTGCTTTTCAGCATTGGCGCCCTGCGTGGCGGTCTTACCGCCTAAATATTACTTGGTCTTCTTCGGCGGGGTCTGACCGAAGTTGAGTCGATACACGACTCGAGAGACCCACTTGCCATCCTCCCTCTCGAAGCTCTCGTGCACCTGGACGAGCTTGGGGGACAGATCGGCCGCCAGAGCTCCGGGGCGTTCATCGCCTCGGCGCTTGGCCTGAATCTCCATGTCTCCGGTCTCGGTCTCCACGATCCTCACGTCAGCTCCGAAGAGCTTTCTGGTCAGATAGTAGACGAAGTCTTCTTCATCGCCATCGGTCTCGCCGGACTGTCCGGCGAGTTGACGAAGGTTCTTGAGGCGCCAGCGCGGCACCCCTCGGAGGTCCGAAGCAGTGAGGTGGAGTTCCTCATCCTCCAAATCCTTGTTCTTTTCCAGCTCCAGATATCTGGCTCTGAAGATTCCCTGAGCATTCGGGTCAGAAGTGACCACGACTGCTGTCCAGCGTGCCTCGGTCACCCCTACGTTCACTTCCCCGATCGTTCCGGAACGGACGGCCAGTGCCGGCCGTTCGTTCATCTGGTGGGTCTGGGCGGCGGCGGGCGTCTCGGTCGCAGTGGCAGTCGCGGTAGTGGCCTGCTGGTTCTTCTTCATGATCGAAATCTCCTTCTGTTCCGTTATCATAACGGAACAGATCGTCGGCTTAGGAGAGTATTCCCCTTTAGCCATCACTCTTTTTCAGCACTTCAACGAACTTACTTAACCGATTCTGTGGATAGTCTAGCATCTTGGAATAAATTTGTCAAGCCAAATTAAAATAAATCCTGACTATTTCCTAAAATATCCTTATTTTTAAAGGGTATTTTATTGCCAAGGTAAATCAGTATAGATCCCGCAAAATGCGTGGCGAGCTGAGAAGTGAGAAGGTATTAAACACATAAGCAAACTCCAAGTATACAGAGTCGCCCTGGGTTAATATCTTTTATAGATTCAAGATAAACTGCTCAACTGCCAATTCAACCTCAACTTCTCCCCGTCTAAATTGATAATAAATATCATTGAGCTTCTTGTAATTATCAATCAAGGATTCGACTGAGTAGTTTTTAACAAAGCCTCGGCATTTACCTAATATAAATGGGCTAACGCTAAACTTAGTTTGTAGCCCCGCATGGTCAGAATTTATCGAACTAACCAAAATAATATTTCGAAAAATCCAAACAATCTTCCAAAACAGCTCCTCAGCAGGCAATCCAGCGCGTAAGCCCTTTTGATACAGGACCCAAGCGTTTTTTTTATCTCTAGCGCCAATAGCATCAGTAAAACTAAAAATATTGTAGCCTTCGTACCCGGCGCGAAGTTTAATTTCTCTAGCGCCCGCATATCCCTGCTTTTTTGCAGATTCAGAATCAGAAAACTCTTCAAGCTTGCCTCCGGCTTTTTTTATG
Organism: uncultured Candidatus Saccharibacteria bacterium; assembly: GCA_964634555.1. Lineage (GTDB taxonomy): Bacteria > Patescibacteriota > Minisyncoccia > Phycocordibacterales > UBA12445 > JACQCV01. The sequence goes on along the minus strand of CAZWJJ010000009.1, from coordinate 16,923 downwards.
GCATCAAGATATTTTTTCGTGAGCTTGCCTTCGCGAAAAATAAATATGGTATCAGATTCGGCGATCAAAGAGATTTTTTCCAATAAAAAATCACCAATCTCCGCCTTCTCAAATAATCCATCCGACAAAACAATAAATTTTTCCTTAAACAAAGATCTGCCTCCCATCAGCTCTTCAAATCTCTCGCGGGAAAAATTCTCAGTAGAAAATCTAATCTGCAAAGCATCCGGATTAGCCCGGATCATTTTATCCTTCAACTCTACAAACCCAGCCAGAACCTTTTCTCTTAAATTTCCATGAACAACAAAAATCATTCCGCTGACAGATTATGCTCCTCAATATCACCCCAATTAGAGCCAAGATACGAATTAACAGTCAACGGTACCGGCAGTTTATCGACAGTCTCCATAGCTTTTTTTATAACCGCCATCGTTTGATGAAGATCTTTGCCATCTTTAATTTCATAAAGTAATTCATCGTGTACTTGGAGCAGTAAGTGAGTCGAATTATCAAGTCCAACTTTTTTAAGCTCGGTGTCTACTTTGTTCATCGCCATTTTTATAAGATCGGCAGTAGCCGTGCCTTGGATTGGTGCGTTCACAGCCATTCTCTCCGCCTCAGCACGAACAAACGGCAAACTTGAATTTATCATAGGAAAATATCGGCGGCGTCCATAAAAAGTTGTCGTAAAGCCTTTTTTCCTAGCCTCATTTTTTACCTTTTCAAAATATTCTCGAATTTTTGGAAACTGCGCGAAATAGTTATTATAAAAAGTTTCGGCCTCCTGCATTGTCGAGTTCAGATTCTTTTTAAGAGAACTTATTCCCATCCCATAAACAATGCCGAAGTTTATGACTTTCGCCTTGCGTCGCATCTCTTTCGTCACTTCATTTTCCGGGACGCCAAAAACCTTCGACGCCACAGCAGTATGTATATCCTGGCCAGTCTTAAAAATCTCGACCAGCTCCGGATCGCCGGAAAGCCAAGCTAAAACTCTCATCTCGATCTGAGAATAATCAAACGACGCAAATTTAAATCCGGCGGTTGCAACAAAGCCCCGACGAATCTCTTTAGCGATCTCACCTCCGGCGGGAATATTTTGCAAATTCGGATCGCGTGATGAAAGCCGGCCAGTAGTCGTACCCATCTGATCAAGCGAGGTGTGAAGCCGACCATCGGAATCAATCAATGTCGGCAAAGGATCAATATATGTCGACAGCAGTTTCTGAATTTCCCGATAAGACAATAAAAGCTCGATGATCGGATGCGCGTCTTTTAATTTTAAAAGTTCAGACTCGCGAGTTGATCGCGCGCCTCCGGGAGTTTTTTTCAAACCCTTCACCGACAAATTAAGCCTGTCGAATAAAATAACCGCTAATTGTTTAGAAGAGTTCACATTAAACTCCTCTCCCGCCAGCTTCCAGATCTCCGCCTCAAGCGATTTTAATTTTTCGTGATAGTATGAAGACATCCGCGAAAAATGTTTTTGATCAATCAAAATTCCACGATCTTCGGCTTCTCTAATAATCGGCACAATCGGCAATTCAATCTCGTTGTAAACCTTTTCCAGTCCGCGATCTTTTAACTCTTTAGCCAATTTACTTCTAACCTCATCAAAATCCCGCGCTGCAAATGTCGTCAAAATATCTTCAGTCGTCGGATTTGTTAATTCTGAATTCATGAGCCAAGCGGCAATGGCCAACTTACGAAACTCCTCCGGCAAAATAGAATCTGATTTTGTCTTTGATTGATCAATTTCTGCAGATTCAGACAAATCGGCTCCATCTTGAGATAGCAGATTTTTTAATCTCGGACCAAGCTGTTTAAATTCCAGTTGCTGAAAAAGCTTCAACGCTTCCGAAATATCTAAAGCCTCCCGCCAGCTTTTTTCTGGCAAAGAAAAATCGATCGGAACATCGCGCTTGATTGTCGCCAGCATCTTTGAAAAAACCGCTTCCTCCTCTGCCTCCTTCAATATGTCGATAATTCTTTGCTTAATTCCAACCGCGATCAATTTTTCCGGTTCTTTTTTTATAACTTTATAAATCTTCTCTATCGAACCGAAATTTTTTATCAGCTCGGTTGCGGTTTTTTCTCCTATCCCCTTCACGCCAATAATATTATCGGACGGATCGCCCCGCAATCCCTTATAATCAGCCATCAGTTCCGGGCTAAAACCAAATCTTTCTTTTACTGCATCTTCATTGTAAATCACCGTATCGTTGATACCTTTTTTCAAGGTATAAACCACAACCGAATCATCATCAACTAGCTGTAGAGTATCCATGTCACCTGAAGCGATGATTGTCTGCATGCTCTTTTCTTTTTTTGTAATCTCGGCGATCGTTCCGATAATATCATCTGCTTCAAAGCCTGCCTTCTCGTATATAGGAATATTGAAAGCCTTAAAAATATCTCTCGACCGAACCATCTGCGCAATCAAAGAATCATCAGCCTTGGCCCGTCCGGCCTTATATTCGTCATAAATTTTTTTACGGAATGTCGGACCAGGCAGATCGTAACAGGCTACGATATAATCCGGCTTCAGATCAGAAACTATTTTTATCAAAAACGCCGAGACGCCGTAAAGCGCGCCCGTCGGTTCGCCAGAGCTCGAAGAAAAACCCGGCAAAGCATGGTATGCTCGATGCAAAATAGCATGCACATCAAGTAAAATGGTTTTCTTTGAAGCTTTCACAATCGTAATTTTAACACACTATTATAATCTTCCTCTCATCTTCTTTGATGTCAACAGCCTCAAAATAAACCTTAATCATCTCTGACGGCAAAGCCTCTTTAATATTTTCCGGCCACTCGATAAAAATAATATTTTCAGGATCAGCTAGAATTTCATCAAAACCAAGCGCTTTCATTTCATTGCCGTTTTTCAATCTATACGCATCAATATGAACCAGATGCTTATAAGAAAATTTCTTGCCAAGTTTATATATTTTTTCCAAAACAAAGGTGGGGCTGGTTATATGTTCTCTTATGCCAAACGCCCGAGCTACGCCCTGAGTAAAAGATGTTTTTCCTGCACCAAGATCGCCAAAAAGGCCGACAACTGTCGCAGTTTTCCTTAAACTACAGGAGCACGGCAATTCCCCAGCCACAAATTTCGCAGCTAATTCATATGTCTCCGCCAGATTATGAGTTATATACTCCATTTTTTAATACTAAACCAACACGATCTAAAAATCCACAAAATAAAAACCCGATAAAAATCGGGCTAATCACCTTTAAAAAGTGATATCTATCTCTCCAAGCCACACTCGCGACAAAAATCATTCTCAATTTCTGAGGACATACCGCAGTCGTCGCACCACATAATACCAAAAAATCGTTTAGCATTAACGTGAAGACAATTTATCTGTAGCAAACGTCTTCTTTCTGCAATCTTTCTGGCCTCAACCCTAATAGCCTCTCTTTCGACCAAAACCTCTTCCTGGGTCATTCTGTTGCCCCTCCTAAATACTCAAACGGCTACTTTTACCACAATCAGGACAGCGCTCGCCATCCGGGTCAGAAATTTTATTCGGATGCGTGCATCTTTTTTGTAACTCCTCTAACAATTTCCAACACTTTTTCTCTTCACTCTTAATTTTCCGAAATCGAATCTCAATCTTTTCCAACCTTTGGCGAATCTCCTCTTGAGCTAAAACTTTCTTACTCATTCACCCCTCCATTTTTCAGTATCTTATGACAGTCAATACAGCGAGTCACATGTTCGTGCGGACCACCCTCATTATCTGTCTGAACAACCCCACATTCAACCTGCTCCTTTTCGGAATGAGGACAACTGTTCTGCAATCTTGCGAGCTGTAAAAGTAATGACTCCTTTCTTTTCTCATAATAAGAAATCTTGTCTTCAATACATCCCCTTAAAAATCTAGTCAGCTCGGTGGCCATTTCTTACTCCTTCTTCTCACTTATCAACGTTCTCGATTGACAAAACTGTATCATCTGAGGGGAAAAATGTAAACCATCTTCTGGTCAAAATAGATTTTTTTGCGTGCAGTGGGTAACTTTACTTGTCTGAGTAAAAAGAAATGATAGTATGGAAATAAATTTGATGGAGCGCATCGGCAATTAAAAAATTTATGTCCAATCTTCAAGACATCGGCCAACAAAATAAATTAGATGAGCTCAAGAAGGCTGAGGCTGAAGAGTTGGCGGAAATGCTTTCCAAGAAATACGGCCTCCCGTATATGGATCTGACAACCCTTTCTATTAATACAGACGCGCTTCGATTAGTTTCAGAAGAAGAAGCGCGGGCCGCCGGCATGGCCGCCTTTCGACTGACAGGCAAAAAAGTTTATATCCTTGTCTTAACTCCAAATAATCCAAATATTGCTGGGATTTTGGAAAAACTTAAAGAAAAAAAATACGAGATTGAGCTTTATATGGGTTCTATGAACAGCTTGGAACGCGCGTGGGAAAGATACAAAGAGATCTCTTACAGCATGGAGACGAAAGCCGGCCTTGTAGGAGTTTCTGAAGAACAGATGGCTATTTTCATGGAAAAAGCCACGACAATAGATAATGTTAAAGCGCTGATCGCTGACACAATTCAAAATAACAAAACTCAAGGCGTCTCAAAAATATTAGAGATCATAATTGCCGGCGCTATTACGGTCGGCGCCTCCGATATTCATATCGAAGCGCAAGAAAATGAAACGCGTCTGCGCTTTCGACTTGATGGCGTTCTGCAAGATATCAGCCTATTTAGTCCTGCTATAAACAAATTAATTCTCTCCCGAATCAAACTCATCTCTGGTTTAAAATTAAATATCAAGGCGGCATCTCAGGACGGACGCTTTAGTATTGCGATGTTAAAAAAACAGATCGAAGTAAGAACCTCCATTCTCCCCGGCCCCTATGGAGAGTCAGTGGTTATGAGATTACTAGATCCAGATTCGATTGCTATTACCCTAGATAAAATGGGTATGGAGACACGCTTGTTAGAAATTTTACAACATGAAATCGCCAAGCCAAACGGCATGATCCTTGTAACAGGTCCGACTGGCTCCGGAAAATCCACCACTCTCTATGCCTGCCTTAGAAAAGTGAATGAACCTGGTTCCAAAATTATCACTATCGAAGATCCGATAGAATATCATTTAGCCGGAATCTCGCAAACGCAAGTGAACGAAGAAAGCGGTTATACTTTCCTCGAAGGATTAAGGTCTGCTCTTCGCCAGGATCCGGACATTATAATGATCGGGGAGATCCGAGATAAGGAGACCGCCAAAATTGCTGTCAATTCAGCATTAACTGGACATTTGGTTTTTTCGACCCTACACACGAATAGCGCTGCCGGCGCCATTCCCAGACTGATCGACCTTGAAGTAAATCCGAAAGTTATCGGTTCAGCAGTAAACCTACTTTTAGCTCAGCGCCTAGTCCGAAAACTTTGCCAAAGCTGTAAAAAAGAGATTGCACCAAGCGAAGCCGACAAAAAAGTCATCGATTCAGCCCTTGAAACTATCAAACAAAAAAAGTTTGATGCAACTGGACTGGATCCCAATAAAATGTGGGTTGCGGGCGAAGGCTGTCCTGTTTGCAACGGCATAGGATACAAAGGTCGAATCGGAGTTTATGAGGCGATAGTTATGGATGAAAATATTGAAAAGTTAATAAGTGAAAATCCTAGTGACAGAGAGATAGAGAAGGCCGCCTTGCCGCAAGCAATCCTTAGTATGAAAGAAGATGGTATTGTTAAAGTGTTGAGAGGAATAACTTCCCTTGAGGAAGTTGAGAGAGTGGTGGAATTAACGAGCGCGCTCGATTAGTTTTGACAATTTTATTTTAGAGACTTATCGAGACGATAAATCTCTAAGCAATTCTTTTGATAAAATACCAAAAGTTAAGTTAACCTTGGAGGATAATCCCAGCGCGCCACGTCTAGCGTGGTACCAGAATGTCCTTCTTGAATAACCATCTAGACCCAGGGGTCCAATTGCTTAGAGATTTATATTCTCGATTTGTCTGTGGGTAATCTAGCATAATCAGATCAAAATGTCAAGTGTCTAAAGGCTTTTTATCGCCAAAAACAGCGGGTTGTGTTTTGTTTTATATGTTAATATAGAAACATCTTCTTCTGAATAAATGAACCTGGGTCAAGCATAAAAATTCCAACAAACCAATAATTACAATGCTAAATCAGAAAAAAACAGAGAGCGACCTGCCAGAAAGTGAAAATTTACTGCGAGGCAACGAAAAATACCTCGACAGCGCCTTGCGGCCAGCGAGATGGAATGAATATATCGGCCAAGAGGTGATAAAAGAGAATTTAAAAATTCTCTTGACTGCCGCCAAAGCTCGAAATCAAACCCCGGAACATGTTTTGTTTTACGGCCCGCCGGGACTAGGAAAAACCACCTTAGCCCATCTGGTAGCCAAAGAAAACGGCTCAGAATTGAAGATCACTTCCGGTCCTGCGATCGAAAAAGTCGGCGACCTAGCATCACTTCTAACCAATCTATCTCCGGGCGATGTTTTGTTTGTTGATGAAATCCACCGACTCAACAAAATGATTGAAGAAGTTCTTTATCCAGCGATGGAATCCGGCAATTTAAACATCATCATCGGCAAGGGCCCCTCAGCTAGAACAATCCAGCTTGAGTTGCCGCCCTTCACTTTAATCGCCGCCACGACTCGCATTGCCCTTCTTTCCTCCCCGCTTCGATCGCGCTTTTCAGGCGGAACATTCCGATTAGAATTTTACACTAACTCTGAGGTCCAAACGATCATTGAGCGCTCAGCTGACATCCTTAATATCAATATTGACCGACCGGCAATAATCGAGATTGCCAAAAGAAGCCGATTCACTCCGCGAATCGCCAACCATCTTTTAAAAAGATGCCGCGACTTCGCACAAGTTCATAATACGAATATCGATCTCGAAACAGTTTTTAAAACCCTGAAACTTTTAAATATCGATGGGGCCGGCCTCTCTTACGCCGACAGAAAAATTCTAGAGACTATTATAGATAAGTTTGGCGGAGGGCCGATCGGCCTAGGCACGATTAGCGCCGCCACTTCCGAGGAAGAAGAAACAATCGAAGAGATAAGCGAGCCATACCTGATACAGCTTGGACTACTGGAAAGAACCCCTCGCGGCCGAATCGCAACCAGAAAAGCCTACGAACATTTAGGACAAATTTTTCCAGAGAATAAGTCCTTGTAAAAATTTATTACTGTCACAAAAGTACTATACAGAAAATTATTATTAGAGTAGTCTATTTAACATGAGCGGACATAATAAATTTTCCAAGATCAAACACAAAAAAGAAGCTACTGATGCCAAAAAGAGCAAGGTATTTTCGGTTTTAGTTAAACAGATCGCAATCGAATCGCGTCTAGCAAAAGGCGATAAAAATTCCCCCGGCCTACGGATCGCAATCGATAAGGCACGTGCCGCCAATATGCCAAATGAAAATATTGAGCGGGCGAGCGCCAAAGGCGCTGGTGTTGGCGCCGGCACCATGACTGAATTTCTCTGCGAGGCCTACGGCCCGGGCGGAGTGGCTATAATTATCGAAGGTGCCACGGACAGCAAAAACCGCACTATTAACGAAATAAAATTCACCCTTTCCAAATATGAAGGCTCGCTGGGTGCCCAAGGCTCCGTTGTTTGGGCTTTTCAAAAAAATGAGGGCGTTTTTGAACCAACAACCAAGATCCCCCTACCCGAAGCCGAACAAGCAAAATTAGACGAGCTTATCGGCGAACTAGAGGAAAATGCCGACGTTGAGAATATTTACACTAACGCCGAATAGTCATGCGCGTTCTAGGAATCGATCCCGGCTATGAAAGACTCGGGGTTGCTATTATTGAAAGATCCGCCGGCAGAGACTCACTTCTTTTTTCAGATTGTCTAAAAACCCCAAAAACTTCTGAGCTATCAAAAAGAATTTACGAACTAGGAACAAGGTTAACTGAGATTATAAAAATCTGGCGTCCAGATGCTTTGGCAATCGAAAAACTTTTCTTTACAACCAATCAAAAAACCGCAATGGGTGTCTCCGAAACCAAAGGAGCGATAACATACGTTTGTCGATCGGCAGGTCTATCGATCAATGAATATACGCCTCTGCAAATCAAGATCGCCATAACCGGCTACGGCAAAGCAACCAAAGAACAGGTTATTTATATGCTTGGAAAACTTCTACATATTTCGGAAAAAGAAAAAATAAAACACGATGATGAGTTCGATGCTATCGCCGCGGCTCTAACCGGAATCGTTTCGATCAAACCGTCAGATAATTATCCCCAAAAGAACGCAAAACCTCTTGCAAAATAAAATCGGTTCTGATAAAAATAATTATCTTCAAAAATGAAGAAATTATCAGCTAGTTTTTGGACGCAAAAGTCCTAATTATTAACTAACAATTAATAAATAATATGTACGACGATTTCTCGAGCTCTGCCGATTTTGATCCAGACGGCAACGATGCGGATCTCGATCTGGAACTCGATCTAGATGATGAAGATCTTGATGATCTCGCAGATGAGGATGATGAAGAAGACGAGGATGAGGACTATTAAATTTAAATAAACAAAAAATCCCCTTACGAGGGGATTTTTACTATTTTGAAACTATTTTTATGAATCTCTTTTTACCTATCTTAAATATGCCGCCTGATCCGATCTTTATCGACGGGTCACTGATCTTTTGATCATTCAGATTTACAGCCCCCTCATCAACCAATCTTCGATATTCGGTTTTGGACTTAACAACCTTGTTTGCAATCAAGGCATCTACCAATAGTTCATCCTCACTAGCAAAAACAGAAATGATCTCATCTGGCAGATCTTTTTTCTGAAAAACTTTTACAAACTGTTCTTCAGCGAAACCGGCAGCGTCATCGCCGTGATAGATCGCGGTTATCTCCTTAGCTAATCTCATCTTAGCATCTCGAGGACTTTCCGCCTTTAAAATCTCTTCAATCTCCTGCATTGTGAGCTTTGTACAATCCACAAAAAGCTGTCTCATATTTTCATCCGGCTGAGACATAATTGCGCCATACATTTTATTGGCATCAAAATCCAAAAATACACCGGTACCCATAGACTTAGACATCATCTTTTCTCCAGTCTTCGGATTCTCTAATAGTTTGGTAATAAAAACAAACTTTTCCTTATTCTTTAATTTTCGCAAAAGTGTACGGCCAGCTAAAGCATTAAACTTCTGATCGCGTCCGCACAATTCAATATCAACGTCCATAGCAACAGAATCATAACCTTGCATCAGGGGATAAAAAAGCTCATGCAAATATAGAGGTTTTCTATTATTGATCCTCGCCTGAAACATATCGCGCTCGATCATCTGCTGAACAGTGAAATTTGAAGCCAAGTCTAAAATATTTTCCAGCTTAAGTGCCGAAAGCCATTCGTGATTATAAAGAATCTTTACCGGATTTTCTTTATTATAGACATCAATGACGGGCTTAATCTGATCGATCCAAGTTTTAACATTTTCCATAACCTGCTCGCGAGTGAGTTGTTTACGGGCAATATCTCCTTTATCAGTCGGATCTCCAATTCGCGCAGTAAAATCCCCCACCAAAAAAATAACTTCGTGTCCCAACTGCCGCATCTTTTCCAAAATCATATAGTTAGTCGCATGTCCTATATGAAGAGATGTGCCAGTCGCATCTGTTCCGATATACACTCTCAAACGCCTGCCAGACGTTAGCGCCTCCTTCAAGCCATCTCTTGTCGGTAAAATCTCTTCAACCGAACGAGTCAATATTTCTTCAATTTTATCCTCACTAGTATCGATTTTCATTTATTTAATTTAACATACTTCGATCAAATTAAAAATATCCTCCCCTCCGCCGGAGAATTTCTATATTGTTGGGAGAAATTATAATAAGGTAATCTCTTTGCCCTATTAACACAGATTACGAACAGCTTGCAATGACACCAAATCGTTTTTGTGAGGAATTTATAACAAAATAATCTAAGCTGTCATTGCGAGGAGTATACTACGAAGCAATCTCTTATAGTCAATTGACGGAGATTGCCACACTCCTACGGTCGCTCGCAATGACCTTGGATAGCATTTATTTTACCCTCTATAGAACGTTTTCAAGTCAACTATTTTATGGTATTGTTTTACTAATGAGTAAATTACATAAAGTTCTCAAAAAAACCACCGGACTTCATTCCTTCGCCAATTTATTGCGTGTTTTATTAATCATTTTTCTAGTTGTTTCCGGCTTGATAGTTCTCTGGCTTTCGACCCTGCAAATCCCAGATTTTAAAGAATTAGAACAAAGAAAAGTTTCAGAATCAACAAAGATATATGATCGTACCGGCACCATTTTGCTCTATGATATCCATCAAGGTGTAACAAGAAAAGTTGTTTCCTCAGCCGACATTTCACCTTATTTAAAGAACGCAACCGTCGCCATTGAAGACGCCAACTTCTACACACATCACGGCGTAGAGTTTGGCTCTATGATCCGTTCGGCACTGATCAACCTCCAGTCCGGCTCGATCAAACAAGGCGGTTCAACAATTACTCAACAAGTTATTAAAAATGCTCTCTTAACATCAGATAAGAATTTCTCCCGAAAGATAAAAGAGATAATCTTGGCACTTAAATTAGAGCAAACTATGGGTAAAGATGAGATCTTAAATCTTTATTTGAATGAAATTCCCTATGGTGGATCAATTTACGGTGCAGAGGATGCCAGCCAACAATTTTATGGCAAAGATGTAAAAGATCTCACTTTAGCACAGGCGGCCTATATGGCAGCTATTCCAAACGCGCCAAGTTTTTACTCCCCTTATGGCACAAACATTCCTAAATTAACAGAAAGAAAAAATCTCGTTTTGGACAAAATGGTTTCGCTCGGTTTTATTACGCACACCGAATCCGAAGCGGCCAAAAAAGAGGTTGTTACTTTTTTACCAAAACAAACCGAGGGGATAAAAGCGCCGCACTTTGTAGAATATGTAAAAGCCTATCTCGAAGATAAATACGGTGCAGACTATATCGAGACTAATGGACTAAAGGTTACGACAACCCTCGATTGGACACTTGAACAGAAAGCGGAAGAAACAGTTGCTAAATATGCCGCTCAAAATGAAACAAAATTCAGCGCCAAAAATGCCGGCATGGTCGCAATTGATCCTAAAACCGGTGAGGTTTTGGTAATGGTCGGCTCTAGGAACTATTTCGACACTGCCAACGACGGTAATTTTAATGTTACAACTGCACACAGACAGCCAGGATCTTCCTTCAAGCCTTTTGTTTATGCGACAGCATTTAACAAAGGTTATTTACCGACAACAACCCTACTTGATCTTCAAACTCAATTCCAAACAACCTGCTCCCCTGATGGTAAACCCTTAACACCAACCGCTAAAGAGTCAGACTGCTATCAACCAGTGAATTATGATGGTCAATTTGTAGGGCCAATCACTCTAAGAAACGCTCTAGCTCAATCTAGGAATATTCCAGCTATCAAACTTCTGTATCTTGTTGGTATAAATGACTCAATTCAGACTGCCAGAAATATGGGAGTAAAAGGTCTAAATGATCCGCAAAGATATGGATTAACCTTGGTACTCGGCGGCGGCGAAGTTTCTCTATTGGATATGACTAGCGCCTATTCAGTTTTTGCCAATGACGGGATTAGAAACCCTTACCAAATAATCAAAAAAATTGAGGATAAAGATGGCAACACTGTTGAAGAATCGACTAATTCACCAGCGCGAGTTTTGCCAGAAAACACAGCTCGACTTATTAACAGTGTTCTTTCAGATACAAACGCTCGAACACCGCTTTTTGGAGAATATTCGCCAATTGATATTCCCGGCCGACAGATTGCAATAAAAACCGGTACAACCAACGATTTTCGTGACGCCTGGGTAGTTGGCTATATGCCGAATCTAGCCATTGGAGTCTGGGCTGGAAATAATGACAACACACCAATGGTCAAAAAAACATCCGGCTATATCGCCCTACCAATGTGGACTGAATTTCTAAAATTCGCGGCCGCAAATCTACCGACAGAAAAATTCATCAATCCGGACACGACAATTCATTACTCTATAAATCCGTTTCTGAATGGATTCTGGGACGGAGGTCAAACATATCAGATAGATAAAGCATCCGGAAAACTCGCCACTTCTGATACCCCTACAGAGATGCTCCAAACAAAAGTTGTGCGAAATATTCACTCTGAACTTTTCTGGATAGATAAAAGCAATCCAACAGGTGCAGTCCCCTCAGATCCAACTAATGACCCACAATTTATCCTTTGGGAAGCCGCCACTCAAAAATGGGCCAAGGATAATAATATTACAAATGAAACTGCTGATGTGATACCCAAAGCCGTTGATGATATCCATGGCGCAAATTTTGCCCCTAAAATCAACTTTATTAGCCCAAACCAAACAACAATCTACAATCCAAAACAGCGCATAGCAATTCAACTTCAAAATGTCAGCCGTTTCCCACTCTCACAAGTAGATTTCTTCCTTAATGATGTATATCTTGGATCGGCCAAGAATAATCCTTTCGAATTTTACTTTATACCATCGGAAATTCCAGGTATCAAAACTACTAACACTATCCATGTTGTAGTATATGATTCTGTTATGAATAAAGCTGAAGCAGACACTACACTCAATCTCTCTATCTAATATCTGCAATCTTTGGCGTAAGTCTGGAGTCGGCGATTTTGTTTAAAATTTTTTTCTTTTTCAAAAAAATTTCGCTTCTCTCTATACTTTCACATTTAATGTAGGCGATGGAATTTTTAATGCTAACATTTTTGAAATCTATCTCCAACTTCAACTCCTCAAAAATAATATCGGAAATTTTTTTTCGCAAATCTTCGTTAGGAATAGCGAGCTTCTTATATTTACCCAGAAGATCGTTGATCTTTTGCATTAATTTCTAGAGATTCATCGGCATCAATAAATAAAGAAACGAATCCTCTCCAATACCTTTTATTTTAATAGCCTTATTCGAGCCATTAAAAACAATATGAACACTGTCCGAAATGATCGACTGTAAACAGTCTAAAATATACTTAGCATTCACTGTCACATCAACGTTCTCCCCCTCGAGAGTCGCCGGCACAATAGTAGCACTTTCACCCCTATCCTGATTCTTTGAACTTATTTCAAAAAGAGCATCATCCGGATTAATCTTGATATTAATCTGATTGAATTTATCGGAAAAAATATTTGATATCTTTATGGAATCAATCAGATCTTTTTTTAAAACCACAACTTCGGTCTTTTTATCCTTCGGAATAATCTGTCTGTAATCCGGAAAAATCCCCCCAACAACCCTAGAGGTAAAATATATTGTCGGCGACAGAATCGACAACTGATTCTTATTAAAATGGATCTCTAATATATCATGGCTCTGATCAAAAATTCTAGCGATCTCTGCAGCATTCTTAACTGGTATTATTAAAGACATCTTTTTACCGAGATCGGGATTTTTAAACCGTTTTTCAGCCAGCCTAAACGAATCAGTAGCGACAAATATCAATTCATCACTATCAGTATACATATAAACTGACGAGATCTCCGGCTTCATATCAGATAATGCGGCAGAATAAATAACCGATCTAATACCTAACACCAGCTTATCAGCCTCAATTGACAGTAGATCATCTTTATCGATCTTTGGAATATTCGGAAAATCATCGATCGCAAAACCCTTAATAACTGTAGAGTTATGCGGGGTCGAGATCGAGAGATTATTATTTATCAACTCGATCTTTATTACCTGATCCTTATTCAAGCCCGACAAAAAAGAATTTAAAATGTCGGCAGGCAAAGCAATAGAACCATGTCGGTCAACCTTAGCTGGCATTTTAATCTCAAGCCCGACATCTAAATTTGTCGCTTTCAGAATCAGGCTCTTATCTTTTGTTTCAATAAGAATTGATTCTAGAATCGGTAAAGATAAATTCCTAGAAGCTATTTTACCAACAGCTGTAACACATTCTCGTAACTTATCTTTTCCACATTCTACTTTCATAAGTAATTATTAATATTTTATTTATTTAAATATATTATTTTTGTTATTAGGACTGTGTATATGTTGGTAACTTTCAAATAAGTAGGTTATATAAAGGTTATTTTTGCATTTTGTCTGGGGAAAACTTTTGCTTAGAGACTGGAATTGTTTTGAATAACTTTGTCTGCACATGTTTACTTTTAAATATTCAACTTTTTATCCCTGACTTTTGAACATATTTATTCACAGGATACTAACAGATTAATCAACATCTTCAACGATTGTTGCACCGACTACTGCTTGACCATTATAAATGGAATTTTTTATATGCTCTATCTCCTGCTCTAACACCGGACTGCTTTTTATGGACGATTTTATTTTCTCGCAGGCGTGGATTACTGTTGTATGATCTCGGCCGCCGAGTTTCTGGCCAATATACGGGTAAGAGGTATTAAAATCCTGTCTCAAGATGTACATAGCAACCTGCCGCGGCTTAACAACTTCTTTTCTGCGAGTTTTTTCGTATAGAGATTTTTCATCAATGTTGTAAAATTCGCAAACTGCCCTTAAAACATCTTTTATTGAAACAGCTTTTTTTTGTTTTGAGCTATTTTTAATGAGTTGCTTGATCTCATTAATATTTAGTTCTTTATTTTTAAGTTGGGATTGGCAGATGATTGTATTTAGAACACCTTCTAGCTCACGAACATTGTCTAAGATATTTGTGGCGATATAGTCGACAGTTTCATTAGGTAGATAGAAGCTGATTGATTTTAATTTTGATTTAAGAATAGCAACGCGCGATTCGTATTCCGGCTTAGAAACTTCAATTACCATTCCGCCTTCGAATCGTGAACGTAGCCTGTCTTCAATGTTTGATATTTGCCTTGGAGGTTTGTCTGAGGAGAAGATCACCTGCTTATTATTGTCATTTAACGCGTTAAATAGATGAAACAGCTCCTCTTGGCACTTTTCTTTCTGTGAAAACATCTGGATGTCATCGATTATAAGCAGGTCGTATTTTTTGTATTTATCTTTAATAACATTTATGGTGCTATTTCTGATTGAATCAATTATCTCAGTGATATATTTATCAGAAGTTAGATAAAAAACTTTTTTGCCAGCCTGATTTTTTAAATAGTTACCGACAGACTGAAGTAAGTGTGTTTTACCAAGACCTGTTCCGCCGTAGATGTACAAGGGATTATAGGTCGTTCCGAGGTTTTTTATAACAGCTTGAGCGGCTGCGTGTGCTAGATCATTAAAAGAACCTACAACAAAGGTGTCGAAAATGTATTTAGGATTGAGATTATCGTCTTTATTAATATAAAGCTCGTTTAATTTTAACTGATTGTTAATAGGAGTCTTTTCTGTTGGTTGTGAGCGGCTTTCTCGCTCTTGATCCCCTTCTTTTTGAATTGTATACTCAATACCGCGAATATTCGGTGAGATATTTCGTAGGGCTTTTAATATGAATTTGTGATATTTATTTAAAAGCCAGTCTTTAACGAAAGCATTTGGTACTGCCAAAAAAACTACCCCATCTTCCTGTTTTGATATATAGGTATTTTTAAACCATGTAGCAAAATTTGCCCGAGAAATTCCCAGCTCTATCTCAACTATCGAATCGGACCACAGTTTTTTATTATCGAGCATGGTATTAGTGTAGTATTTATTTTTGAAATAAACCACTTGCCAAGAAAGATTAAGCTAATTATAGAGTTGTTTTTTGTAATCGACAAACAAAATAAACCAGAAGAGCTGTTAATAAGAGGTGGATTATTTGTGGATAAGATAAGTAATGTCTTGCCTTTGCGTCTTTTTTATTATAGACTTCAGTTATGTCAAAAACATACAATCCTAAAAAAAGAAAGCGAGCAAAGACTCACGGCTTTTTAGTCAGAAAGCGGACTCCTGGCGGTAAAAAAGTTACAGCAAATAGAAGAAGAAAAGGCAGAAGTAAATTAACTGTTTAATCTATATCGTATCCAGCCTTATGTTCTCGCAAGAGCAGAGAGTTAGTAAGGCTCAATTTCAAACTCTCTTAAAAGAAGGGCAAAATGTTCATATAGAGCATCTTTTTTTGCGTTTTTTGCCTTTAAAAAGCAATGAAAAACAGCAGAAAAATTTGTACGCTTTTGTTGTCTCATCTAAAGTTTCAAAACTGGCTGTTACTCGAAATTTATTAAAACGCCGCGGCCGAGCTATTGTTAGAAAACTTTCATCACAAACAAGGACGCCGTTTATATGCGCATTTTTCTTTAAGACTGGCTCTGATAAAATGGAATATATTGACTTGGAAAAAGAGATTATTGATTTATTAACAAAGGCAAAATTATTATAATGTTTAGTTTTATATATACGATTTTTTTTCATCGCCCGCTATATAATGCCCTGGTCGTTTTAACCTCTATTGTTCCTAATCACGATTTGGGCCTGGCGGTTATCTTGCTAACTATAATTGTGCGCCTGATTTTGGTCCCAATCTCTCATAAGACGATCAAGACCCAGAAGAAAATGAAAGAGCTTGAGCCGATCATGGCTAAGATTAAGGAGACGCACAAAGATCAACAGGAGCAGGCTATGAAGATTATGGATCTTTATCGAGAGCATGAAGTTAATCCATTTTCGGGAATTTTGTTGATGTTTATACAGATTCCGATAATTTTATCTTTATATTTTGTCTTTAAGCAAGGTATAGATCTTTCTTCGTCGGATATTTACAATTGGATCATTAAGCCGGATTTTATCAGCGACAAACTTTTTGGCCTGATCGACCTGACTCAAAAAAGCCTTTTATTGTCTTCGTTAGTCGGTATCAGACATTTTATATAAGTTCCATGTTCTGTACCGCCATGTATTATAACAATAAACAAGTGTGAGATTACGTGTTGTTTGTTGTTAATCCTGAGCATGGGAGTTCA
>CAZWJJ010000008.1:0-24878 GCA_964634555.1 uncultured Candidatus Saccharibacteria bacterium | reverse complement strand
TTTATCAAGAACATCTTGTTTGATGATGGCTTCTTGATCGCGTTTTCTTTTAATCTCTTCTTTATTCGGGACTATATCTTGTAAGGGTGGATTATTTTCAACGATCTCTGTTTCGGGAGGCGTCTTTTTCTTTTTCATGACATCACCCCTCTTAATTCTTCTAACACGATATGGACTAAATTGCAAATCTATTTTTCATGGCGTTGATGTGATAGTATGTTTGCAATGAAATATAAAAAGAAAATTTTGAAGAACGGATTGAGGATCATTTCCATTCCCAATGAAGATAGTTTGGCAACGACTATTTTGGTTTTGGTTGAAGCTGGCTCAAAATACGAAACAAAAGCTATTAACGGCCTCTCTCATTTTTTGGAACATATGTGTTTCAAGGGGACGTCTAATCGACCGCGTGCTATAGATATTTCAGCGGCACTCGATTCCCTAGGTGCGCACTATAATGCCTTTACGGGTCACGAATATACCGGATATTATGCTAAAGTTTCGTCGCGATATTTTGAGAAGGCGCTTGATGTTGTCGCTGATCTTTATCAAAATCCATTGTTTAATGAGTCGGAGATTGAGAAAGAAAAAGGCGTGGTTATTGAGGAGATAAATATGTATGAAGATCTGCCCCAGCGTAAGGTTCAGGATCTGATCATTAAGCTTTTGTATGGTGATCAGCCGGCAGGTTGGAGTATCGCCGGAGAGAAGGAGACAATAAAGATTTTGAACAAGGCTGATTTCTTAAAATATCGGGGCGAACATTATGTGGCATCGGCTACATCAGTGATTGTGGCAGGTAAGTTCGATGAAAAAACTATTTTTAAAAAAATCGAGGCAAAGTTCAAAAATGTGAAGGTTGGAAAAAAGATTGGTAAGATTAAAACTCGAGAAGTCCAAGCAGAGCCAAGAGTCCTAATCAGTCACAAAAAGTCTGATCAGACACATCTGGTGGTCGCCTTTCGAACTCACGATGCTTATGATAAAAGAAATCATACACTTGAACTTATGGCACATATTTTAGGCGGTAGTATGAGCTCAAGACTTTTTCAGAGAATACGCGAGGAGATGGGTGCGGCATATTATGTGCGCGCCGAGAATGATACTTTTACTGATCATGGCTACTTGGCTATTTCTGTCGGGGTGGATAATAATCGTGTACACGATGTACTTCAGGCTATCTTGGATGAATGTCGAAAAATTCGCGATATAGTGTTGACTGAGAAAGAACTGCAGATATTTAAGGATTCTGTTGCTGGCAATATTGCATTGGGTTTGGAAACTTCTGATGCTATTGCTAATTATTACGGCGGTCAGGAAATTTTAAGAAAAAAGATCGAGGATCCAGTTGAACTAACTAAAAATATTCAAAAAGTTACAGCTAAAGAGATACTCAAAGAGGCTAAATTAATTTTCAAAGATAGCGCTTTAAATTTGGCACTAATTGGCCCATTTGAATCTGAAGAAAATTTCGCGAAAATATTACACATATAGTATAATTGGCTTGTGAAAAGTGAAAATAATACTCTGAATATTTCAATAACTCTCGGCACAGTAGTTAAATCTATACTGGTCGTTTTGCTTTTTGTCGGCCTGTTTTTTCTGAGAGATTTGGTTCTGATTATTTTGACTTCCGTAGTCATCGCGTCTGCAATTGAGCCTATGACTGTCTTGCTAATGAAGTGGAAATTACCTCGCGTTCCGGCCGTGATATTTATTTATGTCGTGGCTTTCACGATTCTTTTGGCTCTGTTGGGTTGGTTTTTCCCGCTGGTTTTTGATGATTTTTTTAATCTTGTGAATACAGTTCCTGATTATATTAAGTCAGTGAGATTCGATGAATATATGTCACCTACACCAGCTGCGGCACTTGATAAATTCAAAGATAGTTTAGCCGCTAGTTTTTCTTTTGATGATCTTTTTCCGGCTATGAGTAATACCACACAGAGCGCAGCAGATAATGTTGTCCAAACTGCTAAATTCTTTTTTGGCGGGGCGATCAGTTTTATACTGATGATCATCATATCTTTTTATCTTTCGGTGCAGGAGAAGGGGATTGAGAATTTTTTACGCTTGGTGAGCAGTGTTAAATATGAAAGATACATTATCGATCTTTGGGGTAGATCTCAGCGTAAGATCGGTTACTGGATGCAGGGACAAATACTTCTTGGACTTTTGATTGGAGTTTTCGTTTATCTCGGACTTTCAGTTTTGGGCGTGAAATATGCTCTGGCACTGGCGATTTTTGCCAGTTTCTTTGAGATCATACCGGTCTTCGGTCCGATTTTAGCCGCCACTCCCGGTATTGTTGTTGCTTTTACACAAGGTGCAACGCTTGGCTTCATGACTTTTGGATTCTATGTCATAATTCAGCGGTTTGAAAATCACCTCATTTATCCTTTAGTTGTTCGTAAGATCGTTGGCGTTCCGCCGCTTCTCGTGGTGCTCGGCATTATAATGGGTTTAGAAATCGCCGGCTTTTGGGGGGCCATATTATCAGTACCCGGCGCTGCGGTACTGATGGAGCTGGTCAGTGATTTTGAACAGCATAAGAGATTATTTAGCGAAAAGCCCCAAGTCTAAATTGAAAAATGGCTAAAATATATTTAACGACCACATTGCCATATGTTAATGCCGATCCGCATATTGGTTTTGCTTTGGAGATAGTTCAGGCTGATGTTATTGCTAGATATTATCGCATGATCGGCAATGAAGTTTTTTTTAATTTTGGAACTGATGAACACGGCCAGAAGATCTATGAAAAGGCGTTAGAAAACAAGATTGACCCGCAGGCTTATACTGATATGTATGCTGAAAAATTTGGCAGGCTCAGAGAAGTTTTAAATTTAACTTATAATAATTTTATCCGCACGACTGATGAGCATCATATAATGGCTACGCAAGAGTTTTGGAAACTGTGTGAGAGGAATGGGGATATTTATAAAAAGAATTACAAGATTAAGTATTGCGTTGGCTGCGA
This sequence comes from uncultured Candidatus Saccharibacteria bacterium, assembly GCA_964634555.1. GTDB lineage: Bacteria > Patescibacteriota > Minisyncoccia > Phycocordibacterales > UBA12445 > JACQCV01. The sequence continues at coordinate 21,898 of CAZWJJ010000008.1, read as the reverse complement.
GCTTGAGAAGACCGATTCAGAATTGATCGACGGCCGATGCTCGATTCATCCAAATTTGGAGCTACAGATTCGAGAGGAAGAAAACTATTTTTTTAGGTTTTCAAAATATCAAAAAGATCTTTTGAGGCTTTATGAAGATCGTCCGGATTTTGTTATTCCTGAAGGACGCTTTCATGAGATTAGAAAATTCGTTGAAGGCGGACTGGAAGATTTTTCTATCTCGAGATTGGCTTCGAAAATGCCTTGGGGCGTTCAAGTTCCAGGTGATTTAGATCAGGTGATGTATGTTTGGTTTGACGCATTGGTTAATTATGTATCGGCTGTTGGTTGGCCTGATGATATCGAAAAATTTAATTTATGGTGGCCGGTTATTCAATTTGCAGGCAAGGATAATTTGCGTCAGCAGTCAGCGATGTGGCAAGCGATGCTTATGTCTGCTGGTATTAGGCCATCAAAGCAGATTGTTATTCACGGGTTTGTTACCTCGGATGGTAGGAAGATGAGCAAGAGTTTGGGCAATGTTATAAATCCGTTTGAAATGGTTGAAAAATTCGGCACAGATCCTTTGAGATATTTTTTGACCAGAGAGATGACACCTTTTGAAGATGGAGATTTTACTGAGGGTAGGTTTAAAGAAGCTTACAATTCTGGTTTGGCAAACGGACTTGGTAATTTGACAAGCAGAATTCTAAAAATGTCAGAGAGTTATTTTGATACTTCGCCGATATTGAATGATATTGACGGCGGTTTGAATTTAAAATCAGAAATTTTTGCCGATTATCAAAGACTTGTAGAAAATTACGAATTTAAATCCGCTATGGATTTTATCTGGGAAAAGATCGGTATGCTCGATTTAGAAATTCAGAATAAGAAACCTTTCTCTGTTTTTAAAACTGATCCAGAGAGTGCCAAAGAAATTGTTAAACAACTTTTGTTGCAATTGTTGACTATTTCACGTCTCCTTGCCCCTTTTATGCCAGAGACTTCGGAAAAGATTTTGGAGGCTATTAGATTAAATAAAATGCCGGCGCCTTTATTTTTGAGGAAAGAATGACAGTACCAAAATATATTGATATTCATTCTCATCTGCATTTCGCCGCATTTGATAATGATCGCGAAGAGGTTTTGAAGCGGACGTTAGATAGTGGGACATGGATGATAAATGTCGGCACTCAATATGATACCTCTGAGGGTGCAATGACTTTGGCGAATAAATCTTCTATCGGCGTTTTTGCGACTGTCGGCCTTCATCCGATTCATACTTCAAGATCTTATCATGATAGCCAAGAACTCGGTGAGGGTGGTGCCGAATTCACTTCGCGCGGGGAAAAATTTGATTATGAGGCATACAAAAAGTTGGCGCTTGATTCCAAGGTTGTTGGAATTGGTGAGTGCGGTTTGGATTATTATCGCCTAGAGACTGACACTGTCAAAAAACAGAAGGAAGTATTTGAACAACATGTTAAGTTAGCGAATGAGATCAATAAGCCATTGATGTTACATATTCGTAATTCCACAGATGGTGGATCAAATGCCTACAATGACTCTCTAGCTATTTTGAAGGCTATGAATTCTAAAGTAAAAGGCGACGTGCATTTTTTTGCCGGAGGTATAGATGACGCGAGAGCTTTTCTGGATTTTGGTTTTACTCTATCATTCACTGGTGCTGTTACTTTTCCAAAAAGTAAAAAGCCAGGTACGGCAGATTATGAGGAGCTAATTAGGTATACTCCCCTTGATATGATCCTGACAGAGACTGATTGCCCATATATCGCACCAGTGCCTCATCGAGGGACTCGCAATGAGCCATCCAATGTTAAATATGTAGTTAAGCGAATCGCCGAGATCAAGGGAATGCCAGAAGAATTAGTGGCACCGGTATTGGTTGCTAATGCGCGGCGGGTTTTTAGTATTTAAATATTTTTTAGCTTAAACTGTTGCATTTTTAAGGGGTTTTTGGTAGGATGTTGCGACATGGAAAATGATACAACAAAGAAGCTATACGAAGTTGGATATTTGCTAATTCCCCTTATTTCCGAGGATAAATTGGCCGATGAGATCAATATTTTGCGTTCATATATTGAGACGGCCGGTGGTTTTATAATTTCTGAGGAACAGCCAAAGATGAGAAAATTGGCTTACGAAATTAAGCAAAGAGGGATCGCCAGCAAGAAAATTCGTTTTGAAGATGCTTACTTTGGCTCCATAAGATTCAATGCTTCAGGCGATGTTACCCTGAAGATTCAGGAGTCTTTTGATAAAAATGATAAAGTTTTGCGTTTTCTTATAATTAAGCCGGTTAAGGATAGTCCACGAGTTATGCGTACAGGTGTTGCCTCTAAACCTAAGTCGGAAAGTATCAAAAAAGAAGGCAAGGTTACGATGACCGATCAAGAATTAGATAAGGAGATCGATCAGTTGCTGGTGGGAGACAAGGTTTCGGCGTAAAATATAATAATGTATTTAAATAAAGCAATTATTATAGGAAATTTAACACGTGATCCAGAATCGCGTGCAATGCCATCCGGCCAGAAGGTTGTAACTCTAAGTGTTGCAACTAACAGGACATGGAAAGACAAGAGCGGTAATAAGCAAGAAGCAAGTGAATTCCACAGCGTTGTGGTTTTTGGCAGGCAAGCTGAAACATGCAGCCAGTTTTTGAAGAAGGGCCAGTCTGTTTTGGTAGAGGGCAGAATTCAAACACGAAGCTGGAACGATCAGTCTGGGGCGAAAAAATATAAGACCGAGATCGTGGCCGACAGAGTACAGTTCGGTCCAAAGAGTGGTGGCAGTTCGTCTGGAGTGAATATGCCGGCTGGCGTGATGGGAGGATCTGGACCAGGCGAGGCAGAGCCGGATTCGATAGATTATCCGAGCGAAGAGATTAATCCCGACGATATACCATTTTAAATTAAATTCAGAAATTAAATAAAAAGATATGAATATGAAACAATGCTACTTCTGTACGAATGGATTCAAGTATGTTGATTACAAGGATACAGACACATTAAAGAGATTTTTGAGCCAGCATTCTTCGGTTATAAAGAGCGGTAAAACCGGCACATGTGCTTTGCATCAGAAGAAATTAGCGACGGCGATTAAGAGGGCTAGGCATCTTGCTCTTGTTCCTTTTGTCTCTCGATAAAACTTAAAAATTTGGAGCACTTCTTCGTTGCTTCGCTCCGATGCTCCCGCGCAGTATTATCTATACAGCTTGGTCGCATTCTCGCTCGCGCCTTGAATTGCTCTCAAATTTTTAAGTTTTAATAATAAACAATAATAAAAACCGGAATCTAGAGATTCCGGTTTTTATTATCTCTGATTATTTTTATTTTATGCAGAAACTCGGTCTACATATTCTCCAGTTTCGGTGTTGATGCGGAGGATGTCTCCTTCGTTTATGAAAAGCGGAGCGTTGACGTTTGCGCCTGTCTCAAGTTTAACCTGTTTCATTCCGCCTTTTGCAGTATCACCCTTTATTCCTGGTGCCGCTTCGGTAACTTTGAGTTCAACTTTAATTGGCAATTTTACGCCGACGATTTTTTCATCGAAAACCATAGCCTCCACGAGGGAGTTTGGTTTAAGGAATTTTACATTTTCACCCAGCATGTCTGGCTCGAGCTTGAAGCGTTTGGATGGATCATTCTCTTCAGAGAACCAGTATTCTCCGCGGTTATTATAAAGATATTTTACATCTTTGTAACTAATGTCTGCTTCTTCAACCTTCTCATTTTGGTGGAAAGAGTACTCTACGATCCTGCCATTCAAGAGGCTTCGTAATTTCGTAGCATTAACCGGCTTTCGCTGTTGTTTACGAAAAACATGTGAGGCGAGTACCTCATACGGCTCGTTCTCGAAGATGATGTACTTTCTTAATGTTATTTCATTATATTCCAACATAGTTTTGATATCTTAGCCTAAAATTTCGTGAAAGTCTAGTGATTTTTTGTTTTAATTTCTGATTATTTTTTGTTAAACTTATCCTATGGAAAAACATCCTCTCCACCTTAAACAATCAGATCTTCAGACTTCCCCGGAAGTTGAGCAAGCCGTAGAACGCAAAAGAAGGAGGGGTGAAAAGGTTCTAAATGATCCATCTGCTCGTATTGAAACTTATGTCGATAGATTGGAAAAAATATTCCTTAATCCAGATGAAAAAGTAAGAAAAAGGAATCTCGAATTTTTTAAAGATAAGATTTATGATGCCTTAATAATTAAGAAAGAGAACTTCCCTGAAAGTTATTTTGAACTTCAAAAGCGCGTAGCCAGAGAGCAGGGTCGCGACAATGTCGAAATAACTTCCGAAATGAGGGAGCGGATGATTTATACTGCCATTGAAGAACAAAAGACTTCTCTTGAGAACTGGATGGACTATTTAACTTCTGATGATGCTGTTTATCCGCCATGGTTTAAATATTACTCCTGGACCCAGATTATAAAACTCTCCCAATTTGATAAAGAGAGAGGAGAGTTTAAAAAAAGAACTAATTCCACTGTCGCTCCATTTCCGGAGATATATCGAGAACCGTTAGCCAAGATCGCCGACATATATGAAAAAGTAAAAGAAGACAATAAGGCTCTTAAGGATCCGGAAATTAAAGAGCTCTTCTCCAAGAGATTTCCATCTCTATACGCTGAATTTATTCAAAAGTCTCTCTCTTTTCAAGTTGAGAGTAGGGAGGAGATTGAGGGCAGGTGGGTTAAATACGATCAAGGTGATGAAAGTGCTACTGAAAATCTTTTCAAATCTCTAGAGAATAAGGGTACCGGCTGGTGTACAGCCGGCTATCAAACCGCTGAGACCCAAATTGGGTCTGGCGACTTTTATGTCTATTATACCAATGACAAAGATACTAATCCGACCCAGCCCCGCCTAGCCATCCGCATGAATGGCAAAGAAGAAATCAGCGAGGTGAGAGGTGTTTTACCTCATCAGAACGTCGAACCAATACTTCAGCCTATTTTGGACGATAAACTTAAAGAGTTTGGCTCTGAAGCTGATAGTTATAGAAAGAAGTCGGCGGATATGAGGCGGTTAACTGAAATAGATAAAAAGAATGAAAAAGGCGAAAAGCTGACTAGAGATGATTTATTATTTCTTTATGAAGTCAACTCTAAAATAGAAGGTTTTGGCTATAGAAGAGATCTAAGAGTTCAAGAAATCAGATCAAAGAGAAATATGCAGGAAGATTTGTTTATTATCTTCGAGTGTAGTCCTGATCAAATAGCCTATCATCCATACGAAGTTAACGAACACACCAAGGTCTATATTGGCCCATTATTTTCAGGTATTTTCCAGAAGAACATTGAGCACATCTACACCTCTTTCCCTAAAGGTAAGATAGAGATGGACGAAGTTGAAGTTGGTGGCAAAACCGCCGGCCAGCTTTTGACTGAACTTAAATCAAACCGTATCCATGTTTCGAGTAGCTCCGAACAGATGATGCTAAAGCCGGATTTTACGATCAGCCTCAAAGCCACAGAACTGACCCTTGTTCGCCTCACTGTCGACGATCTCGGCTTCAGTAGCGGTGGTCACTCCGATGAGATTTTTAAGAAAGCCGAAGAACTAGGATTAGAGCTCTGCCCACCTGATACTGGCCCTAATTACCTACTTCAATATCAATATCAAACCCCACATCTCCTTTCCCTTTATATTGGCATGAAACCAATTATCCACGCCGGCTACCCGCTCATCTTCAAGCTCGAATCCCAGATGAACGGCCTCTGGCTTGGCCCTTGGGAGAGACCTAATGGCCAGTGGCGCTTGGGCGACCGGTTCGCTTTCCGTCTCCGCAGGGAAACTTAAGGTTTTAATTTTCAGGTAAGTTGTCTTTTGCTGTGCGTAATGTAAAATCAAACTTATGAAAAAGTCTAAAAAAATAGTAAATTTGCCGGCGCATATGAGGCCGGAACGATACAGGTTGATGATTCATCCTGACATAGAGAAATTTACCTTCAGGTGTGAAGAGACTATTTATTTAAAGATTGATAAACCCTCGAAGGAGATAGTTTTACATGGAGTTGATCTGAAAGTTGAAGATGCTGTTTTAATTCAGGGTGGTGAAGAATATCGACCGAAGAAAATTTCATACAAACCCCTTGAAGAGAGTGTTGTTTTTATTTTTTCTAAGCCTTTGGCCAAGGGCGATTCAGAGTTTAATTTAAAATTTACCGGCGAGATCAATGATAAGATGGCCGGTTTTTATAGAAGTAAATATCAGATTGGCAATGAGACTAAATTTATGGCATCTACTCAATTTGAAGCCACCGACGCGAGACGGGCATTTTTTTGTGTAGATGAACCAGCCTCGAAGGCTATTTTTGATCTGACTTTTTTAATACCGAAATCTCACACGGTAGTTTCAAACACTCATGTCGAAAATATTAAAGAGCATGAATCGGGTTATAAGCTGGTTTCTTTCGCTCCGACGCCTAAGATGTCGACTTATCTTGTGGCTTATATTATTGGCGAGTTGGAATATTTGGAAACTAAAACAAAAGAGGGGACAATCGTTAGGGTTTTTGTAACTCCTGGTAAAAAAGCTCAGGCGGAATTTGCTTTGGACACGACAGCTAAAATGCTTTCCTACTACAACGATTATTTTGGCATTGCATATCCATTGGCTGTGCTTGATGTAATTGCTATACCGGATTTTGCTTCGCTCGCAATGGAAAATTGGGGCGCCATAACTTACAGAGAGATTGCTTTGCTTATCGATCCGGAGCATTCTTCGGCGGCGGCGAAACAGCGTGTTGCTTTGGTCATTGCCCATGAATTGGCTCATCAGTGGTTCGGCAATTTGGTAACAATGGAGTGGTGGACTCATCTTTGGCTTAATGAGGGTTTTGCATCTTGGATAGAATATCTGGCTGTCGATCATCTTTTTCCGAAATGGGATATCTGGACGCAATTTGTCTATTCAGATCTCAATAGGGCACTTGAGTTGGATGCTTTAAAAAATACTCATCCTGTGGAAGTTTCTGTTGGACATCCGTCGGAGATCAGAGAGATATTTGATGCTATAAGTTACAGTAAAGGCGCATCGATTATTAGAATGTTGGCAGATTATCTGGGTGAAAATGATTTTCGCAAGGGGTTGAAGATATATCTGACAAAATATAATTATAGCAATGCCACGACCGAGCATCTTTGGGATGCTTTTGAAGAGGCGTCCGGCAAGTCAGTTAGAAAGTTAATGCAGAAGTGGACACAGACCCCGGGTTATCCGTTGATTTCTGTTAGCCGGGATAAAAAGGGGGTTGTTAAGTTGAAGCAGGGTCGATTCTATTCTTCTGCTTTGGAAAATAAAAAGTCAAAGAAGAAAGTTTTGTGGAATGTGCCTATAGGTTACACTACTTCTGCAGGCAACGAAAAGAACTATCTTTTGATGTCTAGCGCGAGTGTGATTTTAAAAGAAAAATTTGACGATAGTGAATGGCTTAATTTAAACGCAGGACAGTCTGGAGTTTTTCGAGTCGCCTATGACAGTAAATTTTTGGATTCGCTAGAAGGTGCGGTCAAGGATAAAAGGATTAGCGCGACCGATCGGCTAGGTTTGTTGAATGATAGTTTTGCCCTTTCGCGCGCCGGTATTTCCGACACCGCCGCAACTCTTAAACTATTATCCGCCTACAAGGATGAAAATAGTTATACTGTTTGGCGCGATTTAGCAACTCAGTTGGATGATCTTGATAATCTTTTTTATGGCCAGAAATTTTACGCTAAATTCCAAAAGCATATACAGACGATCTTTAGTGATGTTGTCGAAAATATGGGTTGGAATAAAAAACAGGGCGATGGGCATTTGGAGTTTTTATTGCGAGAGCTGGTTTTGGCACAGGCGGGGAAGTTTGGGGATATTTCAGTGATCGGAGAGGCGAAAAAAAGATTTAAAAATTTTTTGAATGATAGAAAAACTCTTGAGCCGGATTTAAGATCAATGGTTTTTAGTTTGGTGGCTAAAAATGGCGATGAGAAAGATTACGATGAGCTTTTGAAACTCTACCGCGAAGCGAATCTGCAGGAGGAGAGGAATCGTATTGGCGGAGCGCTTTGCCAGTTCAAGCAGGTCTCGCTTATAAAAAAGACGCTTAAATTTATTCTCTCAAGCGAAGTTCGTGATCAGGATGCCCCGCTTCTTTTAGCCGCATCTGCTTCAAATAATTATGCTCGCGATTTAACCTGGAAATTTATAAAAGATAATTGGAAGTTGCTCTATGACAGATATTCCGGAGGCCATACTTGCAGTCGAATGATAACAGACACAACCAGTGATTTTGATACGAATGAAGATGCTAAGGATATTGAAAAATTTTTCAAGAAAAACAAAGCCGCCGGAATGGAAAGAGTTATTGCTCAGGTGTTGGAGAGGATTCGATCAAACGCCGCATGGAAAAAAGTAGCGATCAAGAGCGTCGGAAAATTTTTAGGTTAAATTAACCCGGAATATTATCCCGTCTTAACTATTTTCTTCATTATGGCATCAACGAATAGTCTAAACGCCGGGCGATTTTCCTTTGTATAGATTATCCGGATACCTAACTGATGACCATTGGAGCATTGCATTAGTTTGCCAGAAATTGAAACCTTGGGTTCGAAGATGCGGTCAATATACATTCGTCTCAAATTGCCCGGGCCGTCCTTTTGATAACGGCAGATCTGATCGCCGCATTTTTCACAGCATATATTAAGCAATCGCGAATATCCGCCGCGAGCATTTTTGTATTGATCGCGTTTAAAGGTGAATTTTTTCATTAAAAATAATCTCTAAAATAGGCTATCAACTACGACCTTCACATCTCCGCCATCGGCCTTGCCTGCTAGTTCTTTCATGATGGCGCCGACAAGCATACCGGCTTTAGTTTTATCTGTCATACCGAGTTCGGCTTTTTTCTTTTCCGCAATTGGGCGGATCTCATCTCGGCTCATCATCTTCGGTAAGAACGGTTTGAGGAGTGCAATTTCGGCCTCTTCAGCGTCAACAAGATCTTGTCGGCCGCCTGATTTAAACTGTTCAACCGAGTCTATTCTCTTTTTGACCGCGCGTTTAATTACTTCTAGGGCTTCCTGATCGGTTAACATATCTTGAGGCATTCGTCGCTTGGCCACTAATTCATTTGTAAAATCTGCTAAGAGTCCTCGCAACACGCCAACTCTGGCGCTATCCCGAGCAATCATGGCATCTTTTAAGCTCTTTTTTATGTCTTCATGCAACATATTTTTAGAATTAAAATTATTACTTTTACATCATATATCTAAATATCCAAATAAACAATAATAGGCTATAATTCCCCTTATGCAAGATGAAGGAGTTTTTAACGATCTGTATAAAAGATTAAACAGAGCACAGAAAGAGGCTGTTGACACAATAGAAGGTCCAGTGATGGTTGTTGCCGGACCTGGAACCGGAAAAACTCAGATTCTGACTTTGCGGGTCGCTAATATTCTCAAGATAACCCAGACGCCGCCGGACGCGATCTTGGCATTAACATTTACCGAAGCTGGCGTATATGCGATGAGAAAGAGGTTGGCGGAAATTATCGGCGCCGGAGCTTATGGGGTGCCGATTTTTACTTTTCACGGATTTTGCAATGATGTTATCGGTAGATTCCCTGAACATTTTCCCGAGTTGATCGGTTCACGGCCCACAACGACCTTAGATCAGATTAATATAATGCAGAAAGTTTTAACTTCTACAAAGCTTGAGATTCTGGCATCTTATAGGAATCCGTTTTATTATTTGGAAAAAGTTTTGCGGGTCATTTCTTTATTGAAACGTGAAGATATTTCTCCAGTTGAGTTGGATCGACGTCTCGATGATGAGTTGGCACGAATTGTTTCAGCCCCAGATTATAGGCATGATAAGGGCGCTCATAAGGGCAAAGTTAAATCTGAATATCAGAAGATGGAAAATTCAGTGGTAAAAAACCGCGAGTTGTCGATGCTTTATAAAAAGTATGAAGAGGAGTTGGGACGGCAGGAACTTTATGATTTTGACGACATGATTCTTTTTGTTGTCCGTAAGTTGGAAACTGATGAGGATTTGCGGTTGATGTTGCAGGAGGAGTATCAATATATTTTGGCTGATGAACATCAAGATGCAAACGGCGCGCAAAATAAAGTGCTTGAATATCTTTCTTCTTTTCATGATTCACCGAACATTTTTATCGTTGGAGATAGCAAGCAGGCGATTTACAGATTTCAGGGAGCTTCACTAGAGAATTTTCAATATTTTAGGAAACTTTTTCCGTCCGCCAAATTGATTAATCTTGAAGAAAATTATCGCTCAACTCAATCAATACTCGATACAGCCTACAAACTTATGTCAGATAATAATGTCGTCTTACGGGCCAAGGCTGGACATAAAGAAAAAAAGATCGTGGTCAATGAATATGACTCGATTGAACATGAAGCCCGGTCTTTGGCTGAAGAGATAAAACTTTTGATCGTCGGCGGCACCAAGCCGGAATCGATTACTATTTTTACTCGTACAAACGGCGAGATTAGCCTTTATGCCGATGCTTTGGTTCGTGTTGGTGTTCCTATTGCCGTTAATACAAACAAAGATGCGCTGGACGATATTGATATTGAGAAGCTTTTGATTTTGATAAAATCGGCAGCTAAGATCGGCGAAGATGAATGGTTGGTCAAGGCGCTACATTTGTCATGTTTTGATGTCTCGGAGCTAGATATTTTTATGCTCGTGAGATTGGCTGCAAAAAAGAAGATATCGCTTTGGAGCTTATTGAAGAACGAAGAAGAGATAATGTCGATCGGACTTTCTGGTGTGTCGGAAGTTTTGCGCGTTTATAAGCTGATTGAGGGGTGGGCGAAAATAGGAGCAAATATATCACCGGCTGATCTGATATCAACTATTGCTGAAAAATCTGGACTGTTAGCGGAAATAATTTCCAAAACAGATGCAGAGGAAAAATTATCAATGGTTGCGCTGTTGCTCGATTATCTTAAGGAGTTTGTGAAGACAAAACGCAATGCTCGTCTAGTTGATCTGGCAGAGTTAATAGAGACATTTGATAAGTACGATATTTTGGAGGCGAATGTTTCCGGTCGAGCAGGAGAACGTGTTCAGATTATGACCGCGCATAAGTCCAAGGGTCTGGAGTTCGATCATGTTTTTATTGTCGGGGTGACTGAAGGCAACTGGAGCGGAGGTCGCAGTCGATCGGACTTCAAGATCCCCGGGCTAGTTTCGGTTTCTAAGGAAGATGAGGAGTCTGATGATCGCCGGCTGTTTTATGTTGTCTTGACGCGCGCCAAAAAAGAGTTGTCAATCAGCTATGGCAAAACTAAAGATAGGCAGTCGGCGCTTCTTCCTAGCCGTTTTATAGATGATTTGCCGGTAGAACTTTTGATTCGACACAGCATCAAGGATAAAGCCGATCTTTCGGTCATGGCCGAGAGCTTGAAGTCTCTGCCGAAGGGAGCTATTTCTCGCGATGATCTTAAAATTTTTGTTCGGGAAACTTTATCCGATCGCGGATTGTCTGTAACCGGTCTAAACAATTATTTAAAATGTCCATGGCAATATTTCTATCGTGTTTTGCTTCGTGTTCCGCAAACAGAGACTATTCCTCTGATGTTTGGCAACGCGATCCATGCCGCGCTTAAAATTTACTTTGATTCATTTGCGGCAGGTAATGAGATATTGAAGTCGGAAGTTTTAAAAAGATTTGAATATGAGCTTGCTAAGCAACCTTTGACCGATAAGGATCTACAGGCGGGGGTTAAGGATGGTTGCGAGGCTCTTAGCGGTTACCTAGATCATTATGCCGGCAATTTTGAAAAGAATATTAAAAATGAGTTGCCAGTTGATGTGGTTATGGATACTGGTGGTTTTGATCTGCGGCTTACCGGTAAGCTCGATAAGGTTGAATTTTTAGATGCGAATAATGTAGTTGTGGTTGATTATAAAACTGGTAAGACAAAAACCAGAAATGAGATTGAGGGCAAGACCAAAGACGCAGACGGGGATTATAAACGCCAGCTGGTTTTTTATAACATACTTTTGAATAAGTATAATGACGGCCTTTATCGAATGAAGTCCGGAGTCATAGACTTTATTATGCCGGATGACAATGGCCGGTATCATCGGGAAGAGTTTGTGATTGATCCGCAGGAAGTTTCCGATCTGGAGGAGATAATAAGACAGAGTGTGGCTGACATACTGGCGCTCTCGTTTTGGGATAAAAAGTGCGATGATAAGGAGTGTGATTATTGCAAACTAAGAGATATGATGAGTTGAAAATTTTAGGCAAATTTGACTTTGGTCTTGGTTATGATATAATCTAAAAAAAATAAGGATATGATCAATTTTACGCACAACAAAATTATTTTTGCGCGAAACCCTATTCAGAGGGTTTATGGTTATTTTTTGAGTAGAATATGGTAGTAATTTAGTATAAATAAAACTAGATTTTCTCCATATCTTGCCCAAAAAGCAGGATTTTTTGTTCTTTGGGATCTTTGAAAATTACATAGGTGATAGTGGCGAATAAGGCAAGGAGGATTCTGAAATGGCAGACCAAAAAACCGAAAACCCGCTCGTCTATCTCTTTAGAAAAACTTGGAGATATTCGGAGGGCAACAGAAGAACGATAGTTTGTTTTTGGACGATGTTCATCGTCGCCAACTGCATTACATTGTTCGCAAATCCGTGGATCTGGGCCAGCATGATAAATGAGGTTCAATCTCACGGAATTACGGAGGCCAGCATGCCTTATCTGAAGAAATTGCTTTGTTTGAGATTGACGATCGAGGTGATCTTCTGGTGTTTGCATGGACCTGCGCGAGTTATGGAATGTTCAAATGCTTTTCGTGCCCGAGCAAATTATCGCGAGCATATGTTGAAGGGCGTTATGATGCTTCCGATGGAATGGCATGTTGATCATCATTCTGGTGATACGATCGATAAGGTTGAAAAAGGCGCATCGGCCATATACAGATTTTCAGGCAATTCTTTTCAGGTTATTTATGGTTTTGTTCAGCTTGCTGTGGCGTATCTAATGCTTGCATATTTGAGTCCTCCATCAAGTCTGATTGTGATGGTCATGCTGGTTGCAACGATATTCATAACAATGAAGTTCGATCGTGTTCTTTTGAAACAGTATAAAGAACTTAATCATAACGAGAATAATGTTTATGAAAGCATGTTTGACGCTATCAGCAATATATCCACTGTAATTATTCTTCGCGTTGAAAGATTGATTCATAGAACGATCATTCAGAAGGCGTGGGAAAAGTTTGATCTTTTTAAGAATAATAATATTCTGAATGAGATCAAATGGTTTCTAACTTCGATCTGCTGTATTGTGATGATGGTGGCGGTGCTTGGCGAGTTCTTTTGGCATCACTCCGGTGATGATCAGGCTGTTGCACTCGGCATTATTTATCTTTTGATGGATTACCTCGGTAAAATAAATAATCTATTCTTTAAATTTACCGATATGTATGGGGATATTCTTGTACAAAAATCGCGGCTTGCAAATGCTGAAGAGTTGGAAAAGGATTTTAATTTTAAAAACTTTACTAACCATGTTTTGCCGGGAAATTGGAAACGGTTGGATATAAGAGATGTAAATTTCTCTTATGGCGTCGGAGATAATTCTGAATTGAATCTGATTAATGTTTCTCTATCTTTGCGCCGCGGCGAACGCATCGCGTTCATAGGAGAGAGTGGTAGCGGTAAGACGACAATGTTGAAAGTTATGAGAGATTTATATCATCCGGGAAGTTTACAGCTATTGGTTGATGGAAATTTGATTGCAGATGGCTTTGAGGGGATCTGTCAGGCTATGGCTCTGGTGCCTCAAAATCCTGAAATATTTGCTACGACTATACTTGAGAATATCACTATGGGTGCGGAGTATGGGATTGATTTTGTCAGATATTTTACTGATATGAGTTGTTTTACGGAAGTTGCCGATGGCTTACCCAAGAAATTCAATTCATCGATCAAGGAAAAGGGAGTTAATCTAAGCGGTGGACAGCAACAAAGATTAGCTCTAGCCCGAGGTCTCTTGGCTTGCCATGATAAAGATATTGTTTTGCTCGATGAGCCGACGAGTAGTCTGGACACCATCACCGAAATGAATGTTTATAAGAATATTTTTCGGGAGTTCAAGAACAAAACCATTATTTCTTCGGTACATAGACTTCATCTTCTGCCTCTCTTTGATCGGATCTGTCTGTTTGATGAAGGGCAGATCACCGCGATCGGCAACTTTGAAGAGATGATAAAAAATTGCCCAAAATTTCAGAGCCTATGGAATATGTACAAAGAGATTGGAGACAATATTCAAGCATAAATAGTTTTTAACCCTGACCAATTGGTCAGGGTTTATTTTTATATAAATTTAAAAACTTTACAGTCAGATGATTGTATGTTAAATTGTGGTCAGTGGGCGAACTTTGAAAATTACCATTTTGATGCCGTGCTATGGCTGGCAACTACAAGGAGGCTGGGATGTCTATGTATCGTCGGTTGCGCAAACTGTTTATTGGAGATAGTGTTTCCAATAATATTTCGCGTCAGGAATATGAGGAGTATGAGAAGATAAAGAAGGAGATAGAAAGGAAGCAACAGGAAGAAGATCAGAAACTTCGTGAGCAGATTCGAGCAGAGATTATTGGCCCGGAAATTTCGATTGAAGAACGTGAAGAGGTTTTGGAAAAAGGCCCGCCGTTTTTGCGTTGGTTATGGTGGAAGATTGTTGATAAGATTGCGCTTTTAAAGAGGCTCAGTGATTATTTGCCATTATTTGCCACGATCCTGTGTGTTATTTCCCCTTTCTACGTTCTTTACTGCACTGGCTTAGTCATTAACTTCATTTACAGTTTGTTTTTATCAATGTTTTTTGGGATTTTTCCTTGGGTAATTATCTGGACGGGTAAAATTTATAATGGCAAAGAATCTTTTATAGTGCTAGCTTTTATTTTTGGTTGGTTGTATGCGGAGACAACAGGTGCTGTGGCGCCGATATCGGGTTACTTCGGTATTGTGACTGATAAGAAGGGGATCGTTCACGTTGAAGATTATAGAAAAATTAAGATAATCAAAGATCCGATTGAGTATGCGAAGAAAGTTGAGTATTATTGGCTTGGATCCCAGACACTCTATTTCTTATCTCAGCCGAAGATTAATAGTGATAATTTGAAGATAAATAGTTCTCTTGATTTGGATGTCATCAATAACCCATCTGTTGAGGATATTGTCGCTGCTACATCCATTAAGGATTCTATTCATCGTTTGATCTGCGGACAGATCGATTCGGCATTAAATGAAATGAATGCTGATGCGATAGATCTGTTCAGAAAGGCGGATGGGTTGTCAGAGCATGTTGAAAGTCAGACTATAAAATTCATTAAGACTAGTTATGTTCTGAATATGATGAATAAGTTAATAGCTGCTAAATTAGCAAAAATAAAAGTACCTTCGCCGTTTAAATTATCACCAGATGGCATATGTTTTTATTGCGTTGAGATAGTAAATAACTAGGCGATACTGCCCCGATCAACCGGTCGGGTTTTTATATTGGAGCTGCTTTTGTTTAGGTTACACGTTATATTGACTACCTAACGTATATGTGATACTATTCAAGCGGGTAGTTCATAGACAAACAAAAGGAGACAATTAATCATGATGCGTAATACTGTGACCGGTGGTCTTGTGAAAATTTGGAAGACGGCCAAGATTGGCACAGGTCTGAAAACTACTAGTGATTTTCTGAAGACTTTGAAATCTAATGGCTATATGTATAGTGAGAATCTTGAAAATTGTATGTCTAATCCAGTATTTATTAATTCAGTTGCTGATCAAGAAGTTGAATTGGACTTGGTGGTAATGTCTCCTGGTCAGCTTGGGTGTAAGGATAGTCGTCCTTCTCTTAGAGAGATCTTCGATCAGAGGATGTCCTGGGGATTGGATCTATGTCCTGCTGAGTTGGCTCCACAAATTTGTATTCAACATGCCGGACAAATTGAGCATGATTATCTGCTTGTTGCCATGGAGCCGATTCCATCAAACGAACCGCCTAATTACGGCTTCACGGATTTTGTTGTGCCATCGGAAACTATGTTTAATGCGATAAGGCATAATAAATTTATTTTTGGTCTGGGGCGTGACTCTGAAGATACAATTTTTCTTGATGCTCACTATGGTTACCCATTTATCAGATGCAGTATTAATGATCTTTTTGTTTTTGTTAATCCTAGATTTGATAAGATAAGCAAATGAGTCCTTAATCTTATTTGGCCCATTAAGTGGGGCTTTTTTATAATGTATCCTCAATTGATAGTGCAAAATTTACTCCTGAGAGCATAATGGCGGCAAGAATTAAAAAGAGGTATTTATAGTCGAAGAAATATAAGACTATACTGGCGATTATTGGTCCGATAACATAGGCAAGCGGACTGACGTTACGGAAATAAGCGATGAGATCGGAGTCGGTCGCTTTAACTTTTTTGAAGAAGTAGGTATCGTTCATTACTTCGATAGCGCTGGCACCGACTCTTGTCAGGAAAAGCGCTAGGCTCCAAACTATTAGATTTGCACCTGTTATAAAAGTTAGAGATCCGGTAGCCAAAGCTATTATTAGGAAGCCGGTTATTAGAATCTCTTTTTCGCCTAAATATTTATCAGCGATTTTGCCGAGGGGAATCTCTAAGATCACAAATGGGGTTAGCATGATGCTGAAAATAATGCCTATCTGTGACCAGCCGAAGCCGATATTTTCATTTAGATATATGGGCGTGTAGATGACCATCCATGAATAGAAAAATTCCAAAAGAAAACTTGAGATATAAATGTGCAGGATATTTTTGTCTCGGAATATTTTTTTGAGAGTTTTAAAGAATGGGGGATTGTGATAGGTAACATCTCGGATATGACTTAATTTTTTATAGATTAGGAGTAACGAAGCTATGACGAAGATTGCCGAGATTAGATAAATTTGCCAAAAACTATCGTTAGAGTTGGTGATTATGTAGCCGACAATAAGAGGAGAGATGACAAAGGCTAAATTCATTGTCGTTAGAGCTATACCCCGATTTTTACCGGACTCGCTATTTTTTGAAAACTCTTCTAGGTATATATCCAAGATAATTCGGTTTAAGACGATCGATATTTGAAAAATAAGGAAAGAAAAAATGACGATAGGGGGGATCCAGAGAGCGAAATTATTTTGGTTGGCAACCACGACTGATCCATCGCTTATCTGAAATAGCTTTGTCGGCGAAAAATAAGGCAATGAGGTGATCGCAAGCGTTATAATGGCAACCAGATCAATGGCCAGGATTGATATTGCAGTTTTAAGCTGGCCGAATTTTTTGAGAGCCGATGGGAGTTTGGCGATGACGAGTATCGAGGCAATCGCGGCTAGAATATAAGCCAAACCTATATTCTCTTCAGCTATAAAGCGGGCCAAAAAAGATGAATTGATATAGGCTACAAATGCGTAATGAATTGAAGTAAAAAAAGCCAATAGATAGAGGTTGTCTGTTATTCTCTTTTTTAGTCTAGGGCTTAACACTTTTATATTTTAGCAATAATTTATCTGTAAAAAAAGCCGATCGTGTGATCGGCGGTCGACTAGATTAGATGATGTTAGTAGATTTATCAAAGAGGCAGATATTTTCTTCCGGTACTAGAATTGGGATCCGAGAACCGTGCGATATAGACTGCCACTCGAGATTATTAAGACGGAAATTCCAACCAGTTTCTGGATATGTATTATAGTCCACCACGATTATATATTGGGTACAATCAACAACTTCTGCTATATTTCCAAAGAAAAGCAGGCTCCAGATGCCTTTCTCATTTCGCAATTTTTCGAGAGTCGAATGATCTTTTTCGGCCAGCAGAGCCTGAGCTACATTACCTCCCAGTCTTTGGACTCCATAGATTTTCTGCATCCAGCGTAATCTTCGGAGCTCTTCGTGTCCAGTAATCAAGAGTTCGTTTTTTGCAACGTTATTTATGAATTTTACCTGATTGAAATCCACTTCTTGGAGCGCATCGGTGCTTTTATCTTCCAGATAATCGATGTTGTTAAAATTGGAATCAAGAAAATCTTTTACATCAAAGGGCTTTAGTGAGAGAAGCATACCCCTCCTTTAGTCTACCAGTATATTAATATAAAGAGTGGACTTTGTCTAGCTCTAAACTTCTATAAGTACTGGCAGGATCATCGGTCGTTTTTTGGTTTTTTGAAAGAGGAACTTGCCGACTTTTTCGCGCAAATGATTTTTAACATAATCGAAGTTGACCGGATGCATTTCGGCGGTCGCTTCTTCGATAGTCTTCTTTATTAGAAAACGGGTTTGTCTCAATAGGTCCTGAGATTCTTTCAAATAGATAAAACCGCGGGAGATAATATCTGGCGATTGTCTAGTTTTACCGGTTTTTATGTCAATTGTCGAAATGATTACAAACATACCGTCCTGAGCGAGCAGTTGTCGGTCTCTAATAACAACATCTTTAACATCTCCGGTTCCAAGGCCATCAACCATTACAATGCCAGCTGGTGCGCTATCTTTTTGGACAACAATTTTTTTTCCGCCCTCGACAATATCAATAATCATTCCATTGTCCGGAATTACTATGTTTTCATCAGGCATTCCAGCCTCCTTGGCAATTTCAGCATTTACTTTAAGCATGAAGTGGCTGCCGTGGAGAGGCATGAAGAATTTTGCTTTGACGGCCTTGTGAATCCAGAGAGTTTCGTCATGATTAGCGTGTCCGGATGAATGGACGTCGGCAATTCGATAATGAATGATCTTAGCACCTTGCCTCGAAAGATTGTCTTTCAGTTTTTGAACTGATCGCTCATTGCCTGGGATGATTGATGATGAAAGTAAAACAGTGTCATTTTTGTTGAGTTTGACATGCTTGTCTTTTTTGGTAGACATGCGCATCATGGCAGCCAGTTCTTCGCCTTGGGCGCCGGTCGCCAATATTATCACTTTGTGCGGTGGAAGCGCTTCGGCTTCTTCGGGTGTTATTAGAGTAGTTGGATTAATCTTGAGCATCTGAATTTCACGAGCAATAGCGACATTATTTTTCATGCTTCGTCCGCGAATCAGAACTTTTTTGCCTGCTTCTTCCGCGGTTTTGATGATGAAGATCATTCGCTCAAAAAGAGAAGCGAAGGTACCAATGATAAGACGGCCTCTTGTTTCCACAATTATTTTTTTTAAATTTTCGTGGACAGCACGTTCGGAGAATGACCAGCCCGGGCGTTCAACATTCGTCGAGTCCATTGCTAAAAACAGGTTATTACCTTCTCCGAGTTTGGTGAAAGTTTCCATTTCACTTTCGACAGGTACGCCGTTGTCGTGATCGATCTTGAGGTCGCCGGTGAAAACTAGATCGCCGAAAGGGGTTTCAACAACGACACCCATCGCATCAGGTATTGTGTGAGTTACGTTGAAAAATCTTACAGCTAGATGCTTGCCAACTTTCAGGCGGGCGTCTTTTTCGATGACGTGAAGTTTGAGAGGCGTAATATGCGGGAATTCATCTTGGCGTTTTTTAATCATGACTGAAGTTAGGAAGCGCGTATAGATCGGTGGATTGCCGATTTTTTCCATGACGTAAGGAATTCCGCCAGTATGATCGAGGTGGCCGTGAGTGATAAAGACACCTTTGATCATATGTTTTTTCTTCTGCAAATACGTCGTGTCAGGGATTATATAATCAACCCCCGGTGCTTCTTCGCCTGGGAACTGAAAGCCGACGTCTATGACTACGATTTCATCCCTAAATTCTACGGCAGTCATATTCTTTCCAACCTCTTCGACTCCGCCGAGAGGAATAATTCTGATGCTATCTTTTGCCGGACTGGTCGGGATAAATTGAGGTGTCGGCACTGCCTCTTCAAAAGTTTTAGGCCTATTTGCTGGCAAAGATCGCCCTTGTCCGACCTTTGCAGTGAAGGGTCTTTTTGTTACGGTGCGTGTTGTTTTTACCGGAGAACTCGGTATTGCAGGCGATTTTACCGGTGCGGTAGTTGTCGTTTTTTCCATAATATTGTTTTTATAATTTAATTGGAGAAAATTTTCCAAATTTTATCGGTATCGATATACCACTTATATACGCTAATAAATCTATCGGATGGAATTGTTACATTGTTTACACTAAAGTTTTTTATGGTTTGCGGCACGGCATAAAGGAAATCTGGAGAATAGATAAAAGCCGCAGGCGCATCATTAGCAAGTTCTGTTTGGACGCTGTTATAGTCAGCCAGTTTTTTTGCTGGGTCTTGCGCAATTCGTGCATCTTGCAACAACTTATCAACCTTGCTATTTGCATACATGGAAATATTCAGGCCAGGATCATTTCTCTGTGATGAATGCCAGAAAGAGAATAAGTCAGGATTTCTGCCGACGATCTCGCCGAAAAATAGCGCGTCGTATTTTCTTGGCCTGATGACATTTTGGTTGAGGTCGCCGATCTCAAAAACTTTCAAGTTTACCGAGGCGCCTAGGCTCATCCAATCTTTTTGTATAAGTGTGGCGGCATCTTTTAGTTCTGGCGTGTCGGCCGTTGCCAGATCAAGAGTTAATGTTAAGGTTGTTTTTTTGTTGAGGGTTTTTTGCCAGATATTTTTTTTAGTATCAAATTTCCATCCGCCTTTTTTTAAGACTTGTTTTGCCATGTCGATTATTGTCGAGGTGGCTTGGGAATTTTGATCGGTGAAAGATGATAATGGACCATCGATGGTCGTGCCGTAACCAAGCAGAACCGAAGAAACTATATTGTCTTTGTTGATCACTATGCTTAGTGCTTTTCTAACAGATTTGTCAGCTAAAACTTTGGAATGATTTTGGTTTAGAAATACGGCGAAGACTCGCGGTAGGGTATAGCGGGAGATTTTTACATTTTCGCTCTCTAAACTTTTTGCCGTTTGGGGCGGAATGGTGTTTATCGCGTCGATATCGCCGGCCCGGTACGCGGCCAGCAGATCATCTTCATTCTGGTAAAACTTGATTCGAATGTCGGCGATCTTAGGCTGGCCGAGAGTAAAACGATCAAATGGTACTAGATCGTAATATTGTGGAATAGTGGAAACGTTTGACGCTCCGTCTTTCACTGTCTTGTTAGTAATGCTTTTAATTTTGTATGGGCCGGATCCGATCGGCGACATGTTTGAATTGCTGTACGGAAAAGTTTGATAGTCAACGCCATCCCAAATATGTTTAGGTAAGATTCCAAGAGTCATATTTTCTAGAAAAGGAGAATAAGGTTGTTTGAGTTTGAGGATAATGGTTTTACTATCGGGCTTTTCGATTGTAACTCCCTCAAAACTGGCGCGCTTATAGCTTTTGATATTTGGATCGCGCGCTTTTAGAATGGTGAATTCCACATCATCTGAAGTTACTGGTTTGCCGTCTTGCCAGATTGCATCATTGCGAATTTTAAATGTGTAGGTCAGGCCGTCAGGTGAAATGGTATAACTGTCGGCAAGGTCTCCTATATAACTGCCATCTGGACCAACCCGCAACAGTCCGGAATAGATGAGTTGAGTCAGATCGCGATCGGCATCGGATGTTGCAAGCAGGGGGTTTATAAACCTAGGTGCTTCACCGATAACACCCTCGGTCAGAGTGCCTCCAACTGTTGGCACTTCTACCATAAAGCTTTGGTTAAGATTATTAAGAATTGCCAGAGTGCTGGCAATAAAAATAATTATTAACGAGAAAAAAATCAACTTCTCATTTTTATTAAAGGAATTTAGAGTGAGATTGATTTCTTTTTTATTGGGCGTATGCATTAATTAAAAGCCGTGATTTTATCATATATATTAATTACCTTAGGTTTGTTATAGATAAGATATTATGAAATTAGTTTTTATAAATAGGTTATTTAAGTAATGTTTT
>CAZWJJ010000007.1:0-25135 GCA_964634555.1 uncultured Candidatus Saccharibacteria bacterium | reverse complement strand
TCAGCCCCGGAATATCAGCAACTATAAGCCCGCCAGGCAAAGCACCCAGATGCGGCTCAAGAGTAGTAAAATTATAGTTCCCAACTTTGCTTTTGGAATTAGTGAGAGCATTTAAAAGACTTGATTTACCGACATTCGGCAGTCCAAAAAGGCCTATATCTGCAATCATCTGCAACTCCAAAAATAGCTCGGCTTCATAACCATTTCGCCCCTCTTCATATTTCATCGGATCGTATGTTCTAGCTGTGGCAAATTGATAATTACCGCGCCCCCTGACACCACCTTTGCCAACCAAAATCCGATCTTCGGCATTTATCAGCTCTGTTCTCTCGCCGGTTGTTTCATTATTGACAATCGTACCGCGCGGCACCTGCAAAATAAGGTCATCACCGTCTCGTCCGCTTTCTTTGCGAAATGCATCAAAACCGTTTTGAGCGTAAAAAACTTTCTCATATCTAAAACGCGAAAGATCGAGGACTTCCCTACTAGCTTCCAAATAAACATTTCCGCCGTTGCCACCATCACCACCAGATGGACGTCTAGAAAATTTACCCTCACCGAAAGTGACAGCGCCTTTACCGCCATCACCGCCGCGCACCCTAATTGTCACTTCATCAACAAGCATTTTTATTTTTAGATCTTTTTGCTCGGCACCCAATGAATATCGCAAAGTTCGCCGTGAATTTTATTATCTTTATAAGCCGATGTCGCCGCAACTGCACCCATTGCCGCTGCCGTTATAGCCTGCTTAAATCCGCCGAAGAAATTAACATTATCTCCGCAGGCAAAAATACCATCAATATTCGTCTTCATACTATTGTCTACTGTGATATAGCTCCTTTCATCTAGTTCAATTCCAATCGACTTAGGCAACTCAGTATTTGGCATGGCGCCAATCTCAACAAAGAGACCTTCAACAGGAAGCTCATTTGATCCTTTATATGGCGCCGATAAAATTAATTTTTCCAATTTTTCCTGGCCGACGAGCTCCTTAATTTCAGTATTAAACAAAATTTCCACCTTATCGCCAAGCTTTTTCATCTCATCGGAATTTATCGGCTCAGCTCTTATCTCTCCGCCACGGACAAGAACATAAATTTTCTTGGCATATTGGCCTGCCAAATTAACGCCCTTAATAGCCGCATCTCCACCGCCAACCACAGCTATCGTCTTATCGACATAAACCGGTCCGTCGCAAGTTACACAATAATGTATTCCTTTGTTTGAAAGCTCTTTTTCATTCGACAACCCAAGCCGGCGCCTCTCTGCGCCGTTCGCCAAAATTATCGTCCTTGTAGCAAATTCCTGTAGTGGTTTTTTACCCTCCGCAACAATCAATGAAAAACAATGCCCTTCATGCCTAATCTCCACAACCTCGCCCTCTATAAATTCCGCCCCACCATCGATTGCCTGCTTTTTCATATTCTTCATCAGCTCATAACCATCGATTGGGCCAGTACCCGGATAGTTCCAAAAAACTCCGCCAGTGGCGCTCTCACCGCCAAATTTCCCGCCAACAATTAGAACCTTCATTTTGTATCGGCCGGCATAAATTCCAGCAGACAGCCCAGCGGCCCCCGAACCCACAATTATCGAATCGTATACCATATTACAAATTAAAGGCCTAGAAGTTCTGCCAATCGATCTTTATCGAAACCGATAACCAGAGTGCCATCGATATCAATAACTGGCACGCCGCTTTGCTTAGATTTACTTAACATTTCATTTCTAGCTTTTTCATCAGCTGAAACATCAAAATCCGTAAATTCAACCTTCTTTTCTTTGAAATAATCTCTCGCCATTTTACAGTAAGTGCACCATGGAGTGCTATATATCGTAACCTTTGCCATAATTTTGATATTTAACAATTTATAAGCTAATATACTGGGATTATAACATAGTTTAGCAAATTAAATACAACATCATGAAAATCGATTTCCTCGCTTCCGAATCCGTAACAGAAGGACACCCGGACAAAATCTGCGATCAGATTAGCGACGCGATTCTAGATGCATACCTTGCCAAAGATCCGCTATCAAGAGTGGCCTGTGAATGCCTTATCGCTGGCGACAAACTTGTGATTGCAGGAAAAATAACTTTTAATGAGACTATTGATGTTGAAAAAATTGCCCGCAACACTATAAAAAATATCGGCTACGACGACAAAAAGAAAGGACTCGATTACAAAACTGTCAAAATCTACAAATTTTTAAACCGCCAATCGCCAGACATCGCAATGGGTGTTTCAAAAAATGATCCGCTTGATCAAGGTGCCGGCGATCAGGGTATGATGTATGGTTACGCCACAAACGAAACAAAATCATTCATGCCTCTGCCAATCTATCTCGCCCACAGCCTATCACACAAACTCGCCGAAGTTAGAAAAGATAAGACTCTAAAATTTCTCGGACCAGATGGCAAAACTCAAGTTACAATCGAATATCACGATGGTGTGCCCTCCAGGATCAAAAATATTCTCATCTCTTCCCAACATTCTGATGGTGTCTCTCAAGAGACATTACGAGAAGCAATCATAAACAAAGTCATCAAACCAATTATCCCAAAAAATCTAATAGATAAGGACACGGAAATTTTTATAAATCCTACAGGTAGATTTGTAATTGGCGGACCAGCCGGAGATTCGGGATTAACAGGCAGAAAGATAATCGTCGACACCTATGGCGGCTTAGCCAAACATGGAGGCGGAGCATTTTCCGGCAAAGATCCGAGCAAGGTTGATCGATCAGCCGCCTATGCCATGCGCTGGGCTGCTAAAAATATCGTTGCCTCCGGTCTGGCTGATAGAGCCGAAGTAAAAGTCGCCTACGCCATCGGTATGGCCAAACCATTAGCCTTCAATGTAAACACTTTCGGCACCGGCAAACTACCTGATGAAAAGATTGCCGAAATTATAATCGAAAATTTTGATTTTCGGCCAGCTAGCATTATAAAAGAACTTGATCTTCTGCGCCCAATCTACTCTAAGACTGCCTCATACGGACATTTTGGACGCACAGATATCGATCTGCCATGGGAAAAAGTAACCAAGAAAAAACAACTCTCGGCCTTTTTAAATCAGCAGTAGCTATTGACTTTTTAAGATAATTAGCTATTATTTCCACAGCTCAGTTCATTGAAACAAAATGGAGGTGGAGGCAATATGTCGCGAACATTACAGCTTCAGCGTGATGCCATCGATACCCTGATCGAATTCTTGAATCCAATCTCTATCCTTCCGGATAATGAATTTTTTCTTGATGGGAAAAGAGTTTATCTTCGAGGTATCAGCAAGGGGCTAGGCAGTTTGTCAGCAACCTACGGGAAAAATGTCGCCGTCTTCACTAGCGAAGAATGTCAGATCAAACGTGTCGCCGTTCAAGTTTGCGGCGGAGTACTTCTTCGAGATGCAACCAAAGAAGAATGTAGCGAAGTAGAAGGCACCTCCGAAGGAGGCGTAAGAACAGTCGAGGCGCTTGAACTATCCAAGAAGATACAGTTCGCCCGCGATATCCACATGACAAAAACCGGCCACAAGAAATCTTACGTGGTGATTTGCTGAGATGATATGAAATTCAACTTACGGCTCATTATCCTGATCATACTGTCATTCTTGATTTTTACTCTTTGGACACTGCTGTGCCTAAAAATTCTCGACTACTGTAACTATGATAAATTTACGCCCTTGATCGGACTAACGATCTTAACTGTGATAGTGGGAACTTCTTTTCAAATTTTTTGGTACAACTTTTCCCAAAAATTTCTAAGAAGTGGAGAATAGAGTGGTCTCACACAAAAATCGAGTAAGGCTATTCAAATGTAATCTGTGCCTATTAGGCGCATTACTCACAAGTATACTCATGTATATCCTGGACTTCGATCCTCAAGACATCCTTGCTTTCAAACTCTACAAAGGCACACTATTTATTGCTTTCTTCCCCTACTATTTTATTTTTAGTACTGAACTATTCCGCCATTTTGAACGAAACTTATAATATCTAACATTCACAGCCCCCACTAAGGGGGTTTTCTTTTATTCAAATTCGTGGTATAGATTGCAATTGTGATAAATTATTATCAACATCATGAAAAACGATGATCAAAAAAATGTCGAAGATTATTTGCTTAAAAATGAAAATGAAGCCTTTTCTAATCTGCTTAATCGCCATCTAAGACCGCTCTATAGTTTTATATTCCGAATGACTCGCAATAAAGAAGATTCTCAAGATATTGTCCAAGATACTTTTTTCAAAGTCTGGAAAAATCTTAAGAAATACCGCGCCGAGGAAAATTTTAAAACCTGGATTTTTACCATTGCTAGAAATACTGCCATTGATTATTTGCGAAGAAAAAAATCTGTAACATTTTCCGACATATTCAATGATAAAAATGAAGACACCCTTGAAGAAAGTCTAGTCGATCCGGAACCACTCCCGGATGAGCTTGTTTTCATTACAGAGAAAAAGAAGAATCTTGATAAGCTACTAGACCAACTCCCTCCGATGCATAAAGAAGTTCTTCTGCTCAAATACGAAGATGATCTGACCTTCGATCAGATCAGCAAGATACTAAAAAAACCTCTGGATACCGTAAAAAGCCAGCACCGCCGAGCCATTTTGAAATTAAGAGAACTAATCACTAATGCACCAAAATAAACCCCTAAGACGTATAAAATAATATGCACGATAATTATAAAAAACTATTTTCCAGCCTAAAAAGTGTTGAATTACCGCACGATCTGCAAAATAAAATCTTAAAAAATATCGCGATTCGACAAAAGCGATCAGTCCACAACCGGCTATTTTTATCTGCAACAACTGCAATTATGTCTATTCTTGGTATGCTACTTGCGATCCAATACACTATCCAGGAATTTTACCTTTCAAATTTTAATCAATACTTATCTCTGGTGATTTCCGACAGTGGAACAATTATCTCTAACTGGCGGGATTTTATTCTATCGTTAGCAGAATCCATTCCTCTTATCGGTATAACTATTTCTCTCGTTACAGTTGTAATCCTTCTTTCCTCAATTAGAATCACATTTCAAAATACAAGACCGAAACTTTTATCAATTTAACTGAATAAAGATATGAAATCAGACACCCTAAAAAAGATTATCGTTGGCACAGTAATTTTAATTGTAGCCCTTTTAATTTTCCAAATCGGAGAATTTGTAGGTTACAAAAAAGCCGCTTTCTCATATCAATTCGGCGAACGTTATTATAAAAGTACATTCGGACGATTTGATAGCCGACGAAATTCATACATGGGCAGAATGATGAACGATTTTTCGGAAACAAACGGCGCCGTCGGAAGAATCATAAAAATCCAATTTCCAACTCTTATTTTAGAAGGCAGAGATGGTGTTGAAAAAATAGTTTCAATAGAGGCAAGCACCACAATCAAACAATTGAGAAATGACCTCAAATCAAACGACCTGAAAGTAGATCAAAACATTATGGTGATTGGCGAACCAAACGACAAATCAGAAATTCAAGCCAAATTTATAAGGGTTCTGCCTTAACTTGCAATTACAATTTAATTTTTTAAGATGAGTTCAAAATTTAGCAGGTTAAGATCGTTTATTTCTACACACAAAATAATAAGTTCAATTGCCGGAATTTTCCTCCTACTATTTCTCTGGTGGATCTACTCCATCAAAACATCAACTTCCGGACAAACAACTTATATATTAGGCAATGTAACTAACGACACAGTCGTTGCCTCTGTTTCCGAATCCGGACAGTTAGCTGCCTCTCAACTTTTAAATATCACGGCACAGGCATCGGGGCGAATTATATATGTCGGTGTTACTCCGGGACAGCAAGTTTCAGCAGGTACACTGATCGCGGAGATTGATCCTACAAATGCCGAACAGTCCGTTCACAATGCTCAAAATAGCCTAACCTCAGCCCAGCTTGCACTCAAAAAACTACAAAAACCGGCCACGGAACTATCTTTAACTCAAGCACAGAACGCTCTGGCAAACGCACAAAGAAGCGTAACGACGGACTACACAAACTCCCAAAATGATGTAACCGCAACCTTTCTAACTTTGCCGGACCTAGTCACCGGCCTACAAGGCGTCGTAACTGGTACTGATATAAATAGATCCCAATGGAATATAGATTATTACATGACAGCCATCAACCAATACGATCCTCGCGGCCAATCATTTCGAGATGATGCCTACAATTCTTATCTCAGCGCCCAAACAGCTCTGAATAACGGCCTCGCCGATTTTAAATCAACCGATCTCACAGATCAATTACAATTATCAAAAATTCTAGCCGAAAGCTACGACATTACCCAGATAATCTCTGATGCAGTAAAAAAATCCACAGCACTTGTGCAATTTTATGAAAATATTTTAAAAGCCCACGCCCAAACTCCGACCACCATAGCCGACACCCAACTCACAACACTTAGCGGATATACCACAACAATAGCATCTCGCCTAACTACTTTGCATAGCGATCAAACCTCCCTCCAGTCTGACAAAGAAACCATTACTGAAAAACAACAAGCCTTAACCCAATTACAGGCTGGCGCTGATCCACTCGACCTACAAACCGCAGAGCTTAATATCACAAACTCCGAAAATTCACTAGCCAATGCTAAAAATACACTAGCTAACTATTATATTTACGCGCCCTTTGATGGCACAATCGGCACGGTTTCTGTCAACAAATTCGATCAAGTCAGTGGCGGAACTATAGCAACACTTGTAACCAATCATCAATATGTAGACATGTCGGTCAATGAAATTGACGCCGCTAAAATATCATTAAGCAACAAGGCAACTCTAACATTCAATGCTATTCCGAATCTCACGCTCACTGGCACAGTCTCGCAAAAAAATCCTCTCGGTACTGTCACTCAAGGCGTAGTTAGCTACGATGTAAAGATCGCCCTAGACACACAAAATAATCAAGTCAAGCCGGGCATGAGCGTTAATGCAAAAATCATAACCCAAACTGCAGTCAATACCCTAGTCGTGCCTTCCAGTGCCATCAAAAATCAAGGAGGACAAAGCTTTGTAATGGTTTTCAATCCCTCAATCACCGGACAAAATAATCTGATCACCTCCTCATCCAAAAATTCAAATCAGAGCATTACAACTACCCTTACACCCGAAAGCATACCCGTAACCGTCGGCATAAATGATGCCACAAAAACTCAAATACTCTCAGGACTAAACCTTGGAGATCAAATTGTGATCAGAACAAACATATCAGGTTCATCTTCTGCATCACCTGCGACAGGCACAGGTGGGGCCGTGCGTGGAGGCTTTGGCGGCGGAAATATTTTGCGCGGACTATGATCGAAATAAAAAATATAACCAAAACCTATGGCTCCGGAGAGACAGCTTTCCAAGCTCTAAAAGGAGTTTCTTTCTCCATAAAAGATGGCGAGTTCGTAGCTATAATGGGCCCGTCTGGATCAGGCAAATCAACACTGATGCATATTTTAGGCTGTCTTGATACGCCAACCTCCGGCACATACCATCTCGACGGCAAAAATGTTTCTAAATTGGATGACGACGCGCTCGCCGACATCCGCAGAGATAAAATCGGTTTTGTTTTTCAAGCCTTCAATCTTCTCCCTCGCACAACAGTATTACGAAATGTGATGTTGCCGCTAGTCTATGCTGATATAAATGAAAAAGAAAGTGAGATGCGGGCAATAAAATCTCTCATCGCCGCCGGATTAACAGATACTCATTTTATGCACAAAAGCAATGAACTTTCCGGCGGGCAGATCCAGCGCGTAGCGATCGCCAGAGCGCTTGTAAATGATCCAACTCTAATACTAGCTGACGAACCGACCGGAAATCTCGACACCAAAACTGGAGAGATTGTACTAGACACATTCCAGAAACTTAATGAAGAATACGGACGCACTATTATTTTAATTACTCACGAAGCGGATATTGCCGAACATGCTGAGCGTATAATCGTCCTACGCGACGGCCTAATTATTTCAGATGATAAAAAACATAATCGCAGACGAGCGAATAAACATTAAATATGAAGATTCAAAACACGCTTCACGAAACATATACCGCGCTCTCAGCAAATAAAATCCGATCCGGATTAACGATGCTAGGCATTATAATTGGTATCGGTTCTGTTATAACACTCGTGTCAGTTGGCCAAGGGGCATCAGCTTCAATCTCATCCAGCATTCAATCCCTAGGCTCAAATCTTATAGAAATATTCCCTGGCGCGCAAAGATCTCCGGGAGGATTTGGTGTTTCCGGCGGCCGCGGCGGCGCCAAAACTCTAACTCAAACTGATGCCGACGCAATACTCTCACAAGTTTCAAATATATCATCGGTAGCTTCAGAAGTTTCCGGCCGATATCAAGTTGTTGGGACTGGCAATAATACCAATACCACAGTCGACGGCGTCACCTCAGCTTACGCTCAAATCAGAAATATCAGCATAGACCAGGGTAGTTTCATTTCTGATCAAGACAACATTTCATTAAATAAAGTCGCAGTCCTTGGACCGACTGTTGTTACCGATCTTTTCGGTGTAGAAACACAAGCAAGCGATGTTATTGGTCAAACAATCAAGATCAATAATCAGCAATTCACCATCATTGGCGTAACTCTTGCCAAGGGTACAAGCGGCCCAGGCAATCAAGATGACATGATCTATGTTCCCGCCATCACGGCTCAACGTTTTCTCTCCGGCAATCAATATCTAACGGCTATAGATATCGAAGCGGCCTCGACTGATGCGATGACTCAAGTTCAAAACGACATCACAACCCTCCTCCTAGCTCGACATAATATCGGCGACCCAACACAGGCTGATTTTAATGTCCTTAATCAGGCATCTATCCTTGCCAGCGCTTCAACTATTACAGCAACCTTAACGTATCTTTTGGGCGCAATCGCCGGCATATCTCTTCTTGTTGGTGGCATAGGAATTATGAATATGATGCTAACAACAGTTACCGAAAGAACCCGTGAGATCGGATTAAGAAAGGCTATTGGCGCCAAAAAACGCGATATCACTCGCCAATTTTTAGCTGAAGCGGTCGCATTAACGCTCATCGGCGGACTCATAGGAATAGTACTCGGCTCGGGAATTTCTATTTTTATAAGCTACACCAAAATTGTAAACACAGTACTATCTTGGCAATCGATCCTACTAGCTTTCGGAGTCTCAGCGGTGATAGGTATCGCTTTCGGTTACTACCCCGCACGACGAGCTGCATCACTTAATCCTATCGAGGCCTTGAGGTATGAATAATTATTAAATAATTAAGTTAAGTTAAATTTATGAAAAATAAATCAATGAGTCTTATTTTAGGAGCAGTAGTTATTGTGGGAATTACCTTTTACGGCGGGATGCAATATGGCTTAAGCCAAGCCGCGGCTCAAGCCCAAGCGGCCAGACAAGCGCGTGGCGGTTTTAACGGTGGAAGAGGCCAAGCAGGCGGAGGCTTCACCGGAGGTTCTATAATTTCCAAAGATGCTACCAGTATAACGATCCAAACGCAGGGAGGAAGCACCAAGATCGCCCTCTTAAGTCCAACAACTCAAATATCAAAAATGGTTTCTGGCACTTTAGCCGATCTGACGATTGGAGAAAATGTGGCCGTCAACGGTTCAGCAAATAGCGATGGCAGTGTCACCGCCGAAACAATTCAGATAAGACCAGCCACGATGAGAAACTACACGTCGCCTACCACTTCTGCCGGTCAAACCAATCAATAGCTAATTTTACATATAATAAAAACACCTCACAATGGGTGTTTTTATTATTTACTTCCCCTGAACTGCGCAGCGGCTTCAGCCTTCATCTTTTCCAACAGCTCGGACAATTTGATCGTCGCTACGCCGACAACCTTATCAGCGCCACCGTAATAATAAATAGTTGATCACCGATAACCACAATCCCATTAGAGAAAACAACATTTGGGACATCGCCGAATTTTTCATACATAGTTTCCGGCTCGAAGATCGAATTTTTTGTTCTTACAATGACATGAGTCGGATCATTGAGATCGAGGATGGCGGCCCTTAAATGATAGTGATTATCCTTCTCACGAGAAATACCGTGATAAATCAGAAGCCAGCCATCCTTAGTTTCGATTGGCGGACCGGCGATACCAATCTTGCGGCTATCAGAATCCGCCCTCGGACTCATCAAAATCTTCCCGCCCAGCCACTTGTCGCCGCCGAAATTAAGATCATCGACAAAATCCAACCATATGCTTACGCCCATCCTATGCAATATCGCATATTTGCCGTTTATTTTTTTGGGAAATATTGCCGCATCTTTATCGTCAATATCAGGCGGAGAAATCAGAATCGGCTTAGCCCAATTAAATCGCTTAGCCAAAAAATAACTTATCGGAATGGACGTCAAAGCGACTCGCGGAGAATTTTTGCCGTCATATGCCGTATAACACATATATAAAGTCTCATCTATGCGCGTCAGTCGCGGATCTTCACAACCGGAATTACCCATGGGATCCAACTTTTTTTCAAAAGACTCGCGCGGAACATATACCGGCTGATCTAATCGCTCATCAATCTTAAAACCATCAGAACTTGAAGCATATCCCATCACAGAAGTATTATCGGATGAAATTGCTCGATATATTAGATGCACCTTTTTATCCGCATAAATAGCTGCCGGATTAAAAACAGATTTTACTTCCCAATCATGATCTATAATCGGTCGTAAAATAGGATTGCCTGCATATCTTTCAAGACGAATCACCTCAAAACTTCTGGAGAGCAGATCTTTCACCAAATCAGCGAGCCTTAATGTTGCAACCGCCGCCACCGTATCGGCTGCGCCGTAATAGATTGATAATTTTCCGCCCTTAACCAGCGCACCAGTCGGAAAAACTATGTTTGCCACATGACCATACCTTTCATACTCCTCCTCGGGGATAATTAGCGGCTTATTAGTCTTAGCAATGATTTTACGCGGATCTTTCAAATCCAACAAAACTGCCTCAATGCCAAAAATTGCCGGCGGTGAAAAATATCTCTGAATATGAGAGTAGATCAAAAGCCAACCGTATTTAGTCTTAATAGGTGGCGCTCCGATTTCCAAATGATCACTAGGCGAACGCTCAAGATGTATCGAATGATTATCAAGCGAAAGATACCAGTTCTCCCAATATTCCTGCGACCAGATCTGATCTTCACGATCAAAAATAGCAATTCCAATCCTCGACGGCGGATTATCAGTATTAACTGTCAAAATGGCTGCGTATTTGCCGTCAATCTTTGACGGAAACAATGTCATGGCCTTGGCATTAAACGGCGTTACCGGGTATTTGGCGATAATATTTTTAAAATCTTTAGTGATTGCCACAGCAACCTTAATTCCACTTTCTCTGAAGGGATATTCAGAAAGAGCCGTATAGAAAATATAAAATTTACCGCCCAACTTAGTAACTCGTGGATCTTCACAGCCAAATCTCTCCCAATCGAATTCTGGAAAAATAAACTCTCTTCTATTTCTAAAGTGAATACCATCATGACTTTCTGCATAACCGATGGTAGAAACATTCATATCATAACCTGCGATCATTTTTGTGGCAGATACTGCGCGATAAACAAGATGAATATTACTCTTGTCTTGAACCGGGCATGCATTAAAAGCCGCTTCCGCCTCAAACGGCACATCACTTCTCGGCACCAATATAGGATTCTCCTCTGATCGTGTAACCTTAATTATCATTTTATTATTACTTTCATCTTATCACGATCTGTTTTAAGAAGCTTCGCTTCGCTGTTTTTCATCAGCTGTTGTAAAAACTGCTCCAAGTTCGCTTCCGCTACCGCCACAACCGTGTCTGCGCCGCCATAATAAACATAGAGTTCCCCATTGGCCACAACGGCACCGCAAGAATACACAACACCCGACTTAAAGCCCTCATTTTCATAATCTTCATCCGGCTCTAAAATCGGCTGGTTAGATCGGTATAAAATCTTGGTCGGATCTTTTAGATCCAGAATCATTGCACCCAATTTATATCTATTTGGATCACGCTTATCCATTGCATGATATAAGAGTAACCATCCATATTTAGTCTTGATCGGAGGCGGACCAGCTCCCCTAACCCAGTTATCCCATTGATTAATCTCCTTATTAGGTCGAGAACTGCTGCTGCCATAAAAACTCTTAACATACTTATCACGTCCGAGCTCCTGCAAATCATCTACATACTCGATCATTATACTTGGATTTACACTATGCAAAATTGCAAATTTACCATTTATCTTTTCGGGAAATAAAACCCAGTTCTTATGTATCTCCCCCGATTTGGATATATATACAGGCTGAGTCCAATTAAAATTCTTATGCAAAAAATCATCCAAGCTGATCGTCGACATGGCCATTCTAAGCGATCCCCAACCATCAAATGCTGTGTAAAAAAGATAAACTGTTTTATCTATCAAAGTCAGACGAGGATCTTCTGTACCACCATTCCACCCTCCACCAGAACTATATGGAATCTTAATAACTGTTTTATTTAACTTCTGCTGGCCCTTATAAAATATCGGATAGTTTAGACGCTCATCAAAATCAATCGCATTAGAGCTCGATGCATAACCTAAAACAGAAACATCATCATTACCGATGGCACGATAAACAAGGTGAACTTTTTTTCCGGCATAAATAGCTGCCGGATTAAATGTCGCCTTAGATTCCCAGGAAAATTTAGCTCGGGGAGAAATTATAGGATTAACTTCCGCACGTTTAAGTATAGACTTAGCGGTCTGGCGCTTATGAATAATATCGCTAACGAGTTTTTTTGCCGATGGCTTCCTCTTATTTAACACCTTTCGCTTAACGGCTTCGAAGGTTGAATCCTTTAAATTTTTTATCCTCTTGACTATTCTATGAATGACCATCTATTCAAAACTAAACCCGTCCATATTTATCTTCAAGACGAGTGATATCATTCTCTTTAAAATCACCGTGTGCGATCTCCAAAAATTGCGCATCTTGACCAACAGCGCGCATGCGATGATTAGTCTTTCTCGGAATATTAAACTCATCTCCTGCTTGAGCGGAAAAAGTTTTATCACCAATCACAACTTGCGCCTCACCCGTGAGAATCCTCCAAAATTCATCGCGATCATTATGAAATTGCAAACTAAACTCTTCACCAGCTCTGACAGTGATAATCTTCACGGTTGTTGCCTCATTCAGAGTAAATTGTCGAAAATTACCCCAGGGTCTCTCTGTGGTTATTGGTTCCATCGCTTAAATTATACTCCCCTCTACATAGTAAGCAAGAAAAGTTATCACCCTAATTAAGCTCTGCCCATGCTCTCCAATTTTTGTATTGCCTCTCTAGCCTTTGGAAATATTGCATCCATGGCATTTTCATTCAGGGTCATAGATGCCTTTAAATTACCAATAAATACAGATATATAATCATTAATTCTGTCACCAAATGGACCGCTAGTTAGAAGCTCTACATCGATCAGATAGATGTGAGGCTCGGCCTCAACTTGACCGTCTTTTTTTTCTTTCCTTCCCCACATATATTGTCGTGTTGAGCCAATATCAGCCATAAAATCATTCCTTCGACCATGAACTGAAACATAATTAGCCAATGACGCGATCAGATCATCCAGCTCAGTGATCATTTTTTTTCTTTCCACGTCGGGCATATTATCTATCCATTTTCTATACCCCCCAACAGGCTTATCGGCTGGCCACAATACATGACCCTTAATTTTGTCAGCCAACAAATGGATGACTGGCTTACGCTCATTTTTATTTATGGAGTCAGTTTTTTCAGATAAAACAACTTGTACGGCCACCGGAATATTATATTTCTCCTTCAAATCTCCCAGTACCTGCTTTGCACGCTTAGCAACAAAAACCGGATCCTCGGCATTAACCCCTAAAGCCCTGGCGGCCTCCTTAACACTCATCTCTCTACCGACAAAACTTGCCATCGGAGAACTAATCTCCCTAAGATGAAAATTGCCACCCCCAAGACGAGTTACCTTCTTAAATGGCGCCTCCTCATCATCTACAAATTGTCCAAATGATTCTGTCATGATAGATAATTATATCAGTCTTTGTTACGCATAAATAGTCTTGCTAGACGAATTTCACTAAATTGAAAACCTCTACCGAGCAAATCGCGCGTCGGTGACAAGGTCATCTGACCAGTTTTTTTATACACCTCCTGAAAAGCTTGCTTAATTTTCTTAAAACGGTCGGCCGGCGGCCTTAAGTAGATCAGGTCTTTTTCCGGATCAATCTTCCCCAATTCTGCCAAATCTTCCAAATGACCAATAATCGTATCCTCAGTCATTTTTCTTTTTTCAGCGATCTTTTTGAGCGTCAAACCTTCTTCTATCAAAACTAGAGTCTGATCAAGCGTCGAAACCTTTTTCTTCTTTTCTTTTTTAATACCCTTCGGCGATATAGATTGCAGATATTTTTCCTGCCGATCCTGTTTTTCAACCTTATCCATTTTAAAGATCTCATCGGCTGATCTTTCAGATTCGATCGCCAACTGTTTATCAAACTGCAGAACCCGACCATCAACCTGCAAAGCTGTTTGATTAAGGCCTAAAAGCGTGAGGCCATTAAGAGTTCGCGCCCGCGAAAGCGCCACGTATCCCATTCCCTTTTCAAAAGATTTGCTAAGATCAACTTCAACAGCATCAAGGCTCATCCCCTGGCTTTTATGAACTGTAATTGCCCATGCCAAACGAATCGGCACCTGTGATATCTCGGCTTTTAATTTGCCATCCTCTTCAATTGACCAAGGCATAGGACCGGCTGGAATCCTCTTACCTTTGACTGTTTCGACAATAGGCCCAACCAAATCAAAATCAACAACTTTTCCCAAGGTGCCATTAACATAGCCGGCATCATAATTATTTTTTACAAACATCACAAGTGAACCTTTTTTCAGCCGCAAAACTTCTGGCGCCAGACAACTTTTTTTCAGCAATGCAACAAGATTGGGATTTCCTCGGCTCGTCATCTCATATTCATGCTCATCTTCATTAATCTGTGATAGCTCCTTATCATTTATTCCATCGACATCAATATTGTGAGTGTAAAGTTTGGTCGATTCTGACGATGATGGCGCCGGATTTTTTCTATAACGCCCGCGCAGATAGCTCAAGGTCTTATCCGAAACATTATTGGTTCGAATATCATTCAAAACCCTAAGTAGTTCATCGTCCGTCTGACGATACTGTTCATGTAAATAACAAATCCTTAAATTCATCTCCTGCCAGGATCGCGATCTGTAAATAAAATGCGCCTCAGGCTCACCAGTTCGAGAAATCGGCGGCAACTGAAAAAAATCTCCACAGAGAATTACCTGCAATCCACCAAAAGGTAAACTATTGCGCCTCATTGCGCGTGCGACACGATCTACAAGATCAAGACGAAAATGATGGAGCATAGAGACTTCATCGATTATCAAAACCTTTGTCTCTTGAAACCTGTCCCACAAATATTTACGGCTCTCCAGATCTTCCAATTCTGATTCTGTAAGATCATTTTTGATTCCCAAACCCGACCATGAATGGATCGTCATGCCGTTCAAATGAGTGGCAGCGATTCCAGTCGAAGCAGTTATGGCTACAGGCACATCATGCTTTTTAAGATAATCAATGAACTGATTCAATAGATAAGTCTTACCACTGCCAGCCGAACCAGTCAAAAAAACATTATACCCCAACTTCAAAATATCTAGTGCCTCTTTTTGAGTCATACAAAGACTCAGAATACATTAGGCCAGTAATAAGTTCAATTCTATTCAAGCGCTTCGGGATGTTGCAGACCCCATGAATAAAGCACAACTGCTGTCGAAGCGGCAACATTAAGCGATTCACAGCGTTTATTCATAGGAATAGCCAATAGTACATCACAAAGTTCACGAGTCTTTTGGCGAATGCCATTCGCCTCATTACCCATCACAAAAACCGCAGGCGCATCGAATTTTTCCGAAGCCGTGCTATGAGTCGCTGTCTCATCCAGGCCATAAATCCAGAATCCCTTCTCTTTCAGATCACGAACTGTCGTATTCACATTTCCTATTGCCACTAGAGGCACCCTAAAGGCCATACCGGCCGAAACTTTTATAACCGTATCAGTCACTCTCGCTTGATTATGTTCCGGAATTAAAATTCCGGAAATGCCGAAGGCGGCAGCCGAACGAATGATTGCACCAACATTATGGGGATCCTGAATCTCATCGAGCAAAATAAGCGCTGTATGATCCCCAGCAACTAAATTTTCAGAGAATGCCTTATAACTTTTCACTAAACCTTCCGAAGAAAGCAGGCCAAAAATTCCACCTCGG
This sequence comes from uncultured Candidatus Saccharibacteria bacterium, assembly GCA_964634555.1. Taxonomy (GTDB): domain Bacteria; phylum Patescibacteriota; class Minisyncoccia; order Phycocordibacterales; family UBA12445; genus JACQCV01. The sequence goes on along the minus strand of CAZWJJ010000007.1, from coordinate 8,800 downwards.
ATCGAGGCCAGATCTACGCCATTTGGCACTTTACCGGCCGGCAAGGTTAGATATGGAACATTATTTTTCTTAATCTCATTCATTAATTCGCCATCTGCAAACTGCGGCATCAAAAAAATCTTTTCAACTGCATTTGGGTTGTTAAAGATCGCCTCACGAAGAGCATTCTTGCTGTAAATAAAAGTTTGGGGTTTAATCATAGGATATTGTGAGTATACCTTAATCATATTGTAATTCAAGAGATAACGTGCTGTAATATGCAAGACTTTAAAATAAAATAAAAATGACGAAGTTCTGGAATAAAGAATATAAAAAAGCCGGCCATCTGGCTCTATCAAATAATCCCAGCGAAGACCTGGAGAAATTCGCACGCTGGCTGATCAGAAACGGTGACTCTGATTCATTCAAGGCTAATCCATCGGTGCTAGATCTAGGCTGTGGCAACGGCAGAAATTTGATCTATCTGGCAAAAAATTACAGCATCAAAGGTATCGGCTACGATATTTCAGGCGAGGCTGTAGAGCAGGCAAAAAAGATGAGTGTGGGACTGAATCTCAAATACGAAGCGCGCTCCATTGCCGGCCATATCAATCTGCCTGATCAATCACAAGATCTCATTCTTGATATGATGACTTTGCATTTTCTCACTGCTCCAGAACGCAAAGAGTTGATAGCGGAAATCTCACGCCTACTTAAACCGGGCGGTTGGTTTTACTTCAAAACCTTTCTTCGAGACGAAGATATTCACGCCGAAAGATTACTTAGAGAAAATCCGGCTGAAGAAAAAGGTTCCTATATTCATCCAAAAATCGGTGTCGCCGAGCATGTTTTTACAGAAGAGGAGATCAAAGAGATGTTAAAAGAAAATTTTGACATACATAAAATGCTTCGCTCCCATCGCCACAGAGAGAACGGCCATGCCGCCAAACGCAGATCAATTTCGGTTTACGCTGAAAGAATTTAGATCAGAGGCTCGCCATCTGAATCACCACATATAACACCACGACTCCAAGGACAGTAGAGAGCGATGTCCAGACTGTCGGATGACCATGATGACTTTCCGGCAAAAGATCAGAAGCACCAATATACAAGAAAAATCCGGCAAAAACAGATAACACGAGACCGAGAGACGATTCCGGAATTGTAAATAATAATGTCGATAAAACACCGATGACAGGCGCCAAAGCATCAAGCACCAGCCATCTAACTGCCTGTGCGCTGTTGCCTTTATTTTTCAAAATTAAATTTACAGTGTTGATACCATCGGAAAAATCGTGAACCAAAACAGCTGTCGAAACGATCGCCCCAATAGAAGCCGAGGCCTGAAAAGCCAGCCCGATCGCCACGCCGTCCAAAAAACTATGAAATGACAAACTTCCGGCCCCCAATACACCTCTGACCCTAAGTGAACCGTGCTGTTCCTCCTCTTCATGCGAGTGAAAGAAAAAAAGCCGATCCAGTATCATATAACCTGTAAAGCCAAGCGCCACAGTAGAAACAACCGTATCGACTCCATAAAAACCACCTCCCAAACTTATAGCCTCAGGCAGTAGATCAAAAAAAGCTACACCTATCACCGCACCGGCGCTAAATCCCAATACTAAATGTAATTTATCCTTAAATCTGAGAGCAAAAAGTCCCCCTAAAAGCGTCGAAAATAATGTCGCAATACTAATTAGATAAACCATAAAAATAAAATTACAAATACTCTAATAAGTTCGATATACAATAACATTATATCTCATTCAATATTAATTGCTCACACTATTCAACCATAACCTCGCCAGCATTTGCCATCTCCTTTTTCGTTACCTTAATCCAAAGCGCAGTCACAGCCCCAAAAGCCAGGAGGGTTGAAGCAATTATAAATACGCTGGCGTAAGCAGAAATCTGGGCTTTTAAAATTATTAACCCGATCGCGCGCTTATAGTCAAGCGGATTACTGCTCTTTACGATGCTGTTTTGAGCAATCTTTAAAACATTGCTCTCAGTGATGTTAGTTAAGATCGTGCCAAAGATCGCGATCCCGAAAGCACCGGCAATATTTCTAGCCAAGGCTAAAATCGAAGAGGCAATACCAATCTCATGCACTGGCACGACTGTCGCGATAATATTCGTTCTCTGCGCCATACCAAATCCAATCCCGAAGGCCATCAAGGCCAGTGGCGCAACAATATTTATGGCAGTCGATCGCGGATCAAGATACGAGAAAAAATAAAGCCCGATCGCGGCAACCAAAGTACTACCGGCGATTATATATCTTGGCTGAACTTTTCCAGTAAATCTTCCGCCAATCGGCGCAGCTATCATAATCGCGCAGGCCATCGGGATAAAAAGCAATCCAGTTTGGGTCGCATCAAACCCCAAAAAAGTCTGAGCAAAAATCGGAATCAAAAAAACTCCACCCATCATTCCCATAAAAACTATAAAATTATTAACCAGAGCGTTCACAAAAGCCGGAATTTTGAAAAATTTAAAATCAACGATCGGATCGGAATGGCCGCGCTCAATAAGATAAAAGATTAAGCTAAAAATAATCATCGCTAAATAACACAACACACTCTCAGTCGAGAGCCATCCCCAATCAAGCCCCTTATCAAGAACCAACACCAAAGATGAAAGCGCTCCGCCTAAGGTGATTGCACCCCACCAATCAAACTTCGCTGATTTTTTCTCAGAAGTAGATTCATCGATAAATTTCAGCGCCATCAAAAATCCGACAACACCAACCGGCAAATTTACCAAAAATACCGACCGCCAGCCAAAAGAATCGATCAGTGGTCCGCCAATAAGAGGCCCGAAGACAGAAGCGGCGGCAAATGATGCCGACCAAAGCCCAAGGGCCTGCGCCCGATCTTTTTCACCCTTAAAAGTGACAGCCAAGATTGCCATCGCAGTAGGATAATCTGCGGATCCAGCAATAGCCTGAATCATTCTAAAAATAATCATCGAAGGCAAGTTCCACGCCAGACCAGCCAGCACTGATCCAATAATAAAACCGATAAAACCCATTATGTAAACTTTTTTCCGGCCTAGGGTGTCGCCTAGCTTGCCCCAAATCGGAACAAAAACAGCATTAGCCAAAATATAAGCAGTAGCAATCCAGCCAGCGGAAGAAACCGTAATCTTAAAATCATCGATGATTTTAGGCAAAGCTAAGTTAACAATCGTTTGATCTAGGCGACCCAAAAAAGTTCCAATAATGACGGTTAACAAAACCCACCATTGGAGATTATTTTTCTTTTCTGCGGCTGGCGTATCCGACATGGAAAATTTTACTGGTAGATCCAGAGCCGGGCGGACATACCATTTTTGAGTTCTGGATATTTCTCAATATCGAAGCGCACCTTAATATCAAACTCTTGGGTCGGCCGCTTATCAGAAATATTAAAAACTATATCTCCTTGGCGGGATGTTGGACTTATTTCATCAACAACACCCTCATACTCCTTCGAACCAAAAGCATCAACCGTAAAAATCGTACGCTGGCCAATCGAAATCTGGCTTAAACCCTGATCCTCTTCTATACTACCGACAACATGAAGCTCGTTTGGATCATACATATCAATAACCGCCTCACCTCTGTTGTATAATTTTCCCGTATTAATCTGAACAGTAGAAATAATTCCAGCCGATTTTGATTTTATTAATTCATCCCCAACTCTCGCCACTACCGTATTTACCCCAATCTGATCGCCCTCATTAACAAAAACCTCCTGCAAAATACCGGAATTCTGCGGAGCAAGATTAATCATCGGCGCAGAGATGATCGCCTTATCCGTAAAGATCCTACTCATCGAAACTCGCCAATATAAAAATCCCAACGCACCGCCGACAATCAAAATGGACATCAGAATCGTCGAAAACCAAACATTCTTCTGGAGGCGTTTTATCATCCCCTCTTCTTTTTTAATTTCATCCAGAATAACTTTTTCCTGTTTAAGGATTGCTTTTTCTGTCTGCAATATTGCCTTCTGATCTTTATTTTCTGCATTCATAAATTATTCTAAATAGAACCGAAATTTATAACACTCTCACCCTCTTTCAAGCCGGATAAAACTTCGAAATAATCATTAGAACCTTTTACACCAAGCTCAACTTTTCTTTCCTCGGTCGAACCGCCTGAAGACACCAAAACAAATTTATTCGCGCCGCGAGTTATAACCGCCCGAACCGGCACTGCAACAACATTCATTTTGTTTTCAGTAACAATATCGATATTGGCGGTCATGCCGGATTTGATGCGATCATCGCTCTTTGCAAACTGCAAAGTTATTTTGTAAGTTGGCACACCGTTAACAATAGTCTCGGCTGGATCAATCTTTATAACGCTAGCCTCAAATATAGCATTGTTGCCGTAAGCGTCGACAGTCACATTTGCCTTATCGCCGATTTTTACCTTTGCGACATCGGACTCAGAAACTTTTGTATCTAATTCAAACTTACCAACCGAATCTACGGAAACAATCGGTATATTCGGCGAAACCACCTGACCAAGTTTAGCATCCTGACGAGTAATAATTCCGGTAATTGGAGAATAGATAATCGTCTTAGCCAGTTGCGCTTGTGCATTTTTCACACTCGCCTGTGCTTGTTCGACCTGAGCCTCGCCGACAAGCAGCTGATTATCAGTTGCGCCGGCCTGTTTTAGGGTAAAATTTTGATTTTCCAGATTTAAAGCAGAATCTGCCGCCTGTATTTTTTCCTCCGCACCATCCAGAGCTGAGACTGCCATATCGACATTCGTGCGAGCAGTTGAGATATCAAACTTCCAAGCGCTCAAACCAGACTGAGAAATATTCGCCGATGGTGTGGCGCTATTAACAACCAAACTAATTTTATCGAGCAGAGATTTAACCATACTCAAGCTCGACTCTGCTTCATTCTTGAAGTTGGAAAGATCACTGTTGACGTCCAAAATATTCAGAGAATTTTTCCAATTAACAAGCGATGTTTCAACTCGAAGCCTCTCAGATTCAATCTGCGACTTTAATAAATTATCAGAAATTATTGTGGACAAAAATTGCGGCATGTCGCTTCGCGGATTCGAGAAAAGTTCATCAGCCTTATTTCTGATCGCATCGTCAGCGACAGTATAACTACTCTGTAGTTTATCGATCATTCCGTTAACAGCATTATCCAAAGCAGTCTGGGAATTTCGGACCCTGACCTCCTCTGCCTGCAAATCTTCCGGACGAACACCGTCCTTTAAAACGGCTAGATTCGCCTCTTGAGTTTTTAAACCCGCTTCGGCTTGTAAAACCGCCGCCAAATAATCCCCATTCTCCATACTAACAAGCTCTTGGCCGGCATAAACATTCTCTCCGACATCAGCAAAAACATGAGCCACTCTGCCACCCCTTTCAAAAGTCAAATCTATACTCTGCTCTGGTTTTATTCGACCTGTAGAATTAACCTCTTCAGCTAAGGTCATTTTGGATACCCTCACTATTGATCCGACCGAATGATTAAATAACGCACCAAAAATGGCATAAAACACGATTAAACCTCCGATCGCGGCGGAAATTTTGATAACATTACTTGGATTTTTTAAAGCATTCATTGAATTGTTTCTGCATTAATTCGTAAAGTAAAATATCTTTTGAACGCCTAAATATACCAGATAAAAAACACACCGTCAATGAAAAACAATCGGGACTAACGACGCTCCAACCATTTAATAATTTTACCAGCAACCCCCAACGGACTCTCTAGTGGCACCAAATGGCCGGAGTTTTTAATAAGTTTAAATTCGGCATTCATAACCTCCGCTAATTTCTGAACATCTCTCGGCAAGGCAATCTCATCTTTATCGCCGGCGATCACCAGAGATCGACTCTTAATCTCCGCGCCGATTTTAAACAGATCTATCTTTGAAAATTCATCATATATCTCTATGCTTGCCCGCGGATCAACGCCAGCAAATGATGTCATATCCTTACTTATCAATTCTTTTCTTCTCTGAGAACTGGCTGACTTAAAAATTATTGTGTGAAAGGCGCCCTGATAAAACTTGTTTGTCAGCCACGGCTTGCGCAAATTTTCTGGCAAAAGCTTAGCCGTCATATATTCAAGAGATGCAATACGAACAATCAAGCCAGACAATGTCACAACTGGAGTAATAAGCACTAACTCCTTAACTCTATTTGAATAATTCTTGGCGAAGACCAGAGCAATTCGTGCGCCAAAAGAATGAGCAATGATTATCGCCCGAGGTACAGAAATCTTCGCCATAAAACTATCCAGCCACTTGGCATAATTTCCGAGATTGTGTTTACCCCTCAAGGACGCCGTTTGCCTACAAGCCGGTAGATCTGGAATTATTAATCGATAATCATTTCTAAAGCCATTAGCCAGATCAACCAAACCAGAATGATTCCCCGGAAAACCGTGCAGAAAAATTATAGTCTTCTTGCCGGCTGGATTTTTCTCCCAATAAGATACCCGAAGATCGTCAACAAGAATGCGATGTTTCTTGAATCTCATCATGTCGAAATTATATCATGCCTCAAAATCTCCACACTCTTTATTTGAAATATATCCGGATAGGAAAAACCAGATACTTTTATCCTATTTCGGCTTCCACTCTGTCGGCTGAAGCAATCCAAAAATATTTCCCTCACTGTCCACTGCGCGAGAAAACCAACCTAACCCCTTCATCTCCCATTTCTCCTGCCCCTCCCATGGCCTGATCTGGCCGCCATTTGCCTTGATCGCCTCGATTACCTTATCAATATCATCAACGGTTATTGTGCAATCAAAACTGATCAGCTTACCTGATGAACTATCAGAACGCTTATACAACCCGCCATTTATCCCCGGTCCCTCGCCAGTATCAACTATCCAATAATCCATCCCCACACCTGGCATCTGAGTTTTTTCTATCTTCCAACCTAAGGATTTTTCATAAAAATCTTTCGCCCTTCCCGGATCATCCGCCTGAATCTCAAAATGAATTGGTCTATTGCTCATTTTTTTCTTTATTTATATTTTTAATAATATCGAGCCACATGCCCGTGAAGAATATTCTATATTATTTTAAGAAATGTGTCTTTATTTATGAATGGCTACTCAATGGGCTTAATTTTAACCCCAGTATCTTTATAAATAAAATACTGCCTCTTAATAATATCTGTTTCTGGAGAATTAAAAAAAGAAATCCGGTCGCCAAAACTAGAAGGAACATCTTGTAGCCCATGAATAACGGTTGGCCCCCACATCCACTTTGAAATAACCATATCATCATTCTGCATTATTCCAGCATGAGTTATATCATCATTTACATTCCTATAAAATACGAGACTACCGGCTTTTGCAATTTCTACAGGAATTAAAATTTTATTTAATATCAACCACCTTATGAATTCTTGCTGGATTGGATTCTTGCCACCCAGAAATTCAGGGTCATTCTGAAGACCGAAGGCATATACAAAACAGTTATAATTATGTTCATATAGTGGTGGATTGGAAACTATGCGCAACTCGGCGGGCAATAAAGATTTTATTTTTGATTCAAAAAGTTCAGGCTTCCACCAATTTATCCCTTTTTCCATCTCAATTATCTCCGTAAGTTTTTTACGATCAATTGCCATATATATTCATAATTACACATTTTAAGCAGCCAATCTACTCCATTCCCAAGAGTATGTTAATGATATGTGCATCCTCTCTTTTCAAGAAGATCAATATGTTGATTTTAAGTCATGTTTATAAAATAAAAACGCGTGTTCTACTGAGAACACGCGACCAAATGTTTGATTATTTATTACTTGCCGTTATTTTGATCTCAACCCGTGCACCAAGAGGAAGTTCTTTCACCCCTATGCAAGTTCTTACTGGATATGGTGCAACGAAGAGCCCTGCATAGGCTTCATTCATTGACATGTAATCTTCTTTGAGTGAAACAAGAAAAACATCAACGGCTATCACATGTTGGAGCGTAAGACCAACTCCATTTAAGATATCTTCAGCGTTCTTTACGGCTTGTCGAAGTTCAGATTTCACCCCACCATCTACTAACTTGCCATCACTTAGCCCAACTTGACCAGAGAGAAATGCAAGCCCACCCGCTTCTCGAAATGTACTAAATGGCAACTTGGAAATGTCCATGGCAACCTCCCTTAGTAATTAAATACATGATAATTAAAAATCTAACATCTTTTACAAAATATTTCAAGATCAAACCTAGACGCCACCGAACTCTCGATATTAGATGACTGATACTGCGGGACCTGGATTCGAACCAAGATACTCGCCTCCAGAGGGCGATGTCCTACCATTAGACGATCCCGCAATTATTTATTTCTCTTCGATACCTTCCAAAAACACCCCTTAAAATCCGGCTCTATAATTCAACAATTCATTATTTTACCTTCGCAGATCAATATAAGAATTGCAATTAAAAGACTAACACAAATAAACCAGATCATCAACAAAAAAACAAAACCCTCGAAATTCGAGGGTTAATAATTAACAGGTATAAGCGTATGTCGATCGTGATGCCGATTCAACAACCGGCTTCAGCTCGATAAACTTTCTAATCCATTCATCTTCTGTTCCCGGCTCGAGTCCCATGATAGTGGCTACACCTAGAACAGACAGGATTCTCAAATGTTCTTTATCCAGGGGCAAACCTAACCCAGACACAATACATTTGATGAACGCCTCAGAGATATTCTCAACAAAAGTAACTTCAATTGATCCCGAAACCAAACTTGGCCGATCTTCTTCATGTTCTCCCGTATGCATTTTTCCGATTTCCTTTCGTGCGGCAAACACTTGGTAAAGGGGAACAGTGCCG
>CAZWJJ010000006.1:0-25690 GCA_964634555.1 uncultured Candidatus Saccharibacteria bacterium | reverse complement strand
TTTGCCCGGTTTGTTTTGAAAATGGTGAACATTAAATTTGGTTTTTGAATTTAGTTTGGAATTTTATTTTTGGGTATTTTCTTTTTTTCCGAAGACTGTGCCGTTGATGCCTTCTTTGGCAATAATTATTCTACCTTTCAGCCCAAGATTGAGGCATATCTCTTTTTGCGAGCGTACAAGCATATCAGGATCGGCAATATTTATGTATTTATAGTATAGCAAAACTTGATAATCCATCTAAATAATTTACTGATTAAGGGCATTTAGGTCAATATATATTGAACTATGCTGAAATATGATAATATTAAACCATGACAAACGATGAAAATAAAAGCTTTGATTATGCTGATGAGGCAAAAAAGCGCTGGGGACACACTGAGGCCTATAAGCAATCGGTTGAGAGAGTTGGCAGATTGACCAAAGAAGATTTTGATAAAATAAAATTGGAAAGTGAAAATCTTATTAATCGTATAGTCGCGAATCGCGGTAAGGGTCCGGAAAGTGATGAGATTCAGCAATTAATAGCTGAGCATTATAATAATTTACGCCACTTTTATGAACCAAACTTGGAGATGTATGCTGAGCTTGGGAGAATGTATGTTGAGGACTCACGCTTCGGTGCTTATTTTGAAAAATTTTCCTCCGGCTTGGCAAAATTTATGTGCGACGCAATAAACATATTTTGTGAGAAGAATAAAAAGATCAGCGTCTAATTTCGGCTGTATTTTCCCATAAGTTCAGCTTCGACAATTATATGATCAGTTATTGTTAGAAGAAGATCGTTTCTTTGTGAGGCTGGATTCAGATCTAAAATTGAATTTAGTGCATAAAGTTTGAAAAAATATCGATGTTCGCCGTTTGGTGGACATGGGCCGTCGTATTTCTTATGTCCAGAGCTGTTTGTGCCGAAAATTCCGAAGCCTACTTCACCTTCTTCAATGGAGACTTTTGAAGGTGGTATGTTCCAGACTATCCAGTGCGTCCAGGTACCCAGAGGTGCATCTGGATCCTCAACGATCAACGCCAGTGATTTTACGTTGTCGGGAATGTTTGAGAATTTAAGCGCCGGACTCACACTTTGTCCGTCGCAGGAAAATTTGGAGGGTATGTTTTGATTATTATCGAATGCGGTGCTTGTTATTTCCATATTTGAAATTTTTATTTCTTGATTTAAACTTTTTAACTTAAAATTATTTAATGAAATATATATGACTGGAATAAACACGATCAATAAAAAAGTAATTATATATTTGGAATCCATAGAGATATTATATCAAATCTTTCGCTAACCTATGATTTTCTGTATGTCGTTTTTGATATATAGTGCTTGTTTATCGGTTAACTCAACCACCGGATAGTCAACTGTCTGCCGAAAATCATCAACTTCTTTTTGAAGCGGTTTTCGGAAATGTGGCCAGACGGCGATATTGGTCAAGCCAAGACCTGTGAGATCTTTTAAACCTACATCGTTAGTGTCAGCCTCGCTACCCCAGTCAGCGATTGCGATGTTGGGGCCGGCGATTATACTTCCGGCGCTTATGCCGAGATAGATAGCACCTCTTTGTGCTTCTTGTTTTATATATTTATCAATGCCGGTAATTCTCATTCTTTTCAGGATAGAAAATGTTGCCCCACCATGGAGGAAAATTACATCGTAATTTTTTGTATTAGAAAATTTTTTATTTTTGAGGTCAAAAAAGTCAATATTCTTAAATCCTAGTTTCTTTAATTTGTTTTTTGAGTCATCAAGATAAGATTTCAAATCGTCATCTTCGATGAGGGCAATCATAAGTAGGGAACAGTTTGCGGATTTAAATGGTAAGATTGAGATAAAAAAATCCGAAACTTTTTTGCTCTGTAATCCGATCGATGTAAGGAGAAGTTGCATATTTTTAAATTATTTTGAAAGAAAATTAAGTTCAGATATTTTTTCTTTTAATATATCTTCAATCTTTTTACCCTTTTTATTGGCATAAAATTCAGCTTGTCCGAGATTATTAACCGCAATATTTTTGCTGATCAGCGCATTAATTCCTTTTTCGCCGATGATGTTATTATTTTCAAGGTCGTAGGCGATCGATTGAATGTTAAGCGGAGTCTCTTCAATAAATTTTTCAATAGTTTGAATTTTTTGACCAGAAATTCTGATTACCTTGCTTATATCCGTAAAACTCATCTTATTTTCTTTTCTGACGTAATTTGGATTTCCGTAGCTATTTACCTCAATTTTCCAATTAGGGATATCCTTTAAAATGTTGCTTTTTTCTTCTACAATAAAATCGATGTCGTAATCGTAGACCTGGCCTTTATAAAGAGCATTCCATAAATTTCGATATAAATATCCACCGATCAGCCAGATTTTGCCCCTTGAGTTTTGTTTGACCAGATCTAAGACCTCAAGAAATATAGGCGCTTGGATATATGGCTGAAATTTTAGCGCTAGATTTTTTGAATTGATTAGTCTCGGTATCATTTTGAAATAATATTCAAAACTGTCGTTGCGGAGGCGGTGAGATTTGGTCACGAGTTACTAAGTATTTTTTAAATAAGAATTTCTAAAATACAAAGTACTCTCGACCACGACTCGACAGGTCGAAAAGTCATAATAGACTTTTTTCTGTCTCCGTCTTTCAAATCCCACCTTCTCAAACACGACACCAGTTATCAATACCTATTGAAACGGTATTAAAACTGTCGTTGCGGAGGCGGTGAGATTTGAACTCACGAGGGACTTTCATCCCTGCCGCGTTTCGAATGCGGTGCCTTCGACCACTCAGCCACGCCTCCAATCTTTTAGATACCAATACTAACAGTATTTTGCATTTTTGACAAAGTTTAGTTAATATACATCTTATCTATATTTAATATATACCTATATACTAAATACTAGATACTTAATACTAAATTTGGCCCTATCGTCTATCGGTTAGGACACAAGCTTTTCAAGCTTGGAAGCAGGGTTCGACTCCCTGTAGGGTCATAAAACAAATGAGCCAGATACATCGTATCTGGTGATTTTGTTTTTACGGGCCCCGATAGGGAGTCGAAAGACGGAGTCCTTGCGAAGCAGGACGAGTCGGGGCCGCGAAAATTTACTCAGTAAATTATTTGTGACCGACTCCCTGTAGGGTCATCCTTAAAATTATCTCAAGCTAATTTTTTATCCATCAAGTCCTGAAGTTTTGAAATCTTTTTCAAATAAGAAGATTGAAATCTTGTAAATTCCATAGGTCATAAACGGTGCGGCAAAGACGTCGATAGAATAGTGGATATGTGCCAATAAAACGGACACTCCGAAAATTATTGAAAGCGCAAGAAAAATATCGCGCCAGAATTTTTTATTCCAATACAGCAAGGCCATTAGGAATGGTGTGCCTGTGTGGCCCGAAAAGAAGTATCCAGCTTGAAGATTAAATAAAACATAAATATCGTCCATTAATCCCTGGCCTGGCACTATCTGATCTGGGTATATCCCCAGATGGGTTACTGATACAAAAAATGATCTGATAATAATGAAAATCGATATAGCTTTGATTGTAAAAATCAATGACCTCGGTCTAGAGAGAATAAAAATGGATGTAAAAAATAATGACCAGAGGGCACCCTCAATGATTACTGGATTTAAATTTATGACCGGCAGATTGTCGAGGAAGAAATCGCCTACGAAATGGCCCGCACTGCGAGTTGAATAGTTACTGGCATAGAATTGAATGATTAGACTGATTACTAATAGAGTAATAGCGATGAATAGTGACCTTAACCGCTCACCTTTGAAACTATTTTTATAATTCTCGACAATATTGCTTAACGCCATATATTGTTGAATTATATCTCCAGAGAGTCTAAAATTCAAATTATGAAACAAATCAGAATAATAATGGGAATGCCGGTTGTACTGGAGATTGTCGATATTTCAGCAGAACAAGAATATTTCGATAAAGTTTTTAACTATTTTGAGTATGTTGATAAAAAATTCAGTACATATAAAAATGATAGTGAAATTTCAATGATCAATAGGGGAGAGCTCAAGTCAGATAATTATAGCCATGAGATGAAGATGGTCATGACTCTTTGTGAAAAATTAAAAAAGGCGACAGCCGGTTATTTTGATATAAAAAGGCCGGATGGTTTATATGATCCATCGGGCCTTGTTAAGGGTTGGGCGATTCAAAATGCGGCAGAACTGCTCGATCAGCTTGGCTGTCTTAACTATTGTTTGGATGTTGGTGGTGATATTCAGACACGCGGTAAAAATGTAAATAACGGAGAATGGGCGATTGGGATTCGCAATCCTTTTAATAGTATTGAAGTTATAAAAATCGTTTATCCGCATGGCTTAGGGGTGGCGACTTCTGGAACGTATATTCGTGGACTGCATATTTATGATCCGCATACAGAGAAGCCGGTTGAGTCCGATTTAGTGAGCCTGACAATTATCGGTCCGAACATATATGAGGCAGACTGTTTTGCAACACCGGCATTTGCTATGGGTAATTTTGGTCTTGAATTTATTGAGAGACTTGATGGATTTGAAGCATATGCAATTGATAAAAAAGGCATAGCGACTATGACATCTGGTTTTGAAAGATTTACTATTAAAAAGCCCCGAATTTTTCGGGGCAAGACTATTAAGGTTTAATGACTTCTGCATTCCACTGATGAATATAAAGAGTCATGAATCCAGCTTTTTGTGTGGCTATCCACTTACTAGTCTTTTCAGACCAGACCATGAGCATCGTAGTTCCGTTTTCCATATTTGGCGGTAGGGTAGCCTTGAAAACGAAGACCCTTTTTTCAGCGGGTTCAAGGGTTATGGCAAAATCTTGATTCGTTAGAAATAGGAAGGAGATTAGGATCTCATCGTTGGCAAAAGTGAGTCTGATTTTTCTAGTTCCCTTATTCTCGAAGGTGTATCTATATTCATGAATGTCTGGTTCGGCAATTAGTTTTACTTCGGAAATTACTTCTAGAACAACTCTATCACCGGGCTTACCTGTTTCGAATCGGGAAGTCAGTGGCGGATAATTCTTGGGTTCGGTCTTTGTGTTAGTTGCGGCTAGAGGGGGAATGAGTGTGGCAAGAAAAAGAATCGCAGAAATGATTTTCATTACTATCTGATCTCCTTGCTCTTGAGCAGTTGGGCAACTTGGGGCCGATACTTTCTGATGAGGTTCAATGCGGACAAATTTCGAACCCAGAACAAACTATCATTTTCAAGCATCGGACCTTCCAATTCCCTTTGTCGATTTATCGTTTCGATAATAAGCTCACGATACTTGTCGACGACATAGTCATCGCTGTTATTTGTATTGGTTACCATGAGTTCGAAATCGCTTTGGTCCATCTGTTTTCCTCCTTTGTCAGATCTGCAGTTTATTGTTCTTACAGATCACCGGAATCCCGTTTACCTTCAGGATTTCAAAAAAGATCACTGCTCCAGTGTCGGTCCATTTGAGATCAGGATAATATTTTTCCAATTTACTGAAGTAGTCATTATCGAAATAGTATCCGAGCTGTTGAAGATCCTGCGCTTTCAGATAAGCATCATTAAGTACAAGAAAAGAATCGATGCGAGTATCTCGGGTTATTTGCAAAAGAATATCAAGTCCATCGTGGAAATCGCCGCTGATGATCTCACCCTTTTGGAAATTATGAGCTTCCTTACGGTATTTACGGATTGTAAACACCTTTTCGTAATCAATGACTGGTAACATTAGGCCTTGTCCGAAGATAAGGCGCCTAATCTCCTTTTCCAACCCAACATCCTTGTAATGTCAAGAAACTAAAAGTTCATTGATAAGCTAACACATTGAAGCTGTTGAGTCAAGGTATGGTTACATAGTTATATATGTAGGACTTAATGTTGTTGCGAGCGAGCTCAGGGAATTCGGCAATCTCAGTAAATTAATTATTAGAGATTGCTTCGTCGCAAGCTTCTCGCAATGACAATTGGGTGTCGTTGTTTCAGCTTGGGTGTGATAAAGCCCGGCTATGCTTAAAGCTACAGCGAGGTAAACCCGCTTACACTGAGGCTACAGCGTGGTAAAGAAAAAACCGCCCTGAGATTAGGGCGGGTAGATTTTTATTACTTAATGAATACGATATCTGAATAGTATGTATTGGCGATCATACTTGCAACTTTTGTTCCGGAATATAAAGCGCCTTCAACCCATGGACAGCCTGTCATATCGCCGGCAAAGTAGACACCATTTTCACCCTGGCCGACTCGCCAGAGTTCGCGCGCGTGCATCATGAGGTTCTGAGAAAATTTTGGCATAGCTGAAGGCCACTTCTGAATATCATGTGGTCGTAAGATTTCGGGATTTAATCTATGGAGATTCGGACAGACTTTGATCAGTTCGCTTCTGACTAAATTATAGATATGGTCATTTTCTCGCCACATAAGTTTATCGGCTGCACCTTCATGAAGCCCGACATTTATCAGTGTCATTCCACCTGCGTTAATTCCTTTCATAGACTCATTTGTGTATTCGCAGATCGTACGATTCTCCAGTCTTGAGACTGCAACACAGTCGATTCCCTCGAGAAGATTCTCAGGAATTCTGAATGAGATGTTTATTGTCGAAGCATATTCGACACTATAGAGGAATTCAGACTGGATTCTTGTGGGATTTTTATAGATTCGTTGCGCGATATTTGCTGTGGTTGCAATTACGGCAAGATCAAAGGTATGAACATTGTCGCCGGTCCTGACTATCACTTTGGAATTTTTAGTGAAGATCTCATCGACAGGTGTTTCCAATTTAACATTTAGTTGTTTTGCTAGTGCTTCCGGTATAGTACTCATTTCTCCACCGGCAATATGATGCCGAACAAAACCCTTGGTATCGAATCTCATCATGTTGATAAGAGCGAACATTGCTGCAGCGCTTATCTCCCTAGCACTATGGAATTGATACATCGAGGTGAAGGCATCTATGACGTAGTTCGCGACTTCTTTACCTGCCCTTGCTTCAACATAATCGTAAGCACTCATTGTGTTTAGTTGAGGTGGTAGAGAAGTAAGATCGAAGAAATTAAGATCTCGACCCTTTCTGCCAATGTCGTAAAACATCCAGATAAGTTTAGCTCGAGAACTATAAGATAGTGCATCGAATTTAAAGATCGAATAAAGATTTTTAAATGTTAGTAGACATAGCTTGCCATCTCTGACAGTAAAATGTTGTCCACCATCTTTCATTGGTTCCCATGGCAGGTCAAGCAATTTAGCGTAAGCTTTTGTCGTACTGTATGCATCAACAAAAAAGTTGGCGCCTTTGTCGAAAGCGAAACCATCACGAAATCTTGTCGACATTCTTCCGCCGACATGTGTCGAGCCTTCGAAAACTACAACATTGCAACGGCCTGATTGTTGAAGGTTATAGGCCGTTGAAAGTCCACCCGGACCCGCACCAATCACCGCAACATTTAGCTTTTTCCCCTCAATCATTTACCCCTCCATTTGGTTGACAATAAGATTTTCAGTAGTCAGATGATTTTTTCTATTCGCGAGTTGAATAAGAATTTCATCTGTCGGCTCATCTGCTGGGTTGTAAAATTTATCACCGATCAACTTCATGTACAAAGCATTTCCAGTGCCTATTGTCGGACAAATACCGCCATAGCCGCTTGAAGCATTGCACCACCAGAGATTTCTGAATGGTGTTTCAGATTTGAGGCGGCCAAGCCCCATGTTTTTGGGGGTTAGATGAGAACCGTAAGCATTACCGCGCGGGGCAAGACAAAAATCTTCATTTGTTGTCGGACTGCCGATTAGTTTCAGAGCAATATGTTCGCGAAGATTCGGAATATATTTTTTTTCAACAATGTCGAGCATGATATTTGCTACTCGGCTTTTTTCCTGATTGTAAGATTTGAAATTATCGCCAGAATCTTTTAGGCGCTTAAAGTGATCATAACCGCCTAGGGTTTCAACTTCTAGAATATGACAGCCGTTTGGGGCAATGCCAGATTGGTCAGAATGAAGAGTTGGTGTTCCCATGAATATCCAGGGCTTAGAGTAATCTCCGGCCAGTTCTTGGCGCCATGTTTCATTCATGTCCCAATCTTCGAGATGCCAGGTGTTGAAATTTCCAAAGCCGTGATCGCGAAGGTCAATATTCTTTAGGCCAAGATAGATCATTAAGCCAGTATGGGAATATTCGTAATCAAGTTTGTCCGTAAATTCCTTTGGAAATTTTTCGCGTCCGATCATATATGAAGCCGCTTGCGGATCCATATTGCAGATATATCTGTCAGCCGTGAAAAACTTTTTATCCTGAGTTGAAATTCCATAGACAATATTTCCTCTGGTATCGATATCTTTGACACGGGTCTCATAATAAATATGGCAACCTTCGTGATCTGTGATGAATTTAACAATTCGGTCGATGAAGTGATTGAAGTGCTTAGTCGGATAGTACGCGCCGGTGTTATAGCCGCCGAATAGTCCGGTATAGGCGAAGATCGATAGTTCATTTGGTGGGGCCATAAAATCCCCGGCTTGGGCAATCAGTACCGCTTGAGCTTCTCGACTCAAATGGCACTCATCGAAAACATTCTGGAGAGTCTTGTTCTGGTATTTCCATAGAGTTCGGAATTGCCAAAGTTTGAGAAGATTGAAATACTCCGACCAATGAATCTTGTCCGGCAATATTTTAACTTCATTTCGAATACGGCTAAGAATATCGGTGAATTTTTTGACATTTTTTCCTTGGCCAGGATAAGCTCTCTCGATATTTTCCACCAGCTTGTCATAGCCATAGGGGATGAAGACTTTTTTGCCATCCGGCATAACCATTCGGTCATAACCGGTGGTTTTATCTCCCAATAGTTCAAAAGTTATTTCTTCTTCGAGTCCGATATTTTTCAGAAATTCGTAAACGTGTCCGCCAGGACCGCAACCCCAGATATAATGCACTTGGGCACAGAATGAAAATTCTCCGTATTTGAATGAATGAGCATAACCGCCGGGAACATCGTGCGCTTCCAGAATACAAACTTTGTATCCGGCATGGGCGGCATTAGCCGCGAAAGTGAGTGCCGCCATGCCACTGCCGATAATAATGAAGTCATATTTATGACCTTCCCAGTACCGATTATTTTGAGATTCACGACGTTCAGGATTGAGAGTTCCAGTACTGAATTTGCCCAGCATTTTTTACCTTTCCCGACGCAACAGTCGGATTCTGCGAGATTATCAAAGATCGGAAACTGGTCAAAAGACTAACACTATAATTGTCTAGAGTCAATGGTTGTTTTCTTGTTTGATGTAGATGTATATAAGCCCGCTTATAACAGCCGCAAAGAAACACCATACTGAGATGAAGGCATCATAATAAAAATATAGAGAGATTATTGCTGATAAACTGGCAATGAGGCCAAAATAGCGTATGAGTTTTTTGCTGGAAAGTAATAAACTGCCACAGACAGCTGATAGATAAAGTACTGCTGATGCAGAATAGTAATGCATATCGATTAAATAGACGATGCTGTGTTGTTCAACAACAATTTTTAGAGGGTAGATTAATAATCCATAGAGGTTTAGAAGAGCTGAAACTATTCCAGTTGCAAGAAGCCATTTTAGAATTTTCTTCGGACGTTTTTCATTCATCAATACTATCGCTGGTACAAAAATCGGCCAAACCAGAAAAGCGAAAAACAGGAAACCGTATGCGGCTTTGGTACAGGCGACACCAGATCCTAGAGATAGCCATTGATAACCTTCAAACGCCTGTTGAATCGCGAAGCCGAATGGAATTAGCGACATGATCCTCTGTTTTCTGTTTTTTGACTCGCTCATCGAAGCGGCACCGATCACTGTCATCGTCGCGCTGGTCACAAAACTTGCTGATGCATTAAAACACATATGAGTTTATTATAATATTTTTATTGTTTTTGAGGAATAGGTGTTTAGATGTACAGCCTGAAATGGCGATTGATATACACGCAGAAAAAATAGATAGTCTAAATTCTGATTTAATCGGGTTTCAAATAAAAAAATCCCGCCTTAGCGGGTTGTCGGTAATTTATTGTCGGCGAAGATCAAGACGATTTTTAATCAGTTGGCAAGCGAAGCGAACTTCATCGGTTGAAAGATAAATTCTCGCGCAAAATTCATTGCCATTATTGATAATTTCTAATCGCTTTTTGTATTGATCAATACTTTCGTCCTTATTTCTGTATTTTCTATTTTCAACACGATCTGCGGCTTCAAAGCCTCTAAGATATATTTCATGAAAACCGGAACACATTGCCATTAGATCGGTAGCTTCTTCTGATTCTTTGAGTTTGCTGGCTGTCGATCTTAGGATTATATGAGAGAGTTCATGAGCGATGCTTTTGATCAGTAGATCATTTTGACCGCTGTAAAGATAATCATGACGAATATTTATTACAAAAAGTTTGTTCTTAAAATCTTTACTGCCAAAAATCGGCATAATTTCAGGAAGACGTATAAAGGCACAAGCCTTTCGATTTTCGTCATGAAAAAACTCTGCGAGATCGATTTGTGCCTCATGTAAACCCATCTGCATCTTGATCAGATTGATCGCTCCAATGAAATCATGGATAGCGAGTAGTCGAATCATCGGCTCCGAATTGACTGGTTCCCTGGGGAGTGTTGTCCGATAACAGATCTCCCGAATATACCGTTCTATCTGTAGTTGTCGTTCAGGCTTGATGTTTAGTTTGGTCATCTTGCCTCCATTCCATTTGAATCTAATGTTGTTTCAATGAGCTACTTAAAATAGTAGCAGATATATATGATTATGTAAAGTTATTGACAGATTAAGATAAATGGTTTAGTTTATAGTCAGAGACGATTGTTGTTTGACAACATCGGCCGGGGGCCGAAAGGAGGAATGGTCTATGTCCGCAACTTTCAAGGTGAAGTTTTGGGGTGTGAGGGGAAGTATTCCGGATCCGTTGACCAATTCTGGCTTTATGCAAATCTTGAAATCACTTCGGACCGAATACGCTCGCCCTGAGATTCACAAGGGTCTCTATGATATTGGCGGATTTATGAGCTTTGTTGCAAAACGGCTCCCTGTTATTTATGGCGGCAATACATCTTGCGTTGAGATTGTTGCTTTGGATCCGTTTCAGCGCTTCGTCTGCGATATGGGGACTGGCATTCGATTGCTCGGTAATTCTCTGATGAAGGAGATGTTTGATAACCAAGGACTTGAGATAGTTTTTTTGCTTTCTCATGTTCATTGGGATCATATTCAGGGTCTGCCATTCTTTGCACCTCTTTTTATGAATAAGGATAATGAGAAATGTCCAATCAAGAACAGATGGTATTTCTGTGGTGGAACCAATTGGCAGAAGTCGGCTGAGGTTTGCTTGGCCGGACAAATGGATGCGCCAAATTTTCCCGTATCATGGGATGAGATCAAAGAGGCGACTCATAGGATGACATTTCAAACAGTTAGAGATCATTTTGCTCCCTTTCCTTCTTTGAAGGGTTTGACATCTGTCAAGGCTCGTAAACTGAATCATCCACAGGAAACTTATGGCTGGCGATTGACTCGTGATAATAAAACAGTTGTCTATGCCACCGATAATGAGCCGAATGACCCTCGATATCCGTCTCCGTCGCTTGTTGATCTTTCGCAGAACGCTGACCTTTTGATCATCGATTGTCAGTATAGCGATCACGTTTATCATGGCGGAGCTGGTCCGGTCAGGTATGGCTGGGGACATTCTTATCCTGAAGCAGTTGCTAGGGTCGCAGCCGTTGCTTGTGTGAAAAATGTCGCCCTTTTTCATCATGATCCGGGCGCAACTACTCAGGATATTGAGTCGCGAGTTTTGGAAGTTAAGGAACATTTGAGCGTTCTGAAATATGATTGCAATGTTTTCGCCGCTTATGAAGGTCTGGAATTTTCAGTTTAATAATTAAGTGAGAGCAACCCGCCACAGTGGCGGGTTTTTGTTATGTAAAAACCCCGCAGAAAATGCGGGGATAGATCAAAAATGCAGAAGAGCAGTTGCGACGTCAAACAGAAATCTGATCTCGATCACCTTCAAGCGAATTTCATTGGAGATGGTTTTGTCTAGGTCTCTATTTATAAGTCTTGAAAGAGTACCAAAGTCTTCGTTTTGAATTCCGGCCAATTTGCGCAATTCAGATGTCTTTCTAATTCTGATCTCATCAAGGTGCCCAGATATTTTAACCTTATTAAATTGAGGATTTTCCACCGTCATATTAAGCAGATTTTTTGGAATGAGAGAGATCAGGTGGTCCCGATTGTTACGATAATAGTCGTTTTGAATAACTACAAGATTGGCCGAATCATGTAGCGGCATTAGGTCAGGGTCTAGATCCATTTTTACCTCCATTTTTGATTGTCGGATAATGTTAATGATCAATAAACTTTTTATAAATTAACACATTGGGCTGATTTCGGCAACTTATGATCTATTTTATCTTGACAAACTCACGTTTAATCTGTTAGACTACCCACAGTAAAAAGTCCTTTAATAAAGATTTTTTAAGGCGAACAAACAAATGGTCCTTCGGTGAGAAAATTGCTTGGGAAGACCGACAAATGGTCGGGAAAGGATATACCTATGAAATACAAAGAACTGGATCTTGGCACTATTGAGGCCGTGGTCGATAAGCTTGGTGGAATGGATGGTGTGAGAAGTTTCCTTGTGGAGAAATCGGTTTTGAAGACAATTTCCATCGTTCTCCCTACCGTTAAGACTTTTAACCCAGCCACATTCACCGGACGAAGCTTGAAAGTTCTAGACGGTGAAAACGACAAGCGCGCCGAAGCTCTGATTGAAGTTGATTTCGCTAAGGTCATCTTCGATACCTGCCTGAAAGACGGCGAAACCCGCATCACCGGAGAAGAGAAGCTCAAGCGTCTTAAGGAGAGTGGCAACATCCGCCTTGGCGCCGAGACCTTCTTGGCTCTCTGGAACGAAGATGGCCGCAAGACACTTGAGTGGCTCCACAAGGAGAAGGGTATCACTTACCTCGACTTCTTTGGAAGCATTCTCGAGAGCTCGAACGGCGGCCGCTGTGTGCTGTGTCTCCACTGCTATGACGGCAGGTGGGGCTGGAACTACTCGTGGCTAGGCAACGACTGGGACGGGGCCGCGACCTCGCTGTCTCTCTTGTAAGTTAGTAGACCTTTGAACTTCGCCACTCTGGCCTAATCTTGGTTACTTTGACCTTCCAGCCCTGACTTTTGTCGGGGCTGTTTTTATTGTTTTGTGGAGTTATTGCGAGTTATGTGAGAAGCAATCTACGTTGCTGTTAGAGATTGCTTCGTCGCAGGCTCCTCGCAATGACAATGAAAAATCTTAGATCGCTTCATTGTGGGCTCCTCGCAATGACAGTTTGAGTGTTTTTGCTTCAGCTTTGGTGTCATTGCGAGGAATGAAATGACGAAGCCATCTCTTTTTCGTAACAATGCTCACTCCCTTTCTGTGGCGATAAGAATGTAAATTGCTTCGCTATCGCTCGCAATGACCGACGGGTGTCATGGCGTGCATTTGACAAAATAATGCTAATAGTGTATACTTTACGTATTATTGAATTATCTCTGTTTTAGAGATAAGGACTCGAACTTCTGTGTCATTTCTGTCTGACTCACAAGGATTCACCGAGTCAGATAAGAATAATATATGACATTTAATGAACTTGGCGTTTCGCCACTGCTTACTAATATAGTTGAAAGCCACGGGATTAAAACACCGTCGACTATTCAGGAAAAAGCTATCCCGACCGTGCTTTTAGGCAAGGATGTTATTGGCATTGCTCAAACTGGTACTGGAAAAACTTTGGCTTTCGGTTTGCCGATGATTCAATTATTGGCTAAAAATGCCGGAAAAACCGGTTTGATTGTTTTGCCGACACGCGAACTGGCGATGCAGGTTGATGAAAATCTGCGGCGTGTCGGTGGTTCGCTTGGTTTGCGGACGGCTATGATAGTCGGCGGCGCATCCATGGGCGGGCAGATCGCAATGATCAGACAAAAACCTCATATTGTGGTGGCAACTCCAGGGAGATTGAATGACCACTTGAAGCAGAGAACTATAGATCTTAGTACTGTAGCAATTCTTGTTTTGGATGAGGCTGATAGAATGTTAGATATGGGTTTTGAACCTCAGATTAGATCAATTTTGGCAGCAGTGCCAAAGAGCCATCAAACTCTTCTCTTTTCCGCCACTATGCCGCCGGAGATCAGAAATATGGCATCGACATATATGAAAGATCCGACTACTGTACAGATCGCAGAGGCCGGGACGACTATCGACAGAATTACACAGGAACTGTACATGATATCAAAAGACGAAAAGATCCAGTTATTGGACAAGTTGCTTTCCGATCATCAAGGCAGTGTCTTGGTTTTTTCCAGAACTAAACACGGCGCGAAAAAGTTGTCTTATAAAATTAAAGATATGGGACACACTTCGGCCGATATTCATTCCAATCGAACGCTCGCCCAGAGAAAGGCCGCGTTGGATGGATTCAAGAGCGGAAGATATCGAGTGCTTGTGGCGACAGATATTGCGGCTAGAGGCATAGATGTGACCGATCTCGCGCTGGTTGTAAATTTTGATCTCCCTGATAATCCGGAGGACTATGTTCATCGCATTGGTAGAACCGGACGCGCCGGTAAAAGCGGCAAGGCTGTCTCTTTTGCGGAGCATGGCCAGCGTTATGATGTGAAGGATATTGAAAGATTGATCAGAAAGTCTATTCCTCAGGTTGCTGTGCCAGTACTGCCGCCAAAGCGTGTATCGGCAAATGTCGAAATTGAAAGATCGGACAGAAATCATTTCAAGCGTTCTGCAAGACCTAATTCCTTTAGACAAGGTTCGTCAATGGCTCCAGGGAGCCGACAGATCGCAGGTAGAGATCATAAGATCTTTCGCCGATAAGAATTAAGCACGCTGATTAAAAAGGCTATCATGGTTGACATGGTGGCCTTTTTTCGTTAGACATAATTTGTATAGTGAACCTTGAAAGGGGGAGTGATGAAATATCCAAATCCGCTTATGGCTTTGTATACCGGCATTGCTGATGCTTGGGCGTTTCCTGCCGAATATATTAAATTACCCGAGCACCAGTCAATCATTGATAGATTGATTAGATTTCAGGAATATTGCGATCATCCGATCTATCCGATTGGTGCCGGTAGATATACCGACGACACCGAAATGACCGTTGCTAACATGAAGGTTCTGACATATCAGGATGGCCCATACAAGCCGATTGTGTTTGCTAATGCGTATGTTGAGGAATTTTTGCAAGGAGGAAGCCGAAAGGGGTATTCGCGCGGTTTTCAGGCGATACTGGAAAAGGTGAATACCGGCGAGCAGTTGATCAAACTTTTAAAGACCGATTCTGTAGGCAACGGGGCTGCTATGCGAGCTCATCCGATAGGTGTGCTGAAAAATATTTCTGATGTTCTTGAGGTCGCAACGATTCAGGCAAGCGTGACTCACAATACTCCGGATGGATTATTTAGCGCTCGAGCGATAGCCTTGATCAGTCATTATGCGCATTATGTTGATGAGCCGCTTCATTCATGGCGGTTGCTTGATTATTGTTTGTCGCATTTGCCGAAAGAAGATATAGATCGCTTTGGATATATTTTTAGAACATCAAGAGAGTTTCGTCCAGTCAAGGCGACGAAATCACAATCCGTGGCGGTCGATACTGTGCATGCTGTTTTGGATCTGCTGATATGTTACGCCAACTTTCCGCTTAGGGCTATACTTAAAGAGATAATTTTTCTTGGAGGCGATACTGATACAGTAGCCGCTATTACACTCGGAATTATCAGTTGTCGTAAGCAAGATCCATTTGAATCAGGATTGCCGCCATTCATGTTTGTTGATCTTGAGGGTGGTGATAGGAAGACTGGGGCGAAGTATCTGATTGATGTAGGTAAAAGATTTATGGAAAAATATAATCAGCCGTAGATTAATCACAAAACCCGCACTATGCGGGTTTTTCATTGTCTATTTTATTTCTTAGAGCGTCGCAGGAAGGCGGGTACTGATGACCAGTTTTCGTCATCTTCTGAATTTGCAGTATCTCCATGATCCATGTTGTTGATATTGCTAATATTGATGGAACTATTTTCCACTCGTTCATCTTTTTTTTCTTCCTTTTTGAAGCTATTTTTTAATTCCTGTACAAAGGATTTGGCGGTAGTTGGCGGCATGGATATTTCGCTATTGTTATACGTTTCAGCGGCAGGCCTTGCTCGCTTGATGGGGTCTCCACCTTTACCAAAACTTTCATTTGGGAAACCTGTCGCAATGACTGTAACTTTAAGCTCATCTTTTTTGAGATTCGGATCTTTGATAGCACCAAAAATAACACGGGCATCTGGATCTATGGATTCGGTGATAACCTTAGCGGCTTCTTGGATTTCAAACATAGTCATATCATCTCCGCCGGCGATTGCAAACAGGACGCCCCTGGCACCCTGTATAGAAATATCTAAGAGGGGAGAATTGATTGCTGCTCTAGCGGCTTCTTCAGCGCGATTTTCACCTGAACCCGATCCGATACCCATGAGCGCCGAGCCGGTATTTTGCATTACAGCCTTAATGTCGGCGAAATCAACATTGATAATACCCGGAGTGGTAATGAGATCGGAAATTCCCTCCACGGCTTGTCGAAGGATCTCATCGCACATGGCGAAAGCGGACAGACAGGTCGTGTTTTTGTCTATAACTCCAAGAAGGCGATCGTTTGGAATTACAATCATGGCATCAACTTCTGCACCCAAGTTTAGCAAACCTTCATTGGCAAGCCTCATTCGCTGAGCTCCTTCGAAGAAGAACGGCTTTGTGACTACGGCAACTGTTAAGGCGCCTTGTTCTTTGGCGGTTTTGGCGATGATCGGTGCGGCTCCTGTGCCAGTACCACCACCCATGCCACAGGCAATAAAAACCATATCTGCCCCCTTGGTGATACCCTGGACTTCTTCAATTGTCTCCTCTGCGGCGCGTTTCCCAATATCGGGATTCATACCTGTTCCAAGTCCCCGGGTAAGATTTTTACCTATATGGATTTTTTTGGAAGCGAGAGATTTGTGCAGATCTTGAGCGTCAGTATTCATGGCTACAAACTCAACACCAGTGATTTTGGAGTTAACCATGTGATTAACCGCATTTCCTCCGGAACCTCCGACGCCGATAACTTTTATTCTGGCAAAAGCTTCTATTTCTGGGTTGATTTTTGGCATGTTTTTATAGAGTTCATCCTAGCAGATAGAAAAATTATGGCAAGAATTGACGAAGCCATTTTACTAAGTTGTTTTTTGTTTGTCGTACAAATTTGCTGCCGGAAAACTCCTCTATCTCCTTATTTTCTCCAAGAGTGCATAATCCATAGGCAACAGCCCAGGATGAGTCGATATTTTTACGGATAAAATGAGAATCACTATGTTCATTAGCGGGAATTGTAGATAATATTGAAAGACTTACATTTTTTGCCGGAAGATCAAGGTATTCTCGTGCCATTGGTTCAACTAAATAGAGGTTTGATCCGCCACCGATCAAAACAATTCCGGCTGGCAGAAGGGAATTTTTACCGATCTTTTTTAGGTGCGCTTCGATCAGGTCGAATATGTCGGATAATCTTGCTCCCATTATCTCTTCGAGTTTTTTTCGACTGTAAACTTTATTTTCATGTCCGGTTTTAAAGCCCTCGGCTTCTTCTATGGGAATTTTTAAGCCGAGAGCTATGTCATTAGTAATGTCTGTCGAGCCGATTGAGAAAACTTTTAGCGAAGTTGGAATTCCTTCTTCAAAAATTGCTATGGATACTGTCTCTGCGCCGATGTCTGTCAAGATACAGCCAGCAGTTTTTTGGATTTTTGAAAGTACGGCGCAACCGGCGGCGATCGGCGAGGGAACAATATTGTTTATCATGATGCCGGCTTTTTCAACAACACTAATTAGATCGTTGAGATGCTGTTCAAGGCAGGTTATAAAAAGAGTTTTAACTTCAAGTATTTCTCCCTTCATTCTTATCGGGTGGCCAAATATTTTTTTGCCGTCTAATTTGAACTGCAGCGGAATGGTTTGAAGTATTTGGCGATTAGAGGTTTTTTTGAGATTTGATTCGCTGGTTTCTAATAAGCGTTTGATATCTAGCTCGCCGATCTCCTGATCCGCTTTGGACACAGCGATGGAGCCGACGCTTTCGACGGACTCTAAACCGATCCCGCCGATCGCCAAAAAAGCATCTTCAATTTTTCTACCGGAGGAGTTTCTTGCTTCTCTGATTGCGCCACGCAGTGATTCTATTGCTTCATCCATATCAACTACATAGCCATGCCTTAACCCCTGTGAGTGATAGTTTGTTGTAGATAAAACGCGCGGAGTGGATTCTCCCTTCAGCAACTCGCAAACAACGATCCTGATCGAGGAGGATCCGATGTCTATGCCTGTAATTATTTTATTTCTCACCTTTATAGTAGATTTGAGGATGCAAAAAGATGATTAAAATTTTCTCTTATTTTTCTTTCCTCTGTTTCCATTTTACTACCATGATCGAATCCTTTCAAATGAACTAAACCGTGGATAAATATATAGGTCAAATAGGCGGTTAAATTTTCATTTTGTTCCTTGGCTTCTTTTTTGACAACATCGAGATCGATCAGAATTTCACCCTCGGTGGCGTTAAGTGGAAAACTTAAAATATTTGTCGGATAATCCTTGCCGCGATATTTTTTATTTACTTCACGCGAGATCTCGTTTGTAACAAAAACAAGGCTTAATTCATAGCCTTGTGTAAGTGCGAAGCCGGCAATTTTCTTGAATGGGATTCGCGGAAGAGTTTTATTCGTTTTATTTTCGATATGGAGCATCTTCGATCTTGCCAAGCCTTCTTAGTCTGGCAGTTTCCGTTCTTTTGGCGATTTTCTTTAGAGCCTTCTTTTTCTGAACATAGTCAGATTTAGCCCTTTCGTTGTATCGCAAAGATTTAGCTCGTTTGATTATGCCGGACTCCTGAACACGCTTAGTAAATCTCCTGATGATGCTCGAGGAGGTTTCGTTATTATTTTTGGTTACTTCTACTTGTATCATTGGATAATAAGACTAACATAATAGATAAAAAACTGCAAATTACTTCAGTTTTTTGATATATTCGGCCAATTTTTCTACCTTGATTTCTTCCTGTGATCGATCGTCCATATTTCGGATAATTACTGTGCCATCTATGACTTCTTTCTGGCCCATGATTATTGTGTAGGGTATTTTAAGTTTTTCAGCAACGGATAGTTGAGACGATAAGCTATCTTTACTTAACGATTGAAGAACCGGAATCTTAGCTTTTCTTAGTATTTCGATTATGGAGAGGCTTTGAAGTTTGGCTGAGAAGCCGAGCTGGATAAAGAATATTTTTGGCTTTTTCAAAATTCTCGGCGCCAGCTCTTGATTGAATTCAGGAGACATAATAACTCTATCAACACCAATGCCAAAACCTACTCCTGGAATATCTTTTTTACTGCCTAGAGCCTTGGCCAGATAATCATATCTTCCGCCGCCACCGAGAGCTAAGTTTGATGGCATTTCTTCCGTGACCTTAGATTCACCTTTTTCTCCCTGATTTTTAGGGTCTTCAGAGGCAGGCTTTTCTTCTTGCTCGGGTACATTTTTTGTACTAATTTCAAAAACCGTCCTGGTGTAATAATCCAGGCCGCGAACAAGATTACTGTCGATCGTATATTCAATCTTTAATGTTTCGAGATATTCTAGTACTTCTTTGAAATGCTGTTTACAGGCATCGCAGAGGAAGCTGACGGATTGCGGTGCGCTTTCTTTGACTGCACGGCATTTATCATCTTTGCAGTCCAAAAGCCGGAGAGGATTATTTTTGAATCGAATTTTGCAATCTTTGCAAAGTGCCGACAGATGCTTTTTGTAGTAGTTGGTCAATTCTTTCCTGTAAGATCCTCTGCAGGCCTTGTCTCCAATGCTGTTGATGGAAAGCAGGAGATCTTTATAACCTGCCTCCTCGTAGATAGACATTGCGACTTTAATGATTGTGGCATCCGCGATTGATTTTTCACTTCCTAATATCTCAAGGCCGAATTGGCGAAGCTCGCGTAAGCGGCCTTTTTGCGGACGCTCATGTCGATAGAATGTTCCATAATAGTAGAGCATGACCGGCTGTGGTAGAGATTGCATGCCATTTTCAATATATGCTCTCATTACGCCGGCTGTTCCTTCTGGGCGCAATGAAAGCTGGGAATCACCCTTAGTTTTTACGCCGTACATCTCTTTTTCGACTATATCTGTACCTTCGCCGACCCCGGAAGTGTAGAGCCTCGTTTCTTCAATGATTGGTGTTTCAATTGGTTTGAAGCCGTAATAAATGGCTACTTCCGAAGCTTTCTCATAGAATCCCTGATAGAGATAATATTCCTTGGTCAATAAATCACGCATTCCTTTTGGCGCTCGCGGTGGTTCTGCTTTTGGATTTTCTTTTTTTGTCGACATCTGTTTTATTTCGGTTATTGATGTTTTTATTAATTAGAGGTGGTGGATGAAGCGGTTACGGTTTTGATCGAATATTTATCAACTGTGCCAGGCGATATTCCGGCTTTGGTAATAGGTAGAAGCCTTAGCTTAACACTGCCGGTTATAAAATTGCTTTCAAGCGGGCCCCATTCACGCGAATCCGAACTGGCATTGCGATTATCTCCCATGACAAAATATTCTTTGTCAGAAAGAGTGATGCTCGTATTGCGATCGCCCCAAGTTACATCCGCGATATATGGTTCGTCGAGTATGAAGCCATTTGGATGTTCCGCATTTTTGATTGTTATTTTACCATTGCCAATATCGACTGTTTCATTTGGCAGGCCGATTATTCTTTTAATAAAATATTTTGAAAGATCGTAGGGATATTTGAAGACGATTACTTGGCCGCGCGCCGGTTTGGAAAAATAGTAAGAGAGCTCGTCAACGATCAGATATTCACCGTCATGGAATGTCGGGACCATCGAACTGCCACTAACCAAAAATGGCTGAGCAATAAAAACTCTTATAGGAATAACTATAACAAGAGAAAGTAGGGTGAATTTAATTATGTCTTTTATAAATCCGCCAAAGGAGACATCTTCGCCTTGGCCGTCGGCGATTTTATCCTTATTTTGAGGGTTATTAACTAAATTTTCTTCATTCATTCATCGTATTTTACTACAAAAAATGACTTGGTGCAAATTTGGTTAATTTATTCGAAAAATGATATAAATTAGCTATGTCATTTATAATTTCAGGCTTAGGAAATCCAGGGGAGGAGTATAAGAAAACGCGACACAATGCTGGTCGTATTATTTTAGAATTTTTAAAAGAAAGTCCCTCTGCCGAGTTTTCCGCATGGAAAGAGGATGTAAAAAATAGGTATCTAGTTTCTTCTGGAGTTTTGAGTGGTAAAAAAATTAAACTGATTGAGCCAGATAATTTTATGAACAATTCTGGAGTTAGTCTAAGGTCGCTTATTACATCAAAAAAGGCTGCTGAGGAACTAATCGTAATTCATGATGATCTTGATCTGCCGATTGGCAGTTTTCGAATATCGTTTAATCGCGGTTCGGGTGGCCATAATGGCATAAGATCGATAATAAGTAATATTAAGACTGAAGCTTTTGTTCGGGTTCGTGTCGGGATATCGCCAGTAACTTCGTCGGGAAAATTAAAAAAACCGTCGGGTGAAGAGGATGTTGAAAAATTTATAATCGGCGAATTTAGAAAATCCGAACTAGATATTTTGAAGAAAATTTCCAAAGAGGTAACAGAGGCGATCATCTGTTTAATGACCGAAAGTAAGGAGAAGGCAATGAGTCTCTATAACTAATAACAAATTTTCATTTATGGTAAGCTGGTCTTTAGATCTGGTCATTATAAATAAAAAAGGAGAATAGATGAAAAGTAAATTACCGGAAGTTAGGATTAAATTTGGACATTTTCTTGAGCCCATGTTTGAGGCGTATTATAAGTCACAACCCGAACAGTCTTCATGGCAACCTCCATCCGAGGAAGAAATCAAAGAAAAGGTTGAGCAATTTATACGGCGTTGGAAACCGTACGAAGAGAAGATTCTTAGAGGAATGACCAAAATTCTCGGACTTACTTTTTATCAAAATACGATTGACGTTTTTATTGTCAGTGGTTTGCGGGGCGGTTTTAGTGTGCCAATGGTTATTAGTTCTATGCCGGAACCCGATCGATTTGTTGATATTTTAACTCACGAATTGATTCATAGGCTCATCAGTGATAATAGTTTGAAGTTTGATTGGAGGAGTGTGACCAGAGCGCAGTTCCCCGACATTACAGAAGAGTTAGTGCTTAATCATATTTTTGTGCACGCTGTTCATAAGGCTATTTATTTTGATGTATTGAATGAACCAGATCGTTATGAGCGCGATGTAACCAGATGTGAACGTTTTCCGGATTATAAAGAAGCGTGGAGGATAGTTAATGAAAAAGGATATAGCGAGATAATTGCTGATTTTAGGAGCCGATTCTAAAAGTACTAAAAGTAAAAAACCCGACGAAGGTCGGGATTTATTTTAAAATTTTGTTATATGTAGCTCTATCATCTTTTGAAAGCCTTCAGTGCAAATATGTTCATATGATCTTCGTTCACGATGCCAGTATTGCCATTTTTCTTTGTGGCCGTCGGAGTATAATTTTATAATCGCGGATGATTTAGTGCCGTAACTATTTTCCGGTTCATTGATACAGGTGCCGTGCCGACAATTATCGTGAATATTAAGTAGGGGGCGAATATTTGATAATGACGGAGTTAAGATGCCAATATTTTTTTCAGTCCATGTTTTCAATATGGTAGCTACGCGCTTGGGAACATCTTCATCATTCAGTCGGCCAATACCGTGATTGGTGACTACTAATAAGCCGCTTGACTCCCAGCTTCGCTCAATCTTGGTTCCATTTCCACGCAGGAGAAATAAGCAATTTTTATCAGCTATTACCATATTGAAGCCATTTAATGGTTTGTCATTGTAACATCGGCTTTGATCAAAAGCTTTTCGGGCGGTTTCCATTTGAAGTAGCTCCATAACGAGCGTACCTCGACTCAATTTTCTTGGTTGAGATTTTACATCTAGTCTATTTGTGAGGGCGATGAAAACGCCGAACTTATTTACACCGATCCATGTACCGCCCCTTTCTTGATCTTTAGGTGATAAAATTAAAGAATTTTTGCCACGAATTTCCGGCGGTTCAGATACTCGATCTAGGCGTTCATCACGATTGGCAGCGATCACTAACGGGAAGCCGTTGAATACACGATGCGCTACAATCAGGGTGCACATTATTTACATCCCCTGGTTTTTTTAGCTTGAGGAGTGGAGGAATCTTTGTTTTTCAGATTTTCCATAACGATTAAAACGATATCATCGATATTAGCCATGGCGCCTATGCCTGTTTGGCCGCAGATGAGAGTCTTTGAAATTGGCCGGATAATTTTAAGATCGGGATACCAAGATTTTAGTGTGTTTAATTGATGAGAGGTTGCCGGATGACACCACATTTCGGTATTCATGGCTGGTGCAAGAATTAAAGGCTTGGTTGTCGGCCATGCCCGTATAATGCATGTTAAAAGATTGTCGGCTAGGCCATTTGCCATCTTTCCTAGAGTATTAGCAGTCAACGGCGCGATGAGTAAAATATCAGCCCAATCTCGAAGATCGATATGAGCCACTGGCATACCACGTTCAAAATTTTTCTTAGGCCATTCATTGTGATCTTCCAAAACTGGTACTTTCACAAAATCAGCCTCTTTTCGTTTGGGGTCCCAAAAATGAAACGCGTTTTTTGTCGCTACAATTTTCACTTCTGTGCCGGCGGCCAAAAGTGCCTCCGTCATTTTGACTGTCATTATAGCCGCAACGCTCCCGGTAACACCAAGTAGAACTTTCATTTTCACCTCTCCCGATCAATGTCGGAATTTTTCAATGAACTGCACAAGGAGTATCTTTTTCTATCTTGCTGTTTAGAGATATTATTGTCAAATTTGAAATTCTTATTATTTAGAGATTGCTTCGTCGCAGGCTTCTCGCAATGACAGTTTTAGTGTTGTTGTCCTGGACTTTAGTGTCATTGCGAGCGGTAGCGAAGCAATCTACGTTTTTATCGATGTAGAAAGGAAATAGATTGTTTGTTGTAAAGCTCTTTGCGATGACAACTGGAGTCGGAATTGCTTCGTTGTAAGCTCTTCACAATCACGTTATTTCTACATAAAAAAACGCCCGATTGTCGGGCGTTTTTTTAATATGTGTATCTATGCTGTACTTATTTTGTCTCGTCTGTGCTATCTGAAAGAGTCAAGGTCATTTTTTGTTCTTTTGGCTCAAAAAGAGTGATAGAGAAATTATAAGATTTACCAAGTTCAAGTTTCTCTTTCATTTTTTCTTCTGTGCCAAATCCTGAAATGTGTACCAGGCCGGCTACTCCTTCTTCGATTGAGACTAGCGCGCCATGTTTGTTGTATTTTATAACAACACCGGTAACCTTCGATCCTTTTTTGTATTTTGATTCCGCTGCTTTCCATGGATTTTCCTTAAGAGCTTTTATGGATAGCGAAACTTTTCCGTCCTTGATTTCAATCACCTTAACTTTGATTTTGTCTCCGGTTTTGAAAAGTTTTTTAGGATTTTCAACTAAGGACCAATCCATTTCTGAGATATGGACCAAGCCTTCGAGTCCGTCTTCTAATTTAACGAATATTCCGAAGTCCACTGCGCCGGTTACTTCGCCATCGAGAACATCACCTACATGATATTTTTCAACCATTTCGATTCGTTCTTTTTGTGCGCCTGATTTTTCAGAGAAGATGAGCTTGCCCTCTTTAGGATTTGCACCGATGACTGAAACGAATATCTTCTGGCCGATCAATTTTTTCAATTCGATCATGATTCTGTCTTTGTCTCCGTCGTTAACGCGCGGATAGTGTTCAGGCTTTAGCTGTGAGGCTGGTAAAAAGCCCGTAACATTTTGCCATTCAAGTATAAGGCCGCCTTTGTTGGCATCTTTGACTGGAAGTTCGAGTACAGTCTTATTTTTAACTAGATTTTCAGCCTCGGCCCAAACCAGTGCTTGTCGCGCTTCTTTCAAGGAGAGGCCTACATAGCCATCCTCTGGTGTTTCGGCTTCTACAACCTTTGCTGTAATTATGTCGCCGACATTGATCTTTTTGATAACATCTCTGGCATTTAAAAATTCTCTGCCGTAAATAACACCTGTTCCATAAGGTTTGAGATCGACATATAACGCCATTTTGACTATGCCGATAACCGGTGCCTCAACCAGATCGCCCTCTTGCGGGTGATTTTCGATATTATTGACGAATTTCTCCATTGAGCTCGACTGGTGATAGCTCGTAACGTCTGTGTCCATGAGTTTTGTTCCCATATTATATTTTTTCCGCCCCGTCTCGGTTTACAGTGATACCCGGGTAGTTGGTATCTTTTAATAAATAAATTGTTCTAAATAGTATAGGTATAAAGCTGAAAATGTCAATGCAGCCAATTTTTATTTGTCATTGCGAGCCGTGCGAAGCAATCTACGTTAATGTGAAAAAAAGATTGCTTCGTCGCAGGCTTCTCGCAATGACAAATAACAAGTTTTGTTATAAAAAATCTCCTTAACGACAACCTTGCTAGTAGTTATAATT
>CAZWJJ010000005.1:0-25779 GCA_964634555.1 uncultured Candidatus Saccharibacteria bacterium | reverse complement strand
AACCGCCAGCCGCCAAACAATGCCTGAAAGAAAAAAAGAAAAAAGATCTCGAACATCGGCACTCCCCCGCCACCATTGTAAAATGATATGAGTTTATACTTGCCGGACTTTGGAGATGAGAAATTTTTGCGAATAGTTTTATTGCTAAAATCTCTATCGACATAGTGGAAGGCATATGTCGCGTCAGCCAAATTATCAGGTGTCACCAAAATAGGAATTTCATTCGGAATATTTACAGTCCTCATCTTCATAATCGTTTTAATAAACGATCGGAAGTTTTTGTAAACCTCGTAAAATACCAGCCCGACCGAAAGCAAGCGCTTAAAAATCTCTTTCCAGTTGCGTCTATCAAACAACCGCAATATAGATATTTTGGCCACGATCCCTCCTTATTTCAAACATCAATCTGTTTCGATCTTAAGGAAGAATTACACACAAATTATGATAAGTCAAACTTTGGTAATTCTATTATAATACAAATACCTACTATTTATATATTTAGTAAATTCTTTCTTTAACAAGAAACCTTTATTGACATTAAAGAGTTTTTATATAAGGATGGCAGCGCATATTGTTGTTAGAACACAAAAGGAAAGGTACATTGAAAAAAGATCGACTGAGCACATACATAGTAGCAGTAAGACATGGACAATCGTTGGCAAATTTCATTGAAAAAGGTCCCTTTATCGGGGACGAGACCGGAAGACATGCCGCTACTATGATACTAGAGGATCATGAAATACCGCTGACCGCTCTTGGTATATCACAGGCGAAAAAATTAGGTAAGTTTTTAAGAAAAAAATTTGGTGTGCCGGATGTTGTAATAGACTCCGGATATCTGCGGGCAATAGAGACTAGGCAATCAGCCCTTCATTCTGGCTATACTAAAAAAGAAATCGCCGGAATAATCATCAAATCTGACGATCGTTTTCGAGAGAGAGAATGTGGGACAATGCGTAAGGTGCCCAAAGAACTTAGAGAGTCACTACCCCACTGGAAACAACATCAAAAAGACTACTTCGCCAATCCCTACCAAACACGTCCGATAGATGGAGAAAGTATCGCTGATATGATTCCGAGAATCCGACAGGCTTGGCAAGAAATAGAAAATCAATATCCACACTTGCTTATCTTTATCTTTTGCCATGGACATGTTCTTCGAGCGATCGAACTTTCAATATCACACCTAACAGTTGCAGAATCAATTAAATTCATCAAGGAAACTCGTGTTGCGAATTGCGAAGTTCATTCCTATCGAAGTAAGAAAAATAAGTCCGACTGGAAGAAGATTAAAAAATTTAAACCTCTCAGTACAAAATAAAAACAGCAACCCGCCATAATAGCGGGTTTTTTACTGTTTACTCTTGATGACAAACTTAAAAATAAATTAAAACAATGTCCAACCCCAATTAGCTGCTGGGATTTGCAATATCATCAAAGCCGCTCCAAGTAGCGCCATATTTTTCATAAATTGAGTTCGATTAGACATCTTCATATTCATATCAGTATCATTCCAGTAAGCGTGCATTATGAACGATGTTGGGATCAAGAAAAGAGAAAGTTCAAGAACACCGATAGCTACAAAATCACCGGTAATTATCCAGAGGCCGCCCAAAAATATTAAAAGACCTGAAAATAGAACAGCCAATTTTGGCATAGGCACTTTTTTAGATGCGACATATCCGGTCAAGGCATTAACATTAACAAAATGATTAATACCGGATTTTAGAAAAAATCCTCCATACAGTAATCGGCCTAAATAAAATAAATAGATCATCTTTTTTAGATTAAGATTAAAATAATAAAAATTTCTACTTGTCTTGGAGCGCAGTATCGATCATTGTCTTCAAAGTAGCGTAAGGCAAAGCCCCATCGACAGGGTACTTTTTACCAGTAGAAGATATGATGACAGAGTACGGTGTTCCACTACCTCCAGCAGAGATCGCCTCATCTATATCCGCCTGAATCTTCTTCGCATATCGACCGCTATCGAGACAAGTTTTAAATTTCTCGGCATCCAATTTTACAAAGTTAGCAATTTCATACAGCTGAGTTGGATCAAGCTGATTATTTGATGGAGTAACAATCATTAATCTATCCAGATATGACCAAAATTTATCGTTGCCGCCCAATTCTCCGGCACACTCCAATGCCTCTGATTCATGTCTTGCCTTGGGGTGCAAAGCATCTAAAGGAAAATTGCGATAAACCCATGCAACCTGATTATTTTTAGCGTAGACGTCAATCACCTGCTTCATCGTTGAATGAAACATCTTACAAAATGGACATTCCGGATCGGAAAATTCCACAATTTTAACCGGTGCGGCGAGTGCTCCACGAATATGATCAGTATTATCTACTGGTTTAATATTGATATCAGTAGGTTTAACAGGCTCAATGCGATTAACCTCTTGAGCATTATCAGCTTGTTGTGAATTTCTTCCTGAACTATTGGTGATCAATACTGCTGCGGCTATTAATAAGCCAGCAATAATAATAGCGGACGGGATTGATAGTTCTGTTTTTGATTGACTCTTGTGTTCATCCATACGATTTAATTAAAAAAATTAGCGGCTAATCTGTTTATTATAGCAACAAAAGAAAATTAATCACAACCAACAAAATTAGACAAAATAATAAAATTGTGTTAAAACAGATAAGGTTTTGGGGTTCTTTGACAAGGAGGGCAAGAGATGAAGTCCGGTCTCGATAGATACAATCTTAAAAAGTTGCTAGGGCTGATTTTGGCAGCGATGTTCTGTCTTACGATCTTCACCTGGAATATCTCGAACATACCCAATCAATCCGGCAGTTATACTTATCTTGTAAAGCTTAGATATCAAATTTCAGTACTTGATCACGATGGAGATTTTAGAGAAATGATGTCTGCACATGGAGCCAAATACGATTTTTTATACCCAGAAAATCTGAGTGATGATGTTTTGAGTCGATGGCTCATTGTGAGAGATTCCCATAATATTTCTTCGCTGTTCAAAAAAAATCCGAAAATTTTCGAAGTTGTCGAAAATGACTCGCAACTATTTTTCGAGGATCCTGATGAATTTCAGAAACAGCAGACAAATAATGTCAGCGACGATAAGACCTGGGGATTAAGAGTACCTCTAGTTGAAGAAGCATTGAAAATTATCAGACCAACTCGTACCGTTATTGTCGCCGTAGTTGATACCGGCTGTGATCTTAATCATCCCGCACTTAAAGATAGCCTCGTTGCTGGTCATAATTTTGCCGGCGGAGATGTGAACGATCCGAGTAATCGCGATCCGCGCGAAATGCACGCCACGCATGTGACTGGCACAATTGTCGCCAAACCTGATTCTTACGGATTCCATGGAATCTCGTATGGCATTGCGAAGGTGATGCCCGTCCGCGTTTTAGATGAAAGCGGGCGTGGCACAACAGCAAATGTAGCTCGGGGTGTTGTCTATGCAGTCGATCATGGAGCTCAAGTTATCAACATGAGTCTTGGTTCTACAACTTATACAAAACTTCTGCACGATGCTGTTATCTACGCTAAGAAAAATAATGTTAAGATGCTTGCGGCCAAGGGTAACTCAAAGACCGACAAATCACATTACCCCGCAGATTATCCTGAAGTTATGAGCGTTACTGCGACCGCCCTCAACAAAGACGGCACCGAAGAACGAGCCTTTTTCTCAAACTATGGAAATAGTTCGGCCTGCGCCGCACCTGGACATTTTATCTACTCAAGCATCCCCGGTGGACGTTATATGTTCGCCTCAGGGACATCCATGGCCTGCCCTCATGCAGCGGCCTGCGTTGCAGACCTGCTCTCAGTTACAGATCTTTCAAACGATGAAGTCAGAAAAATACTCGCCACTGCTGGAGATAAACTAAAAACAGACAAACCTATCGGTAAAAGAATTAATCTGCTTAAATTTGTTCAGAAAGCAAAGCATTTGGTAATGTATCTAGATGAAAAAATCCGCCATGGCTACAACAGATGTTGTGCCGAGGCCGGAATTCCAGCTTGGGAATATAACTATAATGACAGCAGATCATCAACTCGAATTTATCAAGATCAATCAGGATATTACAGTTTTTCTCGTAGTTATTATGATTCAAAGGAATGCGGACCCATCAGAAGCAGGCGCGATACTTGGGATGGACTATATCACACGACCTTCCGATGCAAGGACGGAATTCGCAGCCCATTCTACGAAAAAGAAATGATCTCGGCCTTTCCGCCAGGTACAAAGTAAATTCACAACATCCCCGACCATGTCGGGGATTTTTTCTAAGATCTAAAGCGCTCCAAAAGAAAAATGGATCAGAATATTTATCAGAGCCATGATTACGCTAAAGGCGATCGCCCACAAAAAACTATCGACAGAAAATCCCGGAACAATTTTTGCAACCAATAGAACTAATAAGCCGTTGATAACAAAAGTCAACAAACCAAGAGACAAAATATTTATTGGCAAAGTTAAAATCAAAATAATCGGCCGAATGAAAGAATTTACAATCCCCAAAAAGATTGCCGCTACTAATGCCGCTAATAATCCCTCTACATGTACTCCCGGCAGAACATATCCCGCCGCAAAAACGGCCAGCGTGCTTATTAAAATATTTGTAATTTCCATTCTTATAAAATTAACTTTTAAAAACGCCTTGGACAATTTTAACACAGATATTGGTAATAATATAAAAACAGCCCTGACAAAAGTCAGGGCCGGAAGGTCAAAGTGACCGAGATTAGGCTAGTGTGGCGAAGTTCAAATGGCTACTTATTTGCGAGAGAGACGGAGAAATGGCGGCCGCGCCAGGCGTAGCCGAGCCAGCCGTAGCGCCAGCGCCACCCGCTGCCAGCACGGTAGAAAAACAGCACATAGCGGTAGCCGCTCGGGCTCTCGAGAACAGTCCCAAAGAAATCGAGGTAAGTAATACCCCTCTCCTCGTAGAACCATTCGAGAGTGATATGATCCTTCTCCTGCCAAAGAGCAAGGGAGGTCTCGGCGCCAAGAAGGATGTTGTTACCATCTTTCAGGCGTTTGAGCTTCTCTTCGCCTGTGATACTGGCCTCACCCTGCTTGAGGCAGGTGTCGAGGACGACCTTGGTGAAGTCCACCTGTTCGATTTCCAGTTCGGCCCGCTTATCGCTCTCGGACTTGATGATCTTCCAGCCCGTGCCGATAAAGGTCACAGGATTGAAACCCCTGACCACAGCCAGGATGCGAGCGACGACCTGCAGAACCAGCTCGCCCGAAAGGAAACGGCGAACGCCGTCTTCACCGCCGAGCTTATTGATCACTGCTTCCATCGTTCCCCACTCCATCTTCGGATACTTCATGACCATTCTCCTTCCGACTGTTAGTCGGTCTTCCTACCGTCTGATAGACGATAAGAGTTTATGTTCAAAGAACTGCTTTGATTATATCATACCTTACTGCTACTTGTCAAGGTACCGTAATGGTTCAATGGCTTGGAATCATCTAACATTTTAAAATCCAAGCATATATACTGAGAACCTACACACGCCAAAGCTTCGCATGGAAGCTGTAGGTCTTGTTAAATATCGAGGTTTGAGCACAGTACAAGTATCGAGGCACACTGGTTTCAACCAGAGTGTAATAGTTAAATGGTGCAAGAAAGATCCGACCGGAGGATGGCATAGAATACCGACGAGATCATCTCATCCGAATTCACATAAGAAGCAGATAGATTCGGAAATAAAAAACCTCATCCGCCATGAGGCAGATAAGGTTTAAAATTATTTTGTCATAATCTCTTTTTCTCGGCATCAAGCCCGAACATTAAGCCTGAACAATCAACCTTTCAAGATATAAACCGAGCTTGGTCGAACTTTCCTTGGCTCTTGCCACATTTTCCAAATGCGAATGTTCTTCAGAGTCAGTATTTGTGATGAACGAAATGCAAACAACTTTCGCACCTTCATCTTTATATAATGACGCGACACAAGACTCCGGCAATGTACTCATACCGACAACCGATGCGCCATTTTTTCGCAACATCTCTTTGTCATACTTACGACCCTCGAAGAAAGGTCCGCGAACCATGGCATAAGCGCCCTGATGCACACGTAGCAACCCCTCACCCGCCGAAACAGCCAGTTCACAAAGCCGACTATCCAAACAATCTTCTGGTGAACAAAATTCACCTGCCCAAAGAGGCATCGGTGGAGCAAATAAAGTTATGAAACCGTCGGCGACCAGAAGATTTCCGACGCGAATCCCCTCATGAAGGCTTCCGGCGGCATTGGTCAAAATAAAATTCTTAACCCCGAGCCGACAAAGAAGCTCAATCTGCAATCTAACCATATTATAGATTTCTGGATCAGCGGGAGCTTCATTGAGATGAACTCGACCGGAAAGAACCCAAACATAACGGCCTGAAATTTTGCCGAAGATCAAAGATCGCTTGTGTCCTTCAAGCTCACCCAAAGATTCAAATCCTCGAAGTTTTGAGAGAGGTGTTGACCAAATTTTCTTAATATTACATGCATCGCCCCAACCGGTGCCTAAAACAATTGCCGTATCAGGTCGGCTATTCTGATTAAATTCATAGCGAGCATTGGCATCAAAACAGCTACGAACCAAATAATCGGCCAACCTTTTAGCCGCACTCTCTCTATTTTTGTTTCTCAAGGGCAAACCTCCCTTTCCGTATTAGTTTCATTGCGGATCAATTCCGCATGCAACGGCATCGCACTCGGACCTGACTCTTTGAACCACCAACCGATAAACAATAAGATCCAACGATCAGGATCAAAATTCTGTTGTACCCAATTAATCCTAAAGCCAAAAACAGGAAACAGACCCGCAAGATAGTTCGGCTGAATGATATCATTGAATATCACCGACCGATTCTCATCGTAAATAATCAGACGGTCATCGGCTTCAATTTCTACGATACGCGTCGGCGACTTATTTTTGCCCGATTGGGACAAATCTTCCAACAAAATCCATCTCAGACCTTCAGAACTAGGATCAGAATGACCGTGGATATGCCCGACATATTTGACTTTCACGACCTTCCTCCTTTATTTCGGATGTCAAATTACCGAATCTGCAATCAATCTAACTTATATGATAGATATGGTCAATAGTCAATGTATATAATATAGGACGTAACCAGCCAGAGATTGCTTCGTCATTTTATTCCTCGCAATGACACTCTAGACTGTCATTGCGAGGAGCTTGCGACGAAGCAATCTCTTTTTACAAAACAGAAAGTAGATTGTTTGCTATAGCTCACAATGACACATCTAACATCCTGAGTGCTATAGCCACTAGAGAGACAAATTAAAAGGCAGTGTAAACTGCAGCAATATTATTATCCATAGAGTCCTGATGGCTTAGGTTTCCACAGCCTCTGCCTGCCAAAAGCTGAATCTCACAGGCGGTCAACGGCCGATTATACATCCTGATCTCATCAAGCGTGCCAGCGCCATGTGGCTGGCCAACTGCATCATCAAGACCAAAATAAATATTTTTATTACCGGCATAACTTCGGCTAATTGTTGTCGTCGTAGAACTTACAAGCGCACCATCAAGATAAATCCTGGCCATCGTTCCATCATAAGTCATAGCATAATGATGCCAGGCTGTAATATCATCCGGGGTAACCGTCCCAA
Source organism: uncultured Candidatus Saccharibacteria bacterium (assembly GCA_964634555.1). Lineage (GTDB taxonomy): Bacteria > Patescibacteriota > Minisyncoccia > Phycocordibacterales > UBA12445 > JACQCV01. The sequence continues at coordinate 18,146 of CAZWJJ010000005.1, read as the reverse complement.
CTAAATAAGGAACTTGATCCAGATTCGTATCATCCAAAATTGTAAATCGGACATCCTTCTTGCCCTTTACTGGACCTATATTAAAACCAGACTGATCACGCAAAGAGATGAACCATGAAGAATCGTTCCAGCCACTGATATAGGTCGGATCCGACTTGGCCCACAGGGCAAGAGTAAAATTCTTAGGATAAAGATTTCTGTTATTAGTAACCACACAGTAACCATCAATACCATTCAACCCCAAGGCCGATCCGAACTTGCCATCAGCGTTTGTATTCGCGCCTCCTTTGGTATCGCAGGTGTTGGAATATTTATCAAACGACCAGTAACCGATTGAACCATTATTGATATCGGCAGAGGCGATATCTGCGGCAGACGGAGTAGGCAAAACTGAGGGAGAAGGATTTGATACGGGCGGCGGATTAACCACAACCGGCGGCACACTAACAGAAATAGCAGGGGTCATCGCAGACACCACAGGAGACGGTACATTGGACGTCGAGGAACTGACTGTAAACAGATCGCTCTGACCGAGCAACTTTCCATCGAGCGATCTTGCTAAAACTTGGTAATTTTTACCGACAAAAAACTGATCCGCGACCTGCCAATCAACATTATTACCAATCACATTATTAGCTAAAGCACCGACAAACTTGCCGCTGGCGGTCCCCATTGACACATTAATCGGCGAAGAACTGTTCGCCGGCAAACGATCAAACTTTATCGTGGCGAGAGTCCCCTTAACCAATGGCGAACTGATGGTCTGAAAGATAACGGATACTGTTTTGGTCTGTATTGCATTGAGATCAGTCCGTAAAAGATCAAGAACACCCTGATAAGCCTGCTCGATAGCGCTTCGCAAATCGGGACTATTAGATAATAAGCCACCAGCTGAAACCTCAACCGCCCGGATATTTGCAAGTATTTGAAGAGTAGTCTGATAATCTGCAAAACTAAACGCCGGCACCATCAAAAGCATTCCGACTATCGCTGATAAATATTTAAAATTTTTCATAGCTACATATTATCCTCTTTTTTATCCAGATTCAAACAGACAGAATTCATACAGTAGCGCTTACCGGTAGAGGTCGGGCCGTCATTAAAGAGATGTCCAAGATGTGAACCGCATTTTGAACAAACAACCTCTGTCCGATTCATGCCATAAGAATTATCTTCAACCATCTTTACACTCCCGGGTATCGCCTGATCGAAACTCGGCCAACCTGTTCCAGAATCGAATTTTGCATCAGAGCTAAAAAGCGGATTGCCGCAAGCCGCACATTTATACATACCGCTTGATTTCTCGTGAACATATTTGCCGCTAAAAGCCGGCTCTGTCCCCTTGCCTCTTAAAACATCAAACTGTTCCGGGGTTAACTTATTTCTCCACTCTTCTTCATTTTTTGGCATTGTATCATCGTTCATATATTATTTTTTTAACCGCTAATTTAATTTTAAAATCTCATTTTGAACTATCCGCCAATAGTTCACGAAACTTCATCTGAACTTTCTCAAGTTTTGGATTTATCACCAGCTCGCAATATCTTTCATCTTTGTGGTTTGCATAATAGTTTTTGTGATAATCCTCTGCCGGATAATATTCGCCGAGAGGCTTAACTTCTGTCACGATTGGCCGGCCGCTTTTATTTGATGATTGCAAATCCTCAATATATTTTTCAGCCTTATCTTTTTGATCTTCATTCGCATATAAAATTATAGAACGGTACTGCGTGCCAATATCAGCGCCTTGCTGATTTAAGGTAGTCGGATCATGTGTGCCGAAAAATACTGTCAGAAGCTGATCATAAGAAATGACCAACGGATCAAACTCAATTCGTGTCACTTCTGCATGTCCGGTCCTACCGCTTGAAACTTGTTCATAAGTCGGGTTACTCGTCGTGCCGCCGGCGTAACCTGGCTCGGCGGATATTATTCCCTTTATCATTTTAAATATGGCTTCGGTGCACCAGAAACAACCTCCGCCAAAAACTGCTATTTCTTTATTCATGTTATATATTTTAAAGTTTACTAACCGAATGTAAAGGTGAAAGCATTAAGTCCCCGATTCTGAATTATCAATTTTAACTCATGCTGGCCATAATCCAAACCTCTAACTATTTTATACAGTCTATTATCTTGAATTAAAACCGTACCGTCTGCCAAAACGTCTTCACCTGCCATCGCACTCCTTATCAGCTGTCCATCCAAAAAAACTTTCACCTTAATGCCAGATTCCGAACTGGCGACAAAATAAACATCTTTGGCATTGTATTTATAATCTATCTCCGCGCCGGCATTATCATTAGAAGCAAACTGCTCCTGAAAATTCCATATCCCTCCCAGATACAAACTATTCAACTCTCGACTGGCCGGAATTTCAAGCTTCTGTATGCCAGCAATCCCAGGATTTCCATTACCCAAAAATTCATTGCGGCCGGAGCCAAAATAAGTTTCTGGACTGGCAACTTCAGTCGGTGTTACATTATATGCATCTGCAGGATTTGTAATATTCATATTTTTTGGGACCTGCATATTTAAAACTTCAGCTCTTTCTCTTAGAGCATTCTGGATCGCCGTCTCCGTCACATCATATTCACCCTCGCCGGCATGATCGTGAACAATGAAGCCATCGATATCGATCAAGTATTCACGCGGCCAATAACGATTACTATAGGCACTCCACGTAGCATAATCATTATCCTGCATTACAGGATAATTAATTCCCAGATCTTTCACAGCCTTCAAGAGATTACCGTAATCTTTTTCAAAATCAAACTCCGGCGTATGCACTCCGATAATTTCTAACCCCTGATCTTTATACTTGGCATACCAACTTTTCAAATATGGCAAAGTTCTTAGACAGTTTATACAGCTATAAGTCCAAAAATCGACCAAAATAACCTTTTTCCCGATCAGGCTTTTTAAGGTGAATGATTCAGAATTTATAAACTCACCGCCCGGAACAAGCTCAATCGCCGGCGAATATTTTTTCGCCTTGGCCTGAATAATATCTCTCCTGTCTGATTGTGGATTTACTACCGGAATCTGTTCAATCTGGCTTGGCGCTGGCACAGGTGTTTTTTTCGCCTCGATATAAAATATTATCAAGCCGATAATACAAACTGCGATAATAAGTTTAAGATTTTTTGATGTCATAAATTAATTTTCATTAACGACAGCGGTTGAAGCCAGATATGATAAAAATCCTGGAATAATCGGTAGAATGCATGGGCTCATGAAAGATCCCAGTCCAGCCAAAAAAGCAACGCCTAGATTTAACAATGTTAGAGATGAGATTCCCCCACCAACACTCGTTGTTAAATTAAGCGACACCAGAATTGAAGTCAGCACCGAAAAATTGGCCAGCAAACTTAACTCTTGAGTAAAAACCAGTATGCCGATGCCGATCAATAAAACGCCAAAAATATTTTGCAAAACCATAAGCCACGGCCCAAGCTTATTTATCATTGCTTGAGTTTGAGCTGTAAATAATCCGACCAGCAAAAATGGAATGCCGATGCCGAGAGTATAAGCGAACAACAAAATAAACGCGCTACCGGCATTCGATGTCGCCAGAGCTAAAATTGCGCCCAGCGCCGCGCTGACGCAAGGTGTCCATCCCAAAGCAAATGCTGCACCGAAGAAAAATGATGTTATGTATGAATTTCTAAATTTCCATTTGACTGCAATAGTATGTTCACGAGTTAAAAAAGCCGGCGTAAATAGTCCGAGCAAAAACAGACCAAACAAAATTATCACCAGGCCGCCCAATCTGCCAAGCCATGTCTGCGCTGAAACAGACACACCAGCTAAAACAGTCTGCAACAAAACTCCAGCCAAAGAAAATACAAACGAAAATCCCAGCACAAAAAATACGCTGGTAAAAAATATTTTCCAATCTCTTTTTATCTTTGGCTTTTCATCAATCATCTTACTCATATTTTAACTTAAAAACTCTAAAGCAACAAAAAGCCCCGTAAGCGGGGCAAAAGAGTTAATAAATACAGCTGTCAAGTTTCCATTTTTTGGTAAAGTCTTGAATCTTTTTCTCAACCAAATCAACCTGCGAAGGATCAAGATATTTTGATGCCAATCTCCTCAGGCCCTCTTCATGGCGATCACTTTGAAAACCAAGATCATTCACGTAATGATCAACCAGCTTATCCACCTCATCAGCATTTAATCCTCGACTCATAAATTTGAGGATCATATTTTCAGCTTGCAACCAGCCTCGATCCAAAACTTCTGCAATAACTGCATTGGCAACATCTTTCGAAGCACCGAATTCAATAACGTGACAGGCCGACGCCAAAATATCTGACCAAAATAACAATCGCCGGCCCGCTCGCCGAACCGGTCCAACTTTAGCTTTGTAATAATCCAGATATTTATTGGCAACATGATCTACAATCTCCTGCGATGGTGAAATTTTATCCAGCAAGATCAGAACGGCACTGTTGCAAGCCTGCCGGCGCTCAAGATCCTGAAGCTTTGATCCGAGCTTACCTGCCTGATGCAAGCTTTCATCAACCAACATTCCCAAAATATCCCGGAAACTTTCCTGTCGAATTTTCTGATGCACATGATGATCTACAATCAACTTCTGCCTCCTCTTGCTTTCCTTTATGGCTATTTTGCCGAATTTACTCACGTTTCATCCTCCTTTGCAAGGTTCAAAATTACCGATCTGTACAGATACTAACAAAAAATTAAAACTATTCAAATTTTAAACCTGCGCCAGAATTCAAATATAGAAAATCCCCGACACAAAGTCGGGGCATGATAAGTTAGATGCGAATCTTAAACTGCTCTATAACCTGCGATCTGGTTTTAGGCGTGTAATAATAGTAATAATAATCCTGCTTGTGATTTCCAGCTTCAAATTTCCTGACGAGCTCGGCCGCTTGTGATTGTGTCAAATCCTCCCTCACCAAAAACTTATTGCAAGCTGTATCCTGCCGGACCACCATCCAGAGAACTTGGCTTGAATTTTTAGGCTCCACCTCATCCTCCTTTTACATCAACGAACGAAACTGCCAAAAAGAAATATACAACATCACTAGATAAAAGTAAATAGTCTAAAATTTACTGTTAGCGAAACAACTAATCAATGCTGAGTCTGACAATATAAAAAGAGATATAGCCCAACAAACCCAACTGAATAGTTGGCGTCAACCCAATCTGAAGATACGGAATAATCGGCATAAGATCGTTATAACCCCATCGACTCGTCTTCATTGCAAAAAGCTCAATCACCACAGAAATTAAAATACCAATAAAAATAATCATCCACTTGCGCCGCTTAAAATAATCAACATAGATAAAAAGTAGCAAAATAACGCTGATAATTAGGGCATCGAAAACCGATGCGCGTAAAAGTATATATTCAGTTATATGTTGACCCATATAATTATTGTAGAGGATTGAGTGCAAATTTTCCCAAACGATGTTGAGTATCAACGAAATCAAAAAGACAAAAAGATTTTCTTCGATCCGTTCATTTTAAAAAGTTGAAAGCGGATGACTATCGATTATCTGCTGAACGTCCTGCCAGCCGGCCGAATAGTCATAGTTGTATCTCGCAGGCAAAGCAAAAACATAGCCAGAATTACGACCCAACTCCGATGGCGGAATAGGTGCGGCACCCACAGAATATTCACCGGCCTGAATTTTATTCCACTCCATGAGTGTAAATATTTCTACCGGAATATCTTCCCGCTTCAGGCCTAAACTCCATCTTGGGTCCCTAATAAGAATCTTAGGCGCTGTGGCAACAACTTGACCAGACTGCACATCCCGAATTTCCAAATTTTCGGAAATTATAGAATAGCCCTTCCAATTATCTGGTAAGGAAAATTTAAATCGATAAACATCATTCGTATAGACCACACCCGAGTTCGCACGCAACAATAAAAAAATAACAACCAGCAAAACAAATCCTATAGGCAAGACAAAACAATTTTTAAGAAATATCTTTTTAAACATACAACTCTGTTTATGGAGTTACATCATAAACAGGATCGGCGCCAGAAAATCCTCCAGGTACACCAGCCGAAAAACCTGGACACAACGGCTTTCCATTGACCATACTAGAACAATCACTATCACTAGCCATAGCACCTGTTCCATTAGAAAGTTGTTCTAATACCGTACCCAAGTGATAGCTCAGTCCATTTGATGACACCGCATACTTATATGTCTCATTTGGATTTGGACCTGTTGGATCACTTGGCAACAATTTATCAATAACCAATTGATGTAAATTCGCCGGATAGTTAGAGTTTGAATCCAAATATAAAAGCAACGCTTGTTGAATCGAGCCAATATCAGCTATTCTTTTAGCATCTCCCGCTCTTGCACGACTCACAGTAAGCCCAGAACTAACCTGCGATTGCAAAAACTGAAGATCCTTAGCATCTGCCGGGGCGATGATATCAACAGACTTGTTAATGTCAGATAACTTTAATGTCAGAATCAGATTAGCCTGCTTATCCTTCAACTGTGTGGCAGAATCTGGCGGGACTATCCTCATATTATAAGACACGATGACTGGGAAACCCTGTGAGTCAACCCAAAGAGTTAATGTGGTATTTTTTTGATAATAGTCGGAAATTTCGGCAAATTCAGGACTCTGCAGATAATCGATATAACTACTATCTGTCAAAGTGGGAAAATCACCTGCAATAGTAGTCTTATTAACCTCATCTTGCACGCGCCTGTAAAAACCAAGTGTAGCATCCTTATTTATAGCCAGATCATAGCGATAAAGATTCTGGCCATCTATATTTTCACTGTAAGGCGGCCTCTTGAAACTTATCAACCCTTCATCATCAGCAATTGTTATCATCTTTTTCACCAAATCAACAAACTCCTGATGATGCTGTTTATACTGCTTTCCGGCATCGGAAAGTCCAGAAGCAAGACGTCCGGAATATGAAGTAGTTGAAGATGCTATGTTGCTTATATCCATCTTAATCCACTGGCCTTTTTCCACCCCAATATAACTTAAGAACAAAGAGGGTAAATTATTTACTTTAAAATAAAATGTATCACCCTTTCTTAGGGCATCAAGATTTACCTTGTAAGTTAAATCTCCAAAATCACCAGTGAAATCTGTATTAAATTTCCAATCAGTAGAACCAGTGGTATCAAAATTGGTTTGTATTCCAACCGAGGCGGTCACTTTTGTCTCCGGTGAAATATCTGCCATGTAATCGGCAAGGCCTATAAGAAAAGGTTTTGGTAGCGATGAGGGAAGATAGAGATATACGGAAGTATTTTGTGTAAAAGTAACCTCCCTGCCCTTAATAGTCGGGAGAACAACTGAGGATGAGCTTGACTTTACTTTAGAGTAAAAACTTTTTATCACGGAAATTGCTTCGTTGGTTTCAAGTGTTACGGAGAGGGAAAATGTCCTTCCATTATCAGATGTCGCGTATGTATACGGTTTGCCAGTAACTGGATCGTTAGGCATATTCTTAAACAAATCGTTAAGAGAATTCGGATAACGATGAGATATCTTAGAAACAGCAAAGGACTCAGTAATAGAACTTAACAATGAAATTATGAAAGTGATATCACCCGCCCTCTTAACATCATTCTGGTATTTTTTCTGAATCTCGTCGGCATTAGAAAGCTTAGAAACAAATGGTGAAGCGTCCGCATCTCTATTGCCCATGGCCAGTGAAGTAGAAAGAAGATAATAGGATGAATTAATCTTAGATACCGCCCCGAACAATCCAGACAATAAGTTCTTCTCTGTATATGGAGCCGCGGAGAATGGTCCGATCTTAGCTATATACATATATGCTCCAGTCGCAACCGAAGCGATCAGAGCCATAACTATTCCGACAGAAAAAATTATTTTAAATGTCGATTGTTGTTGTAGAGGATGGTTGCTAATCAAATCATTAGGCGGAGCCTGCGGCACTGAAGGTGCAGGAGGCTGAAGAGTTTTTTGAATCTCTGCTAAAGCCTCATCAAAATCGGAATCCTTCCAGCCGCCAGTACGAACATCCCTCCGTATATCGATCAAAGCATTACCGGCCTCTATCCTTTGTTTAATATATTGGATAAGTTCCTGATTAATCATTCTCTCAATAATACCACCTTTCTAATACATTAAATCAAAGAGGTGTGTATAAAGATTACTGCCAATATTGGTTATATCTTTAAACCGCTCTAGTGTATAATCCATACATGGAAAAAATACATGCTCGACAGGAACAAGCTGAAATAAAAGAAGAAAAAACTGAAAGCCAAAAAATCACAGGGCAGTTCGAGTCACTCCAATCCAAAGATGTTACACTTATGGCCAATAATCTGGTCCGCCCAGATGGCTTTGCTAAAACCCTAATAACTGGAATCATCTTAAGTGGCGAGGAATTAAATATAAAAGTTGACTCGGATTTTGTTAAAAGTCACCGCAAATATTATCAAAGCTCTCAAAAATTTACGGGTGGCGAAAATAACAATCTCTCTTTTACAATTGGCAAAGCTCAACGTTTATATGCCGGATCATCTTCGATACAAGAAAAGCACCGGCCATTTATGAGGGGGCTAGGTTTTACCTTACCGGCCGAAAAACTTTTATCTAAAACAAATGTTCAACCTGGCTGGGGGATTTTAAGCACAAAAGAAGCGATCGAAAAACTGCGTGATACTCCAAAATTTGAACCCCAATTTTCTAAATATGAAGAGTACGAAAAACTTTCCTATGAGGATTATCAAAAAATTAACTGGTATCCACCAAAGAAAGATTTCTTAACCTTAACCCATCTAGCCAGAAAGGCAGGCATGCTTGATGGCGGCGACCAGGCCGAAGTAAATATGAACATGATGGGAAATGAATTCCCCAGACTGCGGCTGGAGGAGGTTGTAATCCTTATACCAGAAAAATCTCGTGAATCGATCAAAAGATATCTTGGCAAAAAACTCAAAGAATGCGAGCAATTTTCAAAAAAGATAAAAGAAGCCTTTGGCGTAGAAATTTCCGAACTAACGCCGGAAAAAGTTCTTGAGAAATATAAAAATATCTATTGGTATCCGCAAGAAAATATCGGCGCTGCTATTGAATATTTATCTATAAATCCCGATCTGACAAAATCAATATTAAAATCAAATTATCAACTCAAGCATTTTTAAAAAATAAAAGCCCTGCATTTCTGCAGAGCTATTCTAGGATATAAAAACTAATTACTTGTAAGAGAAACAGAGAAGTCACGGTCGCCCCAGCTAAAGCCGAGCCAGTAGTAGTCCCAGTCCCACTGGCCGTCAAAGCAATAGAGGTAGAGCACATAGCGGTCGTGGCACGGACCCTCGAGAATGGTCCCGAAGAAGTAGATGTAGGTGACACCCTTCTCCTTGTGGAGCCATTCGAGAGTGGCGTGCTCCTTCTCTTGCCAGAAGGCTAAGAAGGTCTCGGCGCCGAGGAGGATGTTGCCACCCTCTCTGAGACGCTTCAGCTTCTCTTCGCCGATAATCTTGTCTTCGCCTGGCTTGAGACAGGTCTCAAAATTGATCTTATTGAAATCAACCTCGTTCAGAGCCTCGGCACGCTTATCTGTTTCCTCTTCAATAACCTTCCAGATGCCACCAAAAAAACTGACGGGGTCGAAATTCTTAACCGTGGCGAGAAATCGAGAGACAGTACAGACCATGATGGCCTCCCTTCTGTTTACTCATCTTCTTCACATTCACATCCCGTAAAAATAGCTTAAAAATTTAAAGAACCACTTAATAACCATCGTAAATCTATCACACATCACATCGATATGTAAACAGTATAAAATTTGATCTAACTATGCTATAAAATAACAAGATTTGAAACTTAAAATTAAATGGAGGGGAGATGAAATGCGAAAGGCTGTGGAGTTAGCGGCCTCTGAAATTCTCAATCTCAGGGAACCTGCGCCACGACACCTTGACCTAATGGCGCTAGATGCCGACAGCAAAGAACTCTTCTACAGCCCCTTGATCGAAACAGTGGTTTCAATGGATGCCAGCAGAGTCGGCCTTAATGATACAGATATAATTTATCTAGCAGAAGGAAATGGATGACACATGGACTCTCTTTAGCAAACGAAAATAAAGAATTGGTGGAGGTAAAATTTTTCAGACCTGATAGATTATCGATGTAGCAATCATGCGCCTTAATCAGGCGCTTTTATTATTTATTTTTAACCTCAGGGTAATTTGCCAGAATCTATATTTTTTAAAACCCTGAAAGTTGTTGCATTCGATGTCTTGTCTTGTAACCGACATATCCGGAAACTGGCGTGATTGAATATTTCTTTTGGAAAATCATAACAGCATTTTTAGTGCGGTTACCATAATAACCAGTAATCATTGCCTCCGGATAACTACCTTCATTTGCTAAAAATTCCTGTAAATTCTTGACTGCTTCACCTGTACTTCCTATTTTAAGATCCGTGTCAAACATCGCAAAATCGCCGGGTACCGCAAGTCGAGTTTCGGTCTTAGATATCATAGTTAATTTTGCCTGCGTTGGAACGTCAACAATCCCCGTTACTCTAAGACCGTATTTTTTCTGAAATTGCCTGAGGGCATTCTCTGTATATGATCCAAAATATCCAGTGATCAAATTGTCCGGGAAGGACACATTTTCCGAATAAAGAATTTCTTGCAGGTGCTCTATCTCAATATTTTTGTCTCCCCTTTTATATATTTTCGTAAAATGAGAAGCAGGGAAAAATGGCGCGAGCGAACCGCTTTGGTTAAATTTCAATTGCCCATTTCCGGCCTTAGGCGCAAGTGAAAATCTTACTGGGGAAGAATATATCTTCGCATGATTATAAGAGTAGAAAGAATAATAGTAGGTTTTGCCGTTTACTACATTGGTATCTGTAAAAGTTTGACCCCGCCCTTCATATAAAGTTTCTCCATCGGTTGGAGATGCAGGATAACTACCCTCCTTACGAACAATCACGGTGCGGACAAAATTCTTTTCGCCGGGATTATGCCACTCAAAAACAATCTGTGAATCGGCTGGCTCCACCTTAATAGCTGTCGGCTCAAAACTTGAAACCGCACTGCCTCCCCCTTGACCGCCATAGCTAGTTTGCACAACAGAAAAACTATTAGCGGATAATTCTGATTGAGTTTCTAAATTTTGAGATGAACTGCTAATACTACTGATCACGTTATTATCTCTATTCGATGGCGAATTCTCTGAACTATTATTTGAACTTTCTATGGCAGATGTTTTTATTGACACAACATTAGAAATTGCCGACCAGTCGCCCGACTGGCGTTTGCTCTTTATAGCAAAATAATAGTTTGTATTTGGAGAAAGTCCAGCAACAATATACTCACGGGCAATTCCATTTGGATCAAGATCATTATGATAAATAGGAGTGAGTTGCGCCGCCATGGCACCGGAATAATTCTCTGCCGTGATCGGACTCGTGCTATAGCGAATATCGTATTCATGAGAAATATCAGTGCTAGAAGAAGCAACATGCCAAGTCAAAGCAACCGAATTTTGATCATAACCGCCAACAGTAAGAGTTAAAATTGCCTCCGGAACACTAAGCACAACGTTTCCACCTCCGTTTGAAACCCCATTATTTGAGCCACTTTGATCAGGCGAAATATTCAACGTAGTAAAAGTGTGATCAACAGAAAAAGTAATGTTATTAGCTGAGTCAATGGATTTAACTCGGTAATGATAAGTAGTTAGCGGATCAAGACTATCAAGAGTTACCGAATGATCGGTCACGTATGAAGAATTGGGAGCGCTTGTCTCTCCATAACTAGTACTTATACCATACTCCACTTGCGAATTTGCGCCCTTATCTGTTGTCCAAGAGATAGTCGCGTTTGAAGCACTAATATTAGTCGATGCCACATTACTCACATTAGCTGGAACTATAACCGGAGTTGCGTGAGAAAGCGTCGTAAATTCGTACAGTTCTGAAGCTATAGCCACTGACGTACCGGATGGTTTTGACTTCACCCGAAAAATATAATTAGTATTTGGCAGAAGATTTGAGATAGTAATAGAGTGAGATGTCGTGAGTGATGAATCAATTGTGGTGACGGTGCCGAGATCCTGAGTCTCTCCGTACTCGATTTGTGAATCAGAAGGTAAGTCAGTAGACCAGGCGATTGTTACATTTGAATCCGAAACAGATTCTGTTTCTACGCCAGAAATAATTAGATTTGCGTTAGCTACAACACTATTGCCTGCAACTTCAGTTGTTACATTGATTTCCGGGGCGGTGACTGATGTCTGCCCAGATACGGAAGCCGTCGTGAAAATATTGTCCGGCCCCACAGAGGTATTGCCAATCTCATCTGAACTTCTGACACGATAGTGATATTCAGTATTTGGAGCAAGTCCGATTATGGTCGCCGAGTGAGCAAGCGACAAGTTTGTATCAAGTGAAGTAACATGACCATATCCAGCTGTCGTACCATATTCGACTTCAGTATTTGCCACTTCTCCTGTTAACCAGTTGATAGTCGCCCTATCCGTAGCAAGAGACGTAACAGTAACCAAGGAAATATCCGGCGGAGTGGTATCTACAACCGCCTCAAGATTGGTGTTTATAATATTACTATTGCCGCCAACATTATTTTCACTGCCCGTTTGATTTACTGTTTGATTAACCTGCCCCAAAGGTAAATCCGCAGTCGTAAACTCATGTCCACAAGAATTGGAAATATTTTCAGATAAATCAACAGAATGGATACAATAAAAATAACGAGTAGATGGAGTAAGTCCAGTAAGAACTGCCAAATGAGCCAGCCCAGCAGCAGCGGATAATGTTACCCTGGAGCCATAGTTCGATGTCGTACCGTATTCCAAATAAGAAGTTGCTAGCTCATCAGTTGTCCACGTTATATTTTCTTCGGAAGGCAGAATTGAAATAGCGGCAACTGCATTTATATTTGGTGGGGTGGTGTCGCCTAGTTGAGTTATAGGTAAGGACACAGATCCACTAGCACCGGACGAACCCGCAGAAACAGTTGCATTGGTTTCTCCTCCGACAGTGGTCTGACCACTATTATCATTAGAACTATTCACAGGAACTGTAACAACCGGTTCCGAACTAGTAACCTGAGTGCTTGGAGTGGAAACATTCGTCACGGGTACTTGCTCAACTGGAGATATATTTGTCTCAACAGTTATTTCTCCCAAGGCTAGTGCTGGTAAAGATTGTGCCAACATAAGCGATATCGTGGAAATCATCGCCACTGGCCTCAAAAGAATTTTTATTTTCATATTTTTAATTTATTAAAAATTAATTCAATTTTATATATTAAAAAACTTTTATTATTATAGCAGTTTTTGAATGTCAATTTAATACCGCCGATAAACAATCGAAATAGTTTATTAACTCTCAAGAATTTTCTAATAGTTTCCATGCTTCAAAGGACCGAAATAAGATTGAATTGAACCATCTTACTTTACTATTGATCCTTATATTACAGAGTTTAAATAAATTTTGAATGTCGAAATAAAATAGCAATCTATATTTACCAGATATTAAAACTTAATTGATTTTCTTTATAAAAATCCAAATAAAACTGCCGCTTAAACCTCCTGCAATGAATTGAGCATCTATATCTTTAGAATCTTTGGCTTCATTTTTCGATATCTGCCTTGCTAATTCAAGCTGATTGTTGGTTATTTTTAAAATCTCGTCTTTCCACTTAAGTGCGACTTCCGGTGTGATTTGTTCAATAATTTTTAGCTGTCCATCTTTCTTTAAAGCTCGAATCGACTCTAATATCATCGCTCTTTTTACACCATCATCGATAGTCGGATCACCAAGAACATTTCTCATTACAAGTTCGGTCACCGATTCATTCTTTATGGGTAAATGTTCTCCGTGCGCTTGAATATTTAAAATCTTTTTCCGCTGTTCTGGATTACTTACCTTTTTAGTATCGTAAGCAAAATGATCAACACTAATATATCTAGCCTCAACATCTTCCTCGAACTTTTTTTCTCTTTCTATTCCTCTAATCACAGGACTCGAACCCGCCCCTATTTCAAGAATGATCCGTTTATCATATTTTTCTCTATCATTTTTCGGTCCAATTTTTTCCTTCATATCAAAAATATATCAAGGTGATGATAAAAAGTCACTATTAATAAATAAGTTATTTAAAAATATAGTAGCTAATGTGCCATTGACTCAGTCACAAGTTTTACATCTCCCAACGCTTACTACCAGTTTTATTTTAACAAAATATTTTTTAAAAATAAAAGCCCTGCATTTCTGCAGAGCCGTCCCATACGGACTATTGCGGTATTTTATTGCGATGAAGGACTAAGGTCAGAGGATCTAAGTTCAGATCAAAGTAGCAAAAAGTTCAAAGGGCTAACTTGCGAGAGAGACGGAGAAGTGGCGGTCGTACCAGAGGTTGTCGAGCCAGCTGTAGCACCAGCTCCACCTGCCGACACGGCGGTAGAGACACAGCACACAGCGGAGGCCGCTCGGGCTCTCGAGAACATCCCCGAAGAAGTCCAGGTAGGTGAGGCCCTTCTCCTTGTGGAGCGATTCGAGAGTGGCGTGATCCTTTTCTTGCCAAAGAGCCAGGAAGGTTTCGGCTCCGAGGCGGATCTTACCGGAGTCCTTGAACCGCTTCAGCTTCTCTTCGCCAGTGATCCTGGTCTCGCCTTCCTTGAGGCAGGTCTCGAAGCTGACCTTGGTGAAATCCACTTGGGTCAAGGCCTTAGCACGCTTGTCAGACTCCTTCTTGAGAATCTTCCAGCCTGTGCCGATGAAGGCGACGGGGTCGAAGAGATTGACTGTAGCCAGAACTCTGGCGACCATCTGAATGACGGCGTTGCCCTGCACCGCAGGAAGCAGACGGGCCAGAAGGTCTCCGTTGCAGAGACGCTTCACATCTTCGGCCGTGTAGCCGTTCCGTTCCAGCGCATGGTCGAGCTCGGCGGCTTGGCGACTTGTCATTACTGCACCCATGACGTGTCTCCTTTTCTGCAAACCTGTTTTGCAACATGTTTGCCATGCCAGAGGACTACTCGTTTGGTAGTCATAGCCAGAAAGCACCCATAAAAAATAATGAGGGCCTTTTGGCTATGACTACCTTGATTTTCAAACCTTATTTTCTAATTAAATTGTATCATACCTTACTGTTATTTGTCAATGGCAGTCGCTAGAACTAAAGACGGCCTTATTTCATAAGGATTTTTTGGATATTTTTAACGATGGGTGCCGTCGTAGAGGAAGTTAGAACTATTTTTGAGAAGAGGAATGACGCGACAATTTATTTACCTACACTAAATTAACCTTGACCATTGCATCAACCTTGACATTAGAATCCTTGAGATTAGGAGTCGATATCTCCTTACCTGTATATCTGTCTGTAAAGCGCGGATTGCTTTCTCCGACTACCTTCGATAATGCCTTCAGGGCAGATACGCTAGTAAAATGACCAGAAAGAGACTGTGCCTCATACTTTTTACCTTCGTCAATCAGTAACTTTATCAATTTAGATCCGATCCCGCGCCCCCTCAATTTCTCGTTGACTTCAAAAACGTCCAGATATATGCTTGCCTGTTTTTTTTCGTCTAAATTTAGAGTTCCGGTGATGGAGCAATTAAATGGAAGTTTAATAACGACGCCATACTGTTTATCCGGAATATATGTCTGCCATTCAATTTGTGGTTCGGTCGCCTCAATCTGACTGACCATCTGCTCCACCGTTTTCTGTTGGTTAATCTCTTGACTACAAATAGGAGTATCTGGATTAAACATAATAAGATATTGTACCACACAATAACCGCCACCTATCTGTTAACAGCCGTGATGCTGTTAAAACTAAAACGACCTCATTTGTTATGGTAAATTTTGTTTTCTTAAAGCTGGGTGCCGTACTAGAGGAAGTTAGAACTATTTTTGAGAAGAGGAATGACGCGACGGTATATAGTCCAGTACTCACTAAAACGCCTCAACAAGATGGCTCTTAATCCATTTCTCCAAAGCATCTTTGATTTCTGAAAAACCATGTTCATGAGTAGTACTTGCCAACCAAAGAGCTTTCTCTGTGAGCTCATCTGCAGAAACTGCTAACTTCATATTGTTTATACCCAGAAAAACCAGGAGGCAAGCTACAGACATTCTTTTGTTAGCATTTAAGAAAATGTGCTTTTTGTTGATTGTATAGAATATAATCGCGGCCTTACTTTCCATCGTCGGATATTGCTCTACGCCAAAATAAGTAGATTTAGGAATCTTAACAAGGGCATCTAGATTATGTTCATTCGCAATCGAAAAGATCGGTATTGGCTCACCGCTTGTTTGGAAAAATTCGCTGAGAAGATTATAAGTTCTCTCAATACTATCACTATCCAGATAGTGAATCTGAGATTCTTTCGCCTCTGTCATATCGTGCTAAATCTATAAAAGTTTTTTTGTAGTCTCTAAGGGTGTTCTGAACAACCGTCTCCACGTCCAAGTTCTTCCTGTCAGTTGTCGGACTAACATTTCGTCCAATGAGTTTCAAGAGTAAATTAAGCAATTTTTTCATATTATTATCATACTATAATCAAAAGCGTTGTCCATTTAAATATTATACCTAGCCCGATACTGGATTCGGTAGTCCCGCCTTGGCAGGACATATTCGCCTACTACCGATATATATCGTAACAAATATATTTTGAAACAAAAACCCCACACCATCTCTGATGCAGGGTGCCCATAATGAGACTTTGTGAAAAACAGGGTCTAAGGTCAAAGAATCAAAGCTCTAAAAGTTCAGAGTGGCTTAGGAATAAGGACTACTGGCCTGCTTACGCAGGCAAGCTCAAGACAGCCGCAAGATTACCAACACCGTGATTATCGTCGAGCCAGTGATGGTCCCAGCGCCAGCTGCGATTGTCGTAGCAGTAGAGGCACAGAAAGCACCGGTTACCGACCGGGCTGCGAAGAACTTCGCCGGGAAACTCCATCCAGGTAACCTTTTTTTGGCGATAGAGCCATCTGAGGCTCTTCTGACCCGATTCCTTGAAGAGATCCCAACCGACTTGGGCATCCAGTCCGATATCACCGGTAGCCTTCAGTATCTTGAGTTTCTCCTCACCGGTGATACCTGTCTCGTCTTCAGAGAGATATGTCTTGAACCTGATCTTGTCGAGATCGATCTCCGTGAGTGCCAGGGACCTCTTGTCCCTCTGTGGTTCGCCCGAAAGACCGTTGCCGGTCTTGGGGCCGAGCCAGGTGGACCAGCCAGAGCCGATGGAGGTAGCAGCATTGAACGGAGAGCTACGGGTTACAACGAGAACACCGCTATGAGTCTCTTGGAGTGTAAGTTCACCCCGAAGGAAAGCATTCCCTCGCTCTTCCCCACCCATCTTGTTGAGTAGGGCTTCAAACCAATCGTGTGGGATATGTCCATACTTAGACATATTAACTCCTTCCGACTGATAGTCGGTTTTCCGATGTCTGATAGACAAAGGAAGTCATGTTGCCAGAGGACCACCCGGTTTTAGTAGTCATAGCCAGGAAATATCAATGTAAATTAATATCTTTTGGCTATGACTACTTGATTTTCAAACCTTATTTTCCAGTTGAATTCTGTCATACTTTACTGCTATTTGTCAAGACACCGTTATGGTTCAATAACTTGGCAATCACTAAAACTAAAAGTGACCTAATTTTATAAAGATTTTTTGGATATTTTTAACGCTGGGTGCTTATCGAGATTCGAACTCGAACTAGGAGCTCCACAGGCTCCTGTGCTAACCATTACACCATAAGCACCATCTCCCCTTTTACAATTTTAGTAATTTGGGGCAATCTCTTTTATACCAGATTTATGATTGGAAAGTCTAGCCAAAGCATACAGATATGAAGAGAGTCTATTTAAATATGAATAGAGATCTTCCGCAATCGCACCGTCATCAAAAAGTCGGACTGCAGTTCTTTCTACTCGTCGAGAGACAGCCCTAGCATAATCAAGCGTTGCCGAAAGTTGTGTTCCGCCGGTTACAAAAAATGTCTTAATCGGCGATAATTCTTTTTCGATACTATTAATAGTAGTTTCAAGTTTTTTGATCTTAGTTTCGGTTATCTTCGGCTTAGCGCCTGCCAACTCCGCTTGAGCAATAAAAAGGTCTTGCTGAATATCCTCTATCGCATCGTAAAATA
>CAZWJJ010000004.1:4864-28045 GCA_964634555.1 uncultured Candidatus Saccharibacteria bacterium | reverse complement strand
ACGGACTTAAATCTTTCTCCTCTATATTATTATTTATAGATTCCATATATTTTTCTTATTGAAAATACAATTATAACATTCAGCGACCATTCAAAACAATATCTAAAAAAAGATTGACATTACCGGCAAATTGCTATATAAGTACATCCGAACGGTCGTTCGTTTACATCAACACTATCAAGGAGGCGCAATGACATCTGGATGTCTGCATTGCCATGCCTGGGAAATCAATAATCATAAAAAAGAGCCTGTTAATGTTTGGGAAGTCCTTGTTGATTCAGGTCAATGCTGGATTCCAACGCTTATACTGTCTTGGTCTATGATATTCTTCTTTCTCATACCGGGAATGACATTTAATACCTACGGATTTTGGCTAAATGTGATTCGTGCAACAATCTGCTCTTGTCTATTAACTGTTACTATTACGACCATATATCTAATCTATCACCACGGACGAACATGGTTTAAAAATAATCTGATAGGAACGACTGTCCACTTTATCAAGGACGTAAATGGAGATTTCCATGAGCACGATTCATCAAATAGTCTCGATGGAGAATTTCTCTCCTATCGGGTCGGTGGATATTTTAGATCTCTTGGGAGCATCTCACCGAGCAGAAGAAAATACTGGAAAATCATGTCCTCCTGGTCAGTATACGGATTTATCCTAGCTGATAATTATGGTGGACAGGTCAAATGCGGCAATGATGGTGGCTATTCAAAAATGAATGTTGTTGAAACCTACTACATAACGCAAGAAGCTACTCTAGCTTCCTATCTTTATCTCAGAACCAAGCATGGAGAAATAAAAAATCTCAGAAAGCAGCTCGAAGCCAAGGATAGCAAAAACAATGTCCCACAAACAGGATGCTGATATTAAGGCAATGACGATCGTTGAATTGCGCCGCGAAATAATGCGGATGAGGCGACAAATCCGCAAATGGCGCGACCTAAGAAACAACGCCAAATGCTGGATCGAGGATAATAAAATCGCCTTCCTTCTACCGGAACGCCTCCCCTGCTGGAAAGTCACGATTGATCCCAAGAAATTCAAATCGAACTGCGACGGTTACATCAGAAGACAATGTCTGATGAGCAAACTTTTACCGAAAAAGAGCTAACGAGCCTCCAACAACCAAACACAAGCCCCATAATCGGGGCTTTTTTACTTGTGAATTTTATATGTTAAAATCTAGCCATGGATAAACCTTACATAAAAAAATTCAGTGAGATCAACGGCTTTAACGTCTGGATCGTCGACGGTTATCATATCCGGCAAAATATCGATATAAATTTTAACGGCTTCGGCCAGCATTATCGTTTTCCATTCATACCGGAGCGAGAGTTTTGGATAGACAGACAGGATGAATCCAATGCTGGGGAAGAAAGATATTTTATCGAGCATCTTCTAGTTGAACATCAATTAATGGCTGAGGGTAAGGATTATGGAACTGCAATCGGAGAGGCAGATACTGTCGAACAAAAGTTAAGAGATGAGGATCCAAAAGTCTGGGAGCTAAAATCAAAGCTAGAAACTGATCGCGACTCTGTACTCAACCAGATCCATAAAGATTTCTTAAAAGATTACAGCAACGATAAGGTAAAAACTTATGTGGTCCATAGCCAAACTATCCGAAATGTCTTATATATAGACTGGGTCGCTGGCGGCCACGACAAAATCTATCCACTTTTTATACCAAAAAATGAAATCTGGATTGATAACGATATTATTGAAGAAGAAAAAAAATACGTACTACTCCATGAACTTAATGAAAGATACTGGATGTCTCAAGGCCTGGAATATAACGAATCGCATGAATTAGCACTCAAAAAAGAGGCAGAAGCCTATAAGACCCCAGAAAAGATCGAGGAATTTATAAAAGGGGAGATCAATAAACAGATCTAAAAAAGAGATTGCTTCGCACAGCTCGCAATAACAACCATTAACGATTACTGTAATTCCTCTGTCATTGCTAGGATCTTGCGATGAAGCAATCTAAGATCTCCACTGTCATTGCGAGGAGTTTTTACGACGAAGCAATCTCTTTTTGTGGTGATTACAAAGTAAATTGCCTCGCCCTTAAAACCCACACCTTCAGTTAAGGCTAGAGGTTTATGATTATAAAATAAAAAATCCCGATCTTAATCGGGATTAACTCTGTAAATTTACTCATGGGAACCATCTCCCCTGACTTTATTTATCCATGCCTGCCAGCGGGAAAATCTAACCTCCGCAGAAATCGATTCCTGCCGGTCTTCTGCCGTATGATTCTCCATCTGCATCGCCATAAACTCTAGACGATTATCTACAGCTTTCAAATTTCGAGATATCAAGCCATAAAGCCGGGAACTGAACTTAGTAAGTGTCGCCAATCTTGTCAAAAAACGATTAAAGCCAAAAGAGACAAACATAGATGACCAAAAGAAATTCTGAAATGCGGCCTCTCTGGCTCTGATTAATAGCGGGGATTTGCCAGGCACAACAGAATTCGATTCCGTCACCGCCAAAGCCGTACTTCCACAACCAAAAATAGCGCATTTCTGATCATTATCTCGCCAGCAGTCCGGACAATGAGGCACTAAACATATTTTGCACAAGACCTTCTCTTCTATAAATTCATCTAGGTCGCGCCTACAATAAGGACAGTGACCAGTATTTTCAAGCATACTCCCTTTCCCCTAAAAGGCTATCTTGATATAATGTTTCAAGATCAATTCTGTCGTTACTATAATATATAAGTCATTATCCGTCAAAGATTGCCATACCATTATTTATAATGTATAATTAGGCCATGAATTTCGAACAGCCAAATCAAAATAAAGAACAGCCGGAATCCGCAGAAAATAAAAATCTACAATCCTTAATAAATAGCAAAAATATGTCAAATAAAGAAAATACGCGAAACAGAGCGGAAACTCTTCTGGAAAAAGTGAAAATCCTGCATCAAGCCTTTGAAATAAGTGGCGAAAAAGAACCAGAAGTGGAAGCCGAGGATCTGGAGGCAAAATTCCAACGAATGCTCAAAACCATCCCCGACGAGATCATTCGCAATCGTGTAGCCAAAATTATTGATGTTCTCAAGCGCGAAACTGTTTCCAGGGGCGGAATGACAGAGATTGTTGAAGATTCTGTGCACTTAAACTTAGAACATTATTTCGACTCGCGCGAATACGTAAAACTGGCCAGAAAAGAGCTATCCAAATATCGCTTGTCTCAAATCATCGACACCATTGCCGACAAAGAAACAATTAGCACAGACGATTTAAAAAAGGTCGTGCGTGTCGCTTTTGACCTCAATGGCCTCAAGGCAATGAACGATCTTGGCGGCCACAAACAGGGCGACGAAGGATTGAGAATGTTCTCGACTGTTTTACGCGAAGGCAAAACAACCAAATGGCTGGAAGGCAAGGGTTTTGAAGTTCTCCCCTCCTCTGAGGGCGGAGATGAATTCGGTTTGGTGATATCTGGCTTAGAAAATAATACTGCTATCAGCGATGAGGATCTAAAAGAGATCTCACAAAAGTATCGCGAAGAAGTTTATGCCCTGAACGCGAAATCGCTAGTCGATCTGAATGATGCCGGAGTCAGAGTGAATCTGTTAAAAAGCGGCTTCAGTAAAAAACGTATAACCGAGTTAATGGCCAGCGGATTTGAATTTAAATTGAGTTCGAGTGTCGATGCCTCGCGCCTCGATGAAGCTCTAAACCAGCTTGATATAGCTCCGAATGAAAAATATCAAAACATGGTGCGTGCGATCGTCGGTAAAATGTTCGACATAGCCGACAAACGAGCTATCGCTGACAAAGAAGCCTTCAAGGGAGGCCTTGAACACAGTTCAAGTTCAAATGAACGGGCGCTGTTTGATATGTATAGCCGATTGGATAAAAACTCCATCAAAGTAAGGCTTAGGCTTTCGGATGCAATCGACATAATGGTAGAAAGACTTGGTCTCTCCTATGCAGAAGTTGAAAAAATGCTCTCAGCAAAAGAAGGAGACCGCGATGCGGCCATTCAAAAAGATATAGACGAAGAGCTGGCTCAAACCGTATAAAATGTCCTATTTTTTATCTGACAAACCCCTTAAAACAGGAGAGATTGTAGAACTTTCCGGCGAAGAAGCACGTCATATTTTACTTTCCCGCCGTCTTCAGATAGGTGAAATGATTGAAATTCAAGGTCCCGATGAAAAAAGATTCGAAGCCGAGATCATAGCAATCGAAAAACGAACAGTATCTTTGCAAGCAATCAGAGAGATCAACACTCCGCCGGAATCTAATCTGGCGATAACGATATTTCAATCCACCATCAAGGAACAGCCACTGGATTTTGTTATTCAAAAAGCAACAGAACTCGGTATTTATTCACTGGTAATTTTTAACTCACAAAACAGCGTCGATCGATTCAAGGAGATAGATAAAAAACTCGCGCGCTGGCGAAAAATATCCGAAGAAGCAGCCAAACAGTCCGGACGATTAAGAGGCGTAAAAATTGAATTTTTAGAAAACATTGAAGAAATCAATGATCTAGGGCGAAATCTAGATAAACTGTTTTTATTGGAACCAACTGCCAAAAACAGCTTCCACTCAATTTGGAGGTTGGATCTCCAAGTAAATAAAATCGGTATCTTAATCGGACCAGAAGGCGGTTTCACAAAAGAAGAAGTAGAGAATTTTTCAAAAATAAAAAATGTCGCTCCGATAAGCATGGGGCCACGTATACTGCGATCTGATACAGCAGCTGTTACTTCCTCAGCAATTATTCAAGCTCTTTGGGGCGATCTCTAAATTCTAGATTGCTTCGCAAGGCTCGCAATGAGAATAACAATCCTATATACTACGAGTCATGGTGCTGGATTCATTGATCGAAAAAAATTTCCGGCTGAACGACAATCAAAAAGCCGGGCTAAAAAAACTCGGCCTAAAAACCCTGCGTGACCTTCTTTTTTACCTGCCATCGCGCTACGGCGATGCGGCAGAGATGAAGCAGATTTCAGAATTAAAAGCCGGCGAATTGGCTGTCATCTCTGGCAAAGTGATAAAAAATGAGATCAAAAAGACCTATTCTCAAAAAATTCCTGTGGCCGAAGTGACTATTGAAGATGACACTGGAAAAATCAGGTCAATCTGGTTTCATCAGGCCTACATGGCCAAAAAAGTGCCGGAAGGCGGGTTGGCTAAAATTACCGGCATTGTTGCGGAACGTAAGGGCATTCTATACATAGCCAATGGCGAGATCGAGGAAGTAAATGAGATCGAATTGGTGCATAAAGGTTCACTTTTTACAAATAATGAGATCAAAAGAACGCCGATCTACAGCGAATCACTAGGGATCAGCTCCAACTGGATCCAACATGCCATCAAAAAAATAATTTTGTCCGGCGCACATGAAGTTCTACAAGATCCCCTACCCGAAGAGATTTTGAAAAAATATCACCTGCCATCTCTTAAGACCGCCATAATCTGGATTCACCAGCCGGAAAATGATCGCGATGCGCTATCAGCCAGAAAAAGATTTTCCTTCGAAGAGATATTTTTCATTCAGCTTGAGAGACAAAAGGAACGGTTAGAGTACAAAGCCAACCCGACCTTCAAAATCGAGGTTGATCAGACACAAGTTGATGAATTTTTGGGCAGATTTAAGTTCAAGCCAACACGAGCTCAATTAAAATCAATCGAACAGATTCTCAAAGATCTCTCTTCCAATAAACCCATGGCCCGCCTGCTCGAGGGTGATGTCGGCTCCGGCAAAACCGCTGTAGCCGCAACTGTCGCTTATTCAATCATAAACAACAGACCGGCTAATCAGAATTTTGGCACTCTTCAAGTTGCCTACATGGCACCAACCGAAATCCTCGCCAAACAACATCTCGAATCTTTCATACAATATTTTCAACATCTGAATATAAATATTGGGCTAATAACCGGTAGCGGCTGTTATAAATTTCCTTCAAAGTCCGATCCAAAAAAATATACGAATATCTCACGCGCCCAACTTTTGAAATGGGTCGCCAACGGTGAAATTCCGATCCTAATCGGCACGCATGCGCTGATCCAAAAATCAGTAAAATTCAAACATCTGGCTCTGGTTATAATAGACGAGCAACATCGTTTCGGAATTATGCAACGCGGTGCTTTAGCTAAAAAAAATGGCACTAGCCTGGCCGAAAATTCCTCCACTTCACCCATCTCCAAAAAACAAACAACGAAAAACACCGGTTCGGATGGATTATCGGCGCACTTGCTATCAATGACTGCCACGCCAATCCCCCGCACCCTAGCCCTGACAATTTACGGCGATCTTGATCTAACTTTACTTGATGAAATGCCAGCTGGCAGAATGCAAATAATTACTGAAATCATTTCACCAAAGGACCGCAAGGTGATTTATGAAAGAGTCAGGGAAAAAATTAAAGAGGGCCGACAAGCCTACATTATCTGCCCGCGTATTGATGAACCGGACACAGCAGCCAGTGGTTCATCTAACCATTCAAAAGAACAAGCCCTCAATGCTAAATCTGTCATAGCTGAAGCAAAAAGGCTGAAAAAGGAAATCTTTCCAGAGTTTGAGATCGGTGTGGTGCATGGAAAACTAAATCCCAAAGCTAAAGAAGAAGTAATGAAAAGATTTTCCGCCGGCGATATCGACATACTTCTTGCTACATCCGTCATCGAGGTTGGCGTAAATGTGCCCAACGCTACGGTCATTCTTATAGAAGGCGCTGAACGTTTCGGCCTGGCCCAGCTTCACCAGCTCCGTGGCCGAGTAATCCGAAGCAACCACCAAGCTTACTGCTATGTTTTTAGCTCTTCCAATTCAGAAAAGACTTTTAACCGACTCAGGGCTCTCAAAACAGCCAAAAATGGTTTTGAACTAGCCGAGCTCGATCTCATGCAACGCGGAATCGGCGAACTTTCCGGCAAACGCCAATGGGGAGTTTCCGACATCGGTATGGAAGCGATCAAAAATCTGAAAATGGTCGAAGCCGCCCGCCTTGAAGTCATGGAACTACTCGCCCAAGATCCAAAAATAGAAAAACACCCATTAATTCTACAAAAATTAACCAGTAGGCCGAAACCGACCCACTTTGAATAGCTAATTGACCTCTTTTTTCATTAGTGCTAGTTTAACTTGTATACCTCGTCTTTTGACAATCAAAGGAGAAAAATGACTCTAAAAGATTTCCGCGAATATGTTTTGAGAGTATCGGAAATGTCTTACGCCGAATTTTGCTCCAGATCAAGCCGACACACAGAGTTTGCCGACAAGTTAAACAAAATCGGCGCCCGAAATATCGATACTCACCCACCCGAAGAACATCCAGACATCGACGCCACAGTTATTCTAACTTCCGCTGAAGAAGAAAGCCTGCAAAATGAATTCTATTCATTGAATCTGGATACCGAAGGCAATCAGCCCAATTGATGACCAATCCCCAATTATGGGGATTTTTAATTGCTACAAGATTGTCTATTTTAAAAACTTATGCTAGGATATCCTCATAAACGGCTTCGGCCTCGGTTTGCCGTAAGGCAAATCAGAAAAATAGAAAAGGCGGTCAAGTCAAACAAAGACGCACGACCGCCTTTTCTATTTCCTTATAGTTAATCTTATTAACGACGCCTAATTTGCTTACAAGTCGTTTGGCATCTATAAGCCTTAATTGCGAGAGGATTACTACACGAGGAATCATATCTAGAAGGCCAACACTTAAATAAAATTTTCCAGACTTGATTTTAGTAGAAAGAGGTATTGCCCAAAAGACTTCATTATTAAATTTTTTAAACACCAAGACAGGTCGAGCAAAATCTTCACCCTTACCATCTTGCTCAAAGCCAATATTCTCACCCAAAGAACACCACCAGACATCGCGTTCTTGGAAAAATAACCTTGCCGACAAACCATCTACAATAACCTTCTTTTTATGCCAACTCTTAAAATCCTTCATCAGTAAATTATTCTAGCAGAATTTCAATTAAACTTAATATTTACTTCTGGTCGAAATTAATCTATATTTATCAATACACAGGCGCGAGTAGCTCAGTTGGTAGAGCGATCGTCTTATACACGATTGGCCGGGGGTTCGAGTCCCTCCTCGCGCACAGCGAATGAAATGAGCGAGCACGAGAGAAAAACAACTGCTTGTTTTTCGTGAGGGACGAGAAAGGAGTTTCGTGCGAATAAGCCACTAGGCGAAAGAGCCGAAACTCACCCGCGGCGGTAGCCGAGAGTCCCTCCTCGCGCACATAACAAATGAGTCGGGCAATTTGCCCGACGATTTTGTTTATGTAGCAGCGAGAGGGACGAGAAAGGCGGAGGCGATATACAAGATTCCGAACCTAGTGAGGAATGCTTGTCGCCGAGCCGGGGTCGCGAGCTTTGCGAAGCAAAGAGTTGTGACCGAGTCCCTCCTTGCCAAGCAATTCAGATTTGCATAATATCTTACTAGATAGCATATGCACCTTAACATACAGGAGGCTAACTATGACGATGTATATACACGTCGGGAAAAAAGAGTTTAACGTATACAGCTTAACAGAAAAAGATCGACAATACCTTAAAAAATACTTTCTTAAGGTATTGTCGACAGAAGCAGACAAACTTGAAAACACTCCTCTTAGAATATTGGAAAATAAGGATCTGAAAAAGAACTATCGTGTTATTTTAGCTAAAATATTCCGAATCTTTGAAACCTTTTTTCCCCATGTTAGATATAGAGGAAGCAGAGAAGATCCAACAGCCCCACAGATCTTTGACCTCTGCGGCCTAAGGGTCGAATTCAAAAGCTCTGGAAATCCAATGGTGAGTTACGGTGAAGTAAAAGTATATCATTCAGACAAACTGGTATTTTCAAATTACATGACAGAAACCGTCCACTTTGGCCACAGATATAAGGTTACTAAATTTATCGATGGAGATTGGCACAAAATTCTAGACAAAATCTGGACCCAAAAGTGCAGTGAATTAAGGAAAAGTACCGCAGAAATGGCACTTCGTTGGCTAGGAGGTACCATAGCATGGAGAGTCTTCACTGAAGAGATGGAAGAGCATCTAAATAATCTTAAAAATAAGCAAAGAAGTTAGCCTGCAAACCAATCCTCGCCCGCTCATCGCGGGCTTTTATTATCATTAAAATTCACAAATTGATTTCCATGTTCGACTGTGATAGCCTCTAGCAATCTTAGACCTCAAAATACCGAAGGAGTAGTGAGATGCGATCCTTGATAATTCTAGTTCTTTTACTCATTGCGCATGCTAATAATGTTCAGACACAGAAGGTTATCAGTGATTATGGTCAATTTCACGACTGTGGGTATATATTTAAAGCTCCAAAAGGCACTGTATCTTATCATGATCTTGTATCTGATCTCGGATCACATTGGGAGGACGGCCATCCAGACTTAAGTCAGGTTCCGCGAGTAGCTTTTCTTCTAAAGACATTCTATACTGTTCAGTTCGGTTCTGTCTTCAGCGGAGGTCCGCAAGGAACAGTTTCGCTTCTTATCCATGCTGTCGAATGTAACGACCTGACGGTCACAAACAAAAATAAGATAGAGTATCATATCTCCCAACTTTCAGCCTATCTATTTTTACCTGATAAACGCGATCTTAAACCTGATGACGCAGTAAACTGGCTTCGGCGCAGATCTAACAAAAAACTCCTCGAAGCTATCAGTAATGGATCAGAAATTCTAATTATAGCCAAACCTAACGGCTATTCTTCAAGTTCTGTGGAAAATCGGTTAAGACATGTTTATCTCATGTTCGCGATAGAAAAATATCAAATATTAAAGTAAGAAGCCAAAAGCGACCTCCCGGGTCGCTTTTTTATTACTATAATTCTACTCCGCTATCACCACCCCATCGCCAAGCTTCTTCGGCTTAATTCCGTTGAGAATTAGAAGATCTTCAAACTCTTTTCTTTCCAGTGTTTCAACTTTTTTTAATTCAGCAGCCATATTATCCAGAGCTTCTCGGTGATTTTTCAAAACCTCCTCGGCCCGCTTCAATCCATCATTCATAATTCGAGAAACTTCGGCATCAAGTATGGAAGCATAGTTCTCGGAAAAAGCCGATGATGTCGCCTTTGCACCAGTTACCGGATTGGCCATACCGGAATCGCCAAAATCCACCGGCCCGATCTTATCTGACATGCCGAATCTTGTTACCATATCGCGAGCGGCGTGAGTCGAAACAGTTATGTCATTCGAAGCGCCGGTAGTTACTTCTCCAAAAATCATCTTTTCGGCCGCATATCCGCCAAGTGAAACGGCAATATCATCAAGGAAATTATTTCGATTGCGCATTTTCCTCTCTTCTAATGGCAATTTCAAGGTGTAACCCGCCGCCCGTCCGCGTGAAATGATTGAAACCTTATGAACCGGATCAGAAAATTCCAAAATCGAGGCCACTAAGGCATGACCCATTTCATGATATGCCGTTATACCCTTCTCTTCATCAGAAAGTATATGGCTTTTTCTTTCCGGACCGAGCATTACTTTTTCCACCGATCGAATCAGGTCATATTGAGCAACCTTGGTTCGATTCTCACGAGCCGCCAAAATAGAGGCTTCGTTCATTAAGCTCGCTAGATCCGCGCCAGAAAATCCTGGTGTTCTTTCAGCAATAACTTTCAAAACGACATCCTCGGCAAAAGGTTTTTTAGCTGAATGAATCTGCAAAATATCCTCACGCTCCTTAATATCCGGCAGGTCAAGCACAACCCTTCGATCAAAACGTCCTGGACGGAGCAATGCCGAATCAAGAACATCCGGCCGATTTGTAGCCGCCATAACTATCACCTTCTCACTTGGCTCAAAACCATCCATCTCAACAAGTATCTGATTAAGAGTTTGCTCGCGCTCATCATTTCCTCCACCCATACCACTGCCTCTATGTCTGCCGACAGCGTCAATTTCATCGACAAAGATTATTGATGGCGCAATCTTCTTGGCAATCTTAAAGAGATCTCGCACACGTGAAGCACCGACACCGACAAACATCTCCACAAATTCCGAACCAGACAAATACAAAAACGGTACATTTGCTTCGCCGGCAACAGCTCTAGCAAGCAATGTCTTACCTGTTCCGGGCGCGCCGGTTAACATCACCCCCTTAGGAATTCGCGCTCCGATATCCAAAAACTTCTTAGGATTTTTCAAAAAATCAACAATCTCAATTAACTCTTCCTTAGCCTCTGCTGCGCCAGCTACATCCTTAAACAGAACCTTCTGTTTCTCATCGCTCGGATCGATGATTCTAGCGCGCGATTGACCAAAAGAAAATGCTTGCATCGAAGATCCTCTAACCTGCCTAGAGATCATCCAGAAAATCACCAAAACAAATACCAGTGGCAAAATAAACGGTGCCAAGGCAGTAAACCAAAAATAAAGCCCGGTTGGATCTTGAACATCGACTGAAACCTTAGAAAAATCAGTGACGGTTACACCATAGTTCACCAGGGTCTGACTTAGTGAAGTTTCAACCTCTTTTTTGGTCTGCTTAGTCGTATTATCTTTGTATGATATGGTCAAATCATCGCCTTCAACTAGTATTTTAGTAACATTCCCAGCCTTAATATCATCCGCCAATGCCGAAACAGTCGTCATTGGAGTATTTTGGATATTATTACTGTACGCAGAATAGAAAGCTAGAAGAACCAATATCAGCAAGAGCGTCATCAAAATATGGCGTCCAAACTGTGCCAGCAAATTTTTTGGATTCATTCCCCCACCCTCGTCCTGCTTGTTATTTTTCTTCTTTTTGTCTTCAGCCATGTTTAATGATTATTTATTATTTTGTCTTTCAAAGTATACATTAAATCGAGTAAAAATAAAGGATTTGTATACGTCCACCACACTTAGATTGCCACGCTCCCTGCGGTCGCTCGCAATGACAATAAATTGTGGCAATTAATCTCATATTGTCATTGCGAAGAGTTTACGACGAAGCAATCTCTAATACAAGATCTTTATGGCAAAAATATATCATGCGAGTATAATGGCTACATGGCTGTCAACGCTAAATATTCAAAATGGATTAAGATCGCGTCAATCTCATTGTTTTTTCTGACCTCTATACTTGTTTTAACCCTAACATATCAATCAGTCACGCAAAATCCGCAAGGAAAATTCACAACGAACGTTGATCCAATACACAAAACTATCAGCGACCTGCCTGGTGATAGTGTTAATGGAGATTCAACGCCAGTAAATGATCTATTTGGTCAAGCGCGAAAATGGTTAGTAAAAAACTTGAACCCGTGGCGCTTTTATCAAAATCTAGCTAACCCATCTTCGCGCGAAATCTTCCTCGATTCTGGGCTCCGCAAAGAAGAAGTAGCAGCGGTTTTTGGGCAAGAGCTAAAATGGACACCCACACAAAAAACCAACTTTATTACTCTTGATCGCAAGTTAGACAATAAAAACCTTGAGGGCTATTACGGTCCCGGAACTTACATTATGCCTGTTGGCGCCACACCGACAGATGCCTACAAAGCGATTATGAATAAGTTTAATGGCGATGTTATATCTGAATACTCAAGCTCAACTGCCGAGATTATAAATATGGACCTTGCTCTGAAGATCGCTTCTATTATAGAGCGTGAGGCTGCCGGCAAGGCCGATATGAGGATAATCTCCGGAGTTATTTGGAACAGAATTTTTTCAGAGATGAGCCTAGACATGGATGCCACCCTTCAATATGTTAAGGGTAATGCCAATAATGGCTGGTGGCCACGGGTTAACCCGGAAGATAAATTTATAAATTCCCCCTACAATACTTATAAAAACAAAGGCTTGCCTCCAACTCCAATATCAAATGTCAGTCTAGCCGCGATAAATGCGGCCCTAAATCCCCGTAAAACCAACTGTTTCTTCTATCTTCACGATAGACATGGCCTGATACATTGCAGCACCACTTATGCCGAACATCTGGCCAACATTAAAAAATATTACCGATGAAAAGCGAGCATCACTATATTCTAATCGTTGCCGGCGGCAGCGGAACGCGGCTTTATCCTAGATCGCGAGAAAATAAACCTAAACAATTCCAAACTATCATCGGCAAAAAAACGCTAATTGAACAAACCTATGATCGCGCTGCTGAACTAGTTCCACCTCAACAAATCTATGTTTCAATAAACAAAAAATATACCGACCTGCTGCGCGAATATCTGCCGGACATCCCCGAAGAAAATATCATCGCTGAGCCGGTCAAGCGCAACACCGCGCCAGCCATGGCTCTCGCGACCGCCTTTATAGCCAAAAAAGATCCGCGAGCCGTTATCGCCAGCCTGCATTCCGACCATTTAATCCTGCGCAAAGAGATCTTCAATCGGGCGATCAAGGCTGGTTTTGATTTTATCGACAAAAATAAAAACACCATCGCCACAATCGGCATTCAGCCGACTTCCCCACATACTGGCTACGGATATATCGAACGCCAAGATATTCATAGTCAAAACAAAGACTTTACTATGTATAATGTTAGCCGTTTCGTTGAAAAACCAAATCATAAAACCGCCCTGGATTATTTGCGCCAAGGAACTTTTTATTGGAATGCTGGTTATTTCATATTTTCAGCGGCACATCTTTTGAACGAGACAAAAAGAAACCAACCGACTATTCACAGAACTATTGTCGAGATTATTAAATCTGCCGACTCGCAAAATTATCACAAAATTCTCGATAGAGAATTTCGAAAAATGCCGGATATTGCTATCGACGTAGCAATTATGGAGCAAACCAAAAAACTGGCCGTAATCCCAGCCGATCTCGGTTGGTCGGATGTCGGATCCTGGGATTCCGTTTCAGATCTTTTAAATAATGATGAAAAAACCAACGAAGGCAACTATTGTGAGGGACTAGTGGTAAATATCGACACCCACAATTCGGTCATTCTCTCTCCTTCAGGCCAAAAACTTGTCGCAACCATCGGGCTTGATAATATAATTGTAGTTGCAACTGACGATGCGATTATAATTTCACAAAAAGGAAGGACAGAAGAGATAAAAAAGGTAGTAGAGGCACTAAAGGATAAAAAATTGGATCATTTATTGTAAAAAATAATTTCTCTTGCCATCACAAAAGCATAGATTGCTTCGCAAGCTCACAATGACCCCGCCGCCAGTTATTTGATAAGCTTACGACGAATCAATCTCAAAAGGTAATAATTTTGATTAACAATTTCATAATTTAAAACATGGCCTTAGATAAATCAATTTTCAAAGCATACGATATTCGCGGTATTTATCCGACACAACTTGATGAGCAAGGTGTCTACGATGTAGTCCAAGCCTATGTGGAAGTTATTAAACCAAAAAAAGTCGTCGTTACTCGCGATGTTCGCGAACATGGACCAGCCCTACAAAAATCGGCCATCCAAAGTTTCATTGATGCTGGAGTCGATGTGATCGACGGTGGATTGGTTTCGACTGAAATGCTTTATTTTGCGGTTTCCAATATGCAACTCGACGGTGGAATTACTATTTCTGCCTCTCATAATCCTCGAGAATGGAACGGCCTAAATATGACACGTAAAAACGCTGAGCCGATCTCTGGCGAGAATGGGA
This sequence comes from uncultured Candidatus Saccharibacteria bacterium, assembly GCA_964634555.1. GTDB lineage: Bacteria > Patescibacteriota > Minisyncoccia > Phycocordibacterales > UBA12445 > JACQCV01. The sequence continues at coordinate 13,475 of CAZWJJ010000004.1, read as the reverse complement.
TGAATGAGATCAAAGAATTAGCCTTAAAAAAACACCGAGTCATATCAGAACAAAAGGGTAAGCTGACAGAAATTAATCTACTTGTTCCCTACGCCAAATACATCCTGTCGCTCATTGATATAAACAAAATTCCTAAGATTAAGATAGTCGGCAATGGCAACTGTGGTTTTTCGACTACAGTTTTTCGGAAAATAATCGAATTAGGAAATTTATCGATCGAATTCAGTTCAATTTACGGGGAGCCGGATGGCACCTTTCCCATCCCGCATGGCCACCCAAATCCTTTAATTCCGGAAAATCGCGCTGAGATTGTTAAACAAGTCGTCGAACAAAATGCCAACCTCGGCGTCTCCTGGGATGCTGACGGTGATCGTTGTTTTTTTATAGATGAAAAAGGAAATTTTATTGAGGGTTATTTCACAACCGCCGTTTTAGCCAAAGAAATACTATCTAAAAATCCGGGACAAAAGATTATCATCGATCCCCGCCTAACTTGGGCATCAATCAACACGATCACGGCCTCAGGCGGAGTTCCGATCGTTACCAAGCCTGGCATGACTCTTATCGCCGCCCGCATGAAACAAGAAAATGCTGTTTTTGCTGGCGAAATGTCGTCGCATTTCTATTTTCCCGAGACTTTCTACCGCGATAATGGCATATTGCCGATATTTAAAATCTTAGAATTGATGCAGACCACCGGGAAAAAACTTTCCGAGATATATGAGCCGTATCTAACCAAATATTTTACACCGGGTGAACTCAATTTTGATGTAAATAATAAAGATGAAGTTATCACCCTGGCCGAAAAGCAATATTCCGACGGAAAAGTCGAGCATATCGATGGCCTCTCGGTTGAATATGCTGACTGGCGATTTAATTTACGAAAATCCAACACCGAACCCCTTCTTCGCTTAAATATTGAAGCCCATTCACAAAAGCTACTCAATGAAAAAACGGCTGAAGTGATTGAGTTTATACGAAAAAATTCGACAAAATAAAAAAGATCAATTATCAAATAGCAATAGTCTCGAGGTTCGCTACGCCCCCCTACTCTTGACTTAAAATTGAAAATATTTATTATCAGTTATGTTAATAGCTCTTTGACATAGTACTATTTTCTAGACCAAGGAGGTGGAGGTTAATGAGCAATTGTTCTTCAAGATACCAGTCCTATAGAAAAGTGAGAAAAATGGCTGAAGCTTTCTTTGCCGGAGCAATTTTACTTGCTCCTAATAATCCAGATCTTGCTAGAGAACAAGCAAATAGTTGTCTTTATCTTCTAAATCTTCTTCCTAGCAAAACAGTAGAAGATTGTGCTTCCTCGACAGTTTTACTTGGAGGAGTTCTTATTCCCAATTTTCTTTATACAGAAGTTGCTAAGCAAAAATTTCTTAAAGCTGGCATAAAGCTAGTATCTTAGTTTCTGTGAACAAAAAAGGAGCAAGTAAAAATGGGTGGCGGCGGTGAATACTATGATAGAGATGTTACTCCGACCAAAGATTCAACACGTGACGGTCGATCTTATTCTAAGACAGCAGAGAAACTGACATCCAGAAAAAAGGCTGATCCAGCTGTACTTCCCTGGAATAGATCTATTTCTAGTAAATCCAAAAATCCGGTTTATTGGCTTTTTGATGACACAGGTTCTGTAGCAGGCTTGCCAAAAATTTGTGTAGATAAAGGGCCAATGATTGTAGGAGAGGTTTCTCGTAATTTGTACCTCCAAGATGGCTGGGAGCTCGGAGTGGGTGCTATCGGAGATATAAATAGTGATGCAGATCCTATTCAGTTTGGGGACTATTGCATACCTAGAAATGCTGATGAATGGTTCCAGAGACTTCATCTTGAGGGTGGCGGTGGTGGCGGTGTGCCAGAGGAGTCATATGAAATAGGAGCCTACTTCCTATTAAATCGATGTGAAATATCAGAAGCTGAAGATCCAATCGTGATCTTTACGGCAGATGAATTTTTTAGAGAAACTATCCCTGCTGCTACTCTAGGCTCTTGTTTCGGTGGACAACATACAGCCACAACAGCCACAGAGGTTTTTGAAAAACTTTTGAAAAAGTTTAAGGAAAATGTCATTCTTATTAGGAGACGTTATAGTGATCCTGATTATAATACTAAGATCCAGAAGCAATGGGAAAGAGTTTTGGGTAAGGAGCGAATTGTTCCCCTTGAGAATGATAGAGCAATTGGAGATTTGGTGGTTGGCGCTATTGCACTTTTATCTGGCGCCAGAACTCTCGAACAGTATCTTAGTGATGTAGGGAATCGCCCTACTAAGTTGGGTAAAGTTGAATTTGAACCTCAATCACCTGAACGTATCGAGGAAATCAGTCGCAGTTTGAATGGTTTGGATAGTTACTGCGAGAAGAAATTTGGCGATAAGCGTGGCGAATCTTTTAAGAAAATCAGTTCATCTGGAGATATTCTTCCAGAAACAGCATCAAAAGGTTCTAAGTCTGCTCCTTCGAAGAAGAAAGATTCAAATCCTAAAAAGAATAGTAGTAAGCCTGGTAGGCTTTATTAAAATCTAATAGATGAGCCTCCCGATTATAGGGAGGCTTTTTAAAAACTAAAGAAAGGAGTTGGTCTTCTTGGGCAAAGTCTTTGTTGTATGTGACATTGGTTTTGGCGATGGTGGCAAAGGGACTACAGTGGATGTACTCACTGCGTCGTTCGGCATTAAGGATATTGTAAGGCATGGCGGACCACAAGCAGCTCATAATGTGGTTAATTCAGATGGTTTAAGACATTGTTTTGCGCAGTTTGGATCTGGAATGCTACAAAATGATATCAGGACTTATCTTTCAGAAAAGATGCTTGTTGCACCGTCTGCTCTTTTAAATGAGTACGAGATGTTAAAACTTAAGGTATCCCAGGATCCCTTAACCAGAACCTTCTTTAGTCCCAAAAGTATTGTTGTTACTCCCTGGCATATTATGGTCGGCCAAATTCTAGAGATAATGAGGGGTAATCAACGCCACGGATCATGTGGAATGGGTGTGGGTCAAACAATATACGATAGCGAAAAGGGGCTTTATCTTACTATTTCGGAAATGCTTGATAGGAATATTCTTAAAAATAAACTTAAAAATATCTTTGAGATTAAAAAAGATGAGGCCCTGAGACTAATAGAAGATACACATAATAAAGAGGCCGAGGATCGTTTTGATTATTTTTTGTCCCAAAGAAGCTTGGAGGCAGTTTTTGAAGAATATTTACTCTTTGCAGAAAAAATCTCAGGACAAACAATTTATTTTAGTGATTTTGTTTCAATTAATTCCAAGGGGGTCATATTTGAGGGCTCGCAAGGAGCGCTTCTTGATAGACGTTTTGGATTCTATCCCAACATCACTAAATCAATTGTTACACATCATAATGCAAGTCTTATGTTTAACTCTATCTCTTCTCAAGATAAAATTCACAAACTTGGTATTATGCGCGCCTATGGTCATCGACATGGAACAGGTTTATTTCCAACAGAGAATGCATGGCTTTCCCGTAGAATTCAGGATGTCTATAATCCATCGAATATATGGCAAGGAAATTTCCGTATAGGCTGGCTCGATCTTACCCTACTTCGTTACGGCATAGATGTAAACGACGGGATCGACTCAATTGTGATTACTTGCTTAGATCAACTAGATGGGCTAATCTCCCTAAAGATTTGTGATGGTTATGTCTATAAAGGCAATATCACTCCTGAAATTTATAGATATTTTGATACAGAGCCTGGGCCTTCTGGCTTGATACGGATAAATGCGATTAAAAAATCTATGGAAAATAGAGAGTTCGTAGGTAAGATTATTGCTCAATGTCAGCCTATTTACAAAATTATGCCAGGTTGGAGTATGGCCAAAAATAGAAAAGGTCAACTTCATAAAAATCTTTTAAAATTTTTAAATTTTATAGAAAGTAAAGATGGCCTAGGTGTTCCTATTAGTATAATTTCTTTGGGCCCAAGGAATATAGATAAAATTTTATTTTAAACAAAAGACCCCTTGTGGGTCTTTTTTTGTATATACACAAATATGATTATTTACCTATTAACGATAACTGGCATTGTCATTTTCCAAAAACCAAGGCTCTATAATTTGAAGGATATTTGAAATCAAGTTTCGAACATGCATTTACTAATAATCATTCAATCTAGATAAAGCGAATCAATGGTTCAGTATATTGATCATGCTGATTTCTTTTTTTAAAAATCAGCCTTGTATATAATGACTGATTTTAAGAGATTATGGTTTGTAATATAACGGCTGAATCAGTCTGCAAATCATGTTGCTTTTAGAGTGAGAATTCAGGCCGATTTTATTGACAAATCATTCATAAAATTGTAGTTTCAGAATAAGGTCAGTACTTTGAAAATTTTCGCTGACCAAGGGAGGTTTATATGCCTTGCGATATCGGCTATAAGGCGTTCCAAGAAGTCGTGTTGCCTGTTCCCCTATCCAAAAGGCTCTCTAAGAGAGTTGAGGCACCTAAGGTGGACAAAGATCTTCTTAATAAAATTGGTGAGAAAGACTCTGATTTTCTTGAATCATTTTATGAACTTGATGTAGACAACTTATTAGGTTTTGTTTTGAGCCAAGTTCTTGAGAGTATTAATACAGGGGGTATTAATTTTTCTATTAAGGACGGTTACGTTAGTGCGGATGCAGAATATACTTCCGATTCAGAAGAGAATATTAAGAAACTCATTGATAAGGTTATGAATGAATTTCAAATGAATGTTCTTAAAATGATCGCGGAACTTCTTAACTTCGAGACTACCATACGAGAGACCGATAAGGGTTTTATTATCGAAGCCGAAAAATGTAATAAAGATAATAGTCAAGTTACTAGATATTTGAGAATTAGTAGAGATAAATATGGTAAGGGTGAAGTTATGTTTGAACACTATTCTTCTTTGGATGACTTAACGGAAGAACGCGCCAAATTTACGGTCTTGGCCCAAAAATTCGGTCTAAATATCAACCTTACTTGGTCTAAGGCTAGTGGTTCTCCGATCTCAACAGGGATAGAGCACAAAGGACACCTGAAGCAGGGGTAGTCATGAAAAAAAAGAGCAAAACTAGCGTTAATTCTGAAACTGCTAAATACGAAACGCTTTTTATGTTAGCAAAAGGCCAGGGTGTCGAAAATATCTTACCTAAGTGGTTTAAAGACGATTTTATTGGACCGTTCAGTGCTCGTGTTTCTTCGGTCTTCGTAATATATGGCGATATAAATGGTCTTTCTCCAAATCCAGATGTTTTGGATGAGACTGAATATCCTTATTTAGAACTACCGAATTTTTTGTCCAAAATTGGTGACTCAGCAGAGATATGTGTCTTTTATGATATTGCCAATGGAGCAAGATTTCTGAATCCTAAAATGAAGGATAAATTCATGGAACTAGCCGAAATTAAGGCTGATTCGGGTGCCATCCCTTCTAATCCAATTGAAGTCGCTAAGGCTAAACTTGGAACGAAGCGGTCTATACCCCGTGAACCTGAACTTTGTCTGCCTCTTATCGAGAAAGTTCTTAAGAAGCAAGAGAAAACAGTTATAATTATCTCTTCTGCCAATTTTATTTTCCCAATGGCAAACAATGGCTTGCTTCCATCTAATGAGAGAGTTAATATAGAGCGACTCAAAAATTGGGTCTCTGATGATGAAATTCGTAACAACAATAATTTAATTATTCTGACCACAAATCAATTGGCTGATATATCGAATGAGATCAGACAGCCCGGGATCAGTGTAGCCCACGTTTTCATTCCTAGGCCAGATTTTAAGGAGCGGAATATCTTTATTGACACCTCCCTGATGAACGATAGAGAACTTAAACTTTCTGCTTCCGTTGAAGAGTTCACTATTGCAACCCAAGGATTGAATCTAAATCAGATTAGAGATATTTTTCTGCGCGCCAGAAGCGATGGTAGACCAGTTAGTCTAAAATATATTAAGGAGCGAAAGAATCAGATTTTGAATTCTGAATATGGAGATATTCTTGAGGTTGTTGATGCTGAACATTCTCTCGATGATATTGGTGGACTTGATCACATAAAAAGGGAATGTAGGACAATTATTTCCGCTATTAAGATCGGCGAAACCAAACTTATCCCAAGTGGGATTACTCTAATGGGTCCTCCAGGCACAGGCAAAACTGCTTTTGTAGAAGGTTTTGCAAAAGAGGCAGAATATAATTTTGTTAAGATTAAGAACTTGCGCAGTAAGTGGGTGGGTGATTCTGAAGCTAAATCAGAAAGATTGAGATCAGCCCTCTTATCTTTGGCCCCAGTGGTGGTTATGAATGATGAATCAGATCTTGGCGGAATGAATCGTGATGATCCCAAAGGAGACTCTGGTGTTTCAGAAAGATTGATGAGAGATTGGATGCAGCTTCTTTCTGATCCGCGTATCGTTGGAAAGATTCTTGTCATTAACTGCACAAATCGTATTGACCGTATGGATTCAGCTCTAAAGAGAAGTGGAAGAAGCGATGATCGTTGGCTTTTGCCGATGCCATCTTCTATAGAGCGCAAAAAAATTTTTGAGATCATGTTCAATAGGCTCGAAAAAATTCCGACTGATATTGAGGACTTTGGAGAGTTTGCTAATCTTACTGGAGATGTTTCTGGTGCCGATATAAGAAAGATAGTTAAAGAATCATATAAAGTTGCTGTGTCAAATGGCAAAAATAAGGTTTCAGCTGAATTTCTTAAATATGCGATCGGTGATTTCATTCCCAATGCTAATCAAAGAGACATAGATATGATGCATATATTGGGAATTCTTGAATCCTCCTCTCGTCGTATGCTTCCTCCAAATACCCCTGATATTATCGCTGGCATAAGAAAGCGTGGTCTTTTAAAAGAGATAGATCTTTTACTGGAACAAATTAAGGATAGAAATATATTAGAAGTTCCAGATTTGCGTTAAACCTTAACGCCCGATCATATTTCGGGCGTTTTTTGTTATCAGATAAAACTGATAAATGTAAGAATGGGGTCATTTATTTTCAAGTCCACACTACGTCGACAATAAAAATATAATTGTTATAATTATCTCATTCAGTCAATATTATCAATCTAACGCTAAAATATGGAAAAAAATTCAAGTCTTTGGTTATCTGTTCTGATCATTATTGTAGTGGTGACTGCTGGAATGTACTTATTAGGCCAATCGACACCGAATCCGGTTCCAGATTTGCCGACAACACCAGCACAACCAGTTATCACTACTCCAACTCCATCCCCCGTCATACCCAATACATCCCTAAAAGTTAACAACGATCCCAAATTAGGTGCCTACCTAATCGCTACTAACGGCATGACTCTCTATACATTCAAAAATGATAAACCAGGAATCAGTGCTTGCACCGGCGTTTGTGCGATAAAATGGCCGCCTTATACTGTAAACTCTCCAGCCGATCTTATTGGCAACGCTGATGCCTTTGGTAAATTGGATATTCTAAAACGGGCCGATGGTACTCTTCAAGTTACCTATAATAGTATGCCCATCTACTTCTATGCCGGCGATAAGAAACCCGGAGACACCACTGGCGATGGTTTAGGTGGTGTTTGGTTTGTAGCACACAAATAATCTCAACAGTCACAACAAAAAGCCCCGATTTAGTCGGGGTTTTTTATAAGATAAAATTTTACTGAGAAATATTGCGAGTTTGAATGGCAAATATGATCATAGCCAAGATCGTAGCTAAACAGGCAAAGACAAAACTGTAATTTGGGTCGATGGTCCAAAGAACTCCAGCAATGATCGAAGCGAAAAAATAAAAAATTCCAGTAATAAAATTATAAATACCGATGGCTGTCGCCCGCCTCTCGCCTTCCAAGTCGGCGATGAAAGCCTTACTTTGTCCCTCATCAATACTATAAAAAATTCCGAAGATAATGAACAAAACTATGATTTGCCATTTTTGAGTCGCAAAAATAAAACCAAGCGACATTAGCAGATAGCTCAAATATCCAAGTATCAGAATATATTTTCGCCCAATGATATCGCCCAACTTGCCAATCGGGGCGGACACAGCCACAAAAGAGATATTAAACAATGCATACAAAAGCACAATATCCTTCACAGCAAAACCAACTGCATAAGCCTTCAGCAACAAAAAGCCAAAACTAAAATAAGCGAGAGCAAAAATTGAAGCCGGCCAAAGAAAGATCTTAAATTTTGAGCTCAGCGTCGTCCATGACTTAAATATATTCTCTTTCTCATGAGAAATTCCCGGCCGATCATGCATAAAAAACAGCACAATGACTGCGCCAAGAGCTGAAATTGCCGAAACTGTGAAAATAATCTTAAAACTGGCAACATTTTGACCAAACCAACTCAAAATCAAATAGGCGATTATGGGGCCAAGAATAGCGCCGGCCTTATCTAGAGCTTTATGAATCCCAAATGAATATCCCCGAACCTCCTTTGCCGCGACTTCCGAGAGCCAAGCGTCGCGAGGCGGTCCGCGAAAACTTTTTCCCAATCTTTCAACAATCCGAACTAGTCCCAACGCCAAGATCGAATTTGCCAATAAAAACAATATCTTCGACAGGGGGGACAAACCATAGACGAAATACATTAAAAATTTTTTTTAGCA
>CAZWJJ010000004.1:0-4854 GCA_964634555.1 uncultured Candidatus Saccharibacteria bacterium | reverse complement strand
GAACTAGGGGATTGGACTCGTTTCGAGTTTCCTTTCAACAATCCGAAAAAGTCCCAAAGCCAAGAGCGAATTGGCAAATAAAAGCAATAACTTCGCCAGGGTGGAAAACCCATAGCCGATAATCGTTAAAGATTTTCTTTGGCCAGACCTATCCGCCAACCAACCAGATATATAATCCAAAAAAGACGAAGAAAAATCAGCTAAACCCTCAATAACACCGAGCAAGGTTGTCGACGCGCCGGCAAAAACAGTAAAAAATACCGCGAAGACCGAAAATATTGCCTCCGAACTGACATCTGTTAAAAAACTTACCAGTCCTAATCTTAAAACATCCGGATGAACTCCCAAAAAATTTCTCTTTTCATGTTCTTGCATTATTTTATTTTAACATAATCGGCAACAAAAAATCCCCGAAATATCGGGGGGGTAAGTTATTTATTTTTGGCCATTTCAAGATACATTCTACGGATAGCATTAGAAACAAGGCCAAATTTACGTTCTATCGGTGTGGGACTGGCAAAATCAGTGACTTCATATCCTCTCTCACGAAAATCCTCCTTTATCTCTGCCAATTTTTCTGCGGACACAGCGACAAGTCCATTGTTTGTACCATTTTCAGTCGACACATATTCGCGAAAACGAAAACGAAACAGCTCCGGTGGAAAAATATCAGCGATCTTATCAGCGTCGCAATCCATCGTACTTGTAATTATAAGTGAAAGATTTACCTTGCGACCCGTGGGATTCACTGACCGCCACATCTCTCCAACTTTTCTAATCTCTCTAAAACTTGCCGCACGCACTCCAATAATACGTTGGCGTTCTTCTTCCAATGTCGAAATGAGAGAAATTTGCAACTGAACCGTCCTTCCAGAAAAATACGAAAATTGCGCGATCTCTCTCGCTCTTTCAAACGCAATGGTGGTTGCGGGCAAAACTGTAGAAATCTTAAAAGAAGTATTAAATTCGCCCAAATCATCTATTGCAGAAACAATATCAGGATTAAAAAGCGGCTCGCCTGTATTTGCGATAGTGATCTTATGCGGATAGTTATTGAGAGTAAAACCTTCCTTTTCTGCTTCAGTTAAAACCACTCGCACTTGCTCGACCATTTCCATCCGAGAAAGATTTCGTATAAATTTCTCGGTCCCCAGCTCGCAAAAATAACATTTCATCGGACAGTTTATCTGCGAGGAGATAACAATAATATTTTTGAGCTTATTTATGGCATAAAAATAACTCGCTTCAACTATCTGCCCTTCAGCGGTAATACATGGAATTCCTATGGCTCCGTCTATCTTATCTCCAAAACGAAATATCAAATCATTGCGAAGTTTTGAATTTTTAAAGGCCATCTTCTACCTCCGATCCAGACAGATCGCCAATCAAAAACTATACTTATTTAACAAAATTGCAAGTTGTGCTATTCGCCAAAGTAACTATATGTTAAAATATTAAGAGATTTTAATAATTAATCTAAAACATGAAAACAAAATTAATCTTACTCGCAGTTATCGTCTTAATAATTGCCTGGTATATCTCGGCACAAAACAATCCGGAACAAACCGTTCCAACAACGGACACAACTCCGGTGACACAAACCCAGGTCACTCCAACACCACCGACCACCAAGAAAAACAGCACCGTAGTCTCAACGACTTCAAATCAGCAGACTACAGGCAGACTACTCTTCGCAGTCACAGACAAATCAGTACCTCTCGACACCATTTCAACAATCAATTTAACAATCAACTCATTAAAAATTCATAGTCCAAAAACCGGCTGGACAACCATCACATCAACACCTCACAGCTATGATCTTTTCTCTCTAAGAAACGGCCCGCGTAATGAGCTTCTAGCTGATGTCAACCTCCCTAATAACGACTACGACGCAATTGATCTGTCTTTAGGAAGTATTTCTGTCACAAAAAAGACCGGCGGAACAGTTCTATCAAAGGTTCCTTCTAATGATTTTCAGGTTAATAGCAATATAAAGGTTATCAAGGGTACTATCGGCAGTGTCCTGATTGACTTCTTAGCTGACAAATCTCTACACACTGCAATTGATGGTACAATCATCTTCGCACCAGTCGTAGATATCGAGACCAAAAGTCAAATTACCGTTCAAACCTTCCCCCTCCAGGGAGCAACTAATCAGAAAGTTCAGTTCCTAAGTGGAGATACAAACTTCAACGCCACTTTGGGCATGGATGAGAACGGTATAATCAAAGTTAACGGCGGAATCAGTCCATTGGCAAATTTAGAGATCGTAAACGATAAGATACGCATCATTCCGACAGGCTCATACTAATTAATCGCTAAAAAAAGCCCCATAAGGGGCTTTTTTTAATTAAACTGAAGTTCAAACGGATACATCCCCATACCACAACTACCCTCCAATAAACCCGTCTTTGGTGAACCGATATCTATATCAGTACTACCTGATGGCGGTAAAATTTTCCCGATACCTAAGGTTGGAATCCGTATGCTTGCCGAACAATCAAAAGTGCCATTAGTACTCACTCGCAAAATTGTCGGCAAGCCAGCCTTAGCCTTGCTAATCCTCGGCTGGAATCCGCCTTTAGCTCGCAGATCGATTATCTGTTTGCCATTGAATACACTAACATTATTTTCTATGGCATCCGAACCGCCACCCCTACTACCCGAATAGATAATCGCCAAAGAGATCATGAGCGCCGAAAACAAAATAGCCACAATCGTAGAATTATTCATTATAAATTAAAAATTAAAGACCGGGTTTATAATACCGATAACAACCAGGCTGTTTATGAGATTGAATATGGCAAAAGCGATCACAATCAATCCAATCGCCTTGAAGAAAATACCGGACTTTGGACTATTATTTATACTGAGCGAGCTAAAACTAATCAGAGCCAAAACCGGCAATGTTCCAAGAGCAAAAACCGACATTATCAGGGCGCCCTTCAAAAAACTGCCGGTCGACAATGTGTAAAGTTGCATCGACTGCGTAAATCCACATGGCAAAAAGAATGTGGCAACTCCCACAAGAAATGGCGTCAGTGCATATTTGAACCCTGCGACACCATAAGCATATTTGGCAAGGAATCTCGGCATCGAAAACTGAAACTTCTTAGCGGAATGGAAAACGTCCAGCAAATTAATACCCAAAACCAACATCACCGTGCCGATCAAAAGATTTAGAATGAATGTCATCGAGTTACTCAGGGTAAAAACCGACCCGATCGAGCCGATCACGCCTCCCAAAACAAAGAATGAGACCAACCTGCCAACATGGAACAGCACCTGCGGACGCAATGTTTCGCCTTCTTTTGCAAAAGTCGCTGACATCGACAAAAGTAATCCACCGATGACCGCCATACAAGATGAAAGCGAAGCGATAACGCCGACCATAAAGGCTGTGCCGTAATTAAGCTGACCACCACCGACCAGATTTACCAAACCAATCTTTTGCAAAATTATAAATAATAGAATAAACATCAAAGCGGCCGGAGCGGCGACTTTGAATTCCGACCAGTTGGCTTTTTTCGATATTTTTTCCAGCGACAAACTGTAACCGCGACCCTCCAACGCCCTATTTAATTTCACCAAAATCTGCCCCATCTCCAAATCGCCAAAATCCGCGACAATCTCAACACTGTGATGGTTCAGGCTGGTCTTGGCGGATACAACGTTCGGCACCTTGCTTAATTCACCTTCCGTCACAACGACGCAAGATTTGCAATGCATGCCATTTACATGAAATTGATAGTTCTTTTTCATTTCTTTTATTTAAAGCGCTTGAGTAAAAGCGAATTACTTACAACCGAGATCGAACTTCCGGCCATCGCCACCGACGCGAAAATTGGATTCATTAAAATTCTAAAAGACGGATAGAGCACGCCCATTGCCACTGGAATCAAAATCACATTGTAAGCAAAAGCCCAGAAAAGATTCAATTTGATCGTCCGCATCGTTCTCTTTGATAATCTTATCGCTATGGCCACCGACCGTAAATCTTTGTTGATCAAAGTGATATCCGCCGCTTCGATCGCCACATCCGTGCCGGTTCCCATCGCGATGCCAATGTCGGCCGCCGCCAAGGCTGGTGCATCGTTGATACCGTCGCCAACCATCGCCACCACTCCACCTTCGGCCTGAATTTTTCTAACTTCGCTCTCTTTTTGCTCCGGTAAAACCTCTGACAAAACCCTGGTTATACCGACCTTACGAGCGATCGCCACTGCCGTTTTGCCATTATCGCCAGTTATCATAACTGGTTCGATTTTCATTGAACGTAGTAAATTTATACCCTCAACCGCCGACTCTTTTATAACATCAGCTACGGCAATCATGCCGATCACCCTACTATCGAGCGCCAACATCATCACTGTTTTCCCCTCGTTCTCTAGCTCTTCCATCTTGCTAATCTGATCACCCATTGAAACATTTTCACTCAATATAAAGCGTCGATTGCCCAAAATATATCTTTTATCGTCGATCATCGCCTCAATGCCGTTTCCGGCAATGGCTTTAAATTTATCAATAGATACAAGATTGATTTTTCTTTTTTGCGATTCTAAAACAATACTTTCCGCCAAAGAATGTTCCGAACCCTTTTCCAAAGATGCCGCCAAGCGCAAAACTTCATCTTCTGAAAAACCGCCGACCGAAATAATATCCGTAACCTCTGGCTTGCCCTTGGTCAAAGTGCCGGTTTTATCGAAGATTACCACATTAGCCTTGTGCGTTGTCTCTAAACTTTCGGCGTCTCTGATCAATATGCCATTTTCCGCTCCCTTGCCGGTGCCGACCATGATAGCCGTCGGCGTGGCCAAACCCAACGCCCATGGACAAGCGAATATCAAGACCGAA
>CAZWJJ010000003.1:0-29408 GCA_964634555.1 uncultured Candidatus Saccharibacteria bacterium | reverse complement strand
AGAAACGGCAATCGCCGCCTCCGGATGTTCAGTCGGAAAATATTCAACCTTGGCCTCATAATTATAAAAATCAGCAGCAGTTAAGAGATTTTCTAAGGCCGCACCCAGGCTTATAAACAATTGACGATCGTTTTTATCGCTTTCTGGCAAAGATCTCTTTTCTTCCGCATAGATCAAAATTTTATTACTATCAATCTTAAATTTCCACGGCTGGCTATTATGCGAAGAGGGCGCAAGGAGAGCGAAGCGAATCAGAAATCCCAATCTGGCTATTTCATCCGCAAGATGATAAAAATCGCGATAATCGATTTTCCACGCATCATAATTTGTTTTCACATTCTAATTTTACACCATCAACTATTTTAATAACAGAGTTGTGCAAATTTAAATTTTATAGTGTATAATTTATTTATATTATTATCATTAAATCGCAAGATACTATGGACGCAAAAAAATATATCCTATTGGTTGATGATGATCCGCTCCTAACAAAGCTTTATGAAACAACACTAAAGGGTGCCAATTATGATGTTGAAGTTGTTTCAAATGGTGAAATGGCACTTACAGAGATTGAAAAGAAAAAACCGGACCTTGTTTTACTCGATATCATGATGCCTAAGATGAGCGGCATAGATGTTCTGAAAAAAATCAAGGAAAACGGTGCCAATTCGGCTGTCCGTGTAATAATTTTGACTAATATGGGGCACAACACCGAAGAGGCGAAGATTGTCCGTGAACTTGGAATTAGCGACTATTTGATCAAATCAGAAACTTCCCTCAAGGAGCTTGTAGATAAAACCATTCAGGCTATTGCTAAATAAACAAAAATCTTAAACTAGACAAGATTTTTTCCTATGATATAATATATTCGTCCTGTGTTGGATGATTGCCCAGCCCTAGTTCTACTACTGAAAATACAGTGATAACCCTATGGATAGATCAATTTAGGCTAAATAAAATTTTAAGGAGTAGAACTAGGGCTGGGAGGAAAGTCCGAACACTTACTCTGGTTTTAACTGGAGTTAAAAAGGTAGCGGGTAACACCCGTCCGGAGCAATCCGAGAGGTGCGAGCAGAAACGCCGAAGCCGAAAGGCAAAGGGTTCCCTAGTGGAATAATTCCATAGCGATATGGAAATGAAACGGCAAAATCCTTACCCAAGTGCAAGGCCGTGTCCTGCTTAAGAATTAAGCTTAAGCGAGAAGTGCCGCTCGAGCTCATTGGCAACAATGAGCCCAGATAAATAATCATCGATAACAGAATTCGGCTTATAGACACAAGACAAAAATATGAAAAATCCTCCGGCAACGGAGGATTTTTCTGTTCAAAAATAATATTGACATAGGTTGATAAATAAGTTAGATTAACGCAGTTCCTTAGTTCGTTGAAATAAAGACAAGGAGGAACAGTGGCATACTATGTGACAAGAAATCGCTACGGTTGGGATTCTCAGGCCTATCTAACAAGACGAGCAAGCCTACCCATTCTCCCCTACAAACCAAAAATCGAAGGGGCTCTAGTTACACCATGCGCACCATTTTGTACAACTATGGCCGAGATTCTTCATGGCAAAGATATTGGCGACAAAAAATTAAACGGAATTCTTGGATATATGAATGCCTTAAACCTTAATGAAGATGAAGATAAATACGAAGTGTTATCAATCATAAAAAACAAGGAGGAATTAGGGCAGGAGTTGGAATTAGAATGTTGTGATGATAATGTAACCAAAATACTATTAGGATTACATCATCCACCGACAGATTACAAACGCTCTGCCCTAAAGATACTACGGGATTACGGCATCATCTCAACTACGCTCGCCTTTGAGCTCGACAATATCTACGGTGGCGGCTTCGCCAACTCCAAAACACCTCTATCAAAACGAGGGATAAAACTTATAAAAGATCTCGGAAAAAACGGGATAATCGTCGATCTATCACACTCTGGACACCAGACTGCCATTGATGTTATGAATCTTATCAAAGGCGGAGTGAAAACATCTGTTATGGCTTCACATACCGGCAGTTATGAAGTTTACAATCACAACCGCAATCTTCCGGATCAAGTCCTTAAGGATATCGCCGATGCTGGCGGAGTAATCGGTGTTTATTGTCTAACCTTCGGCCTGCATGAATCAGATGATACTCTCGAACCATTCTATAATCATCTTCAGCACATCATTAACATCTGCGGTGAAGATGCGGTCTGTATCGGAACCGATAGTGTTTATGAATGTCAAAATCTTGAGGCGTTAAAGCAGTGGAGCCGAGACAATATCAAGCTACTCGATCCAAGAGGAAACTTCAAGGCAAGATTCCCCGAAGCCGCGATTGAACTGAATACGCCTAACATGTTGGAAATCATAAAAAATTTTCTTATGAGAAAAGGGATGGACTTTGAAATGGTCGAAAAGATAATAGATAGTAACTTCAAAAAATTCCTACTTCGAACACTCTAAATATCCAACTCCGGACAACTGTCCGGAGTTTTTTAATTTTACTTCTTCTCCCCTGTTACAACATCTATCTCACAGAGTCCAGCTACACAAGCCGATTGTTTAGCTCTCTGCGTTTAATCATTGTATTTGTACGTAATAGACTTAAAAAAATTAAGCGGGCTTTTTATTTATGTCTCCGATCATTAAGGGTTAGAAGCAAAATTACTTAAAGAGATTGCTTTGTCATTTCATTCCTTGCAATGACACTCTAGACCTGTCATTGTGAGAAGCTTGCAACGAAGCAATCTCTTTCTATAAATATAACACTGTAGATTGCTTCGCTATCGCTCGCAATAACATAAATAGCAGATGGTCATAAATGATAAATCTTGACATAGAGAGATAAACAATGTAGCTTATTCTTGACGATATTCGCTCATTGACATCACAAATAGGAGGAACTATGGCCCACGACCATCCAAAATGTTTGATGGAAATAAACAGTATTCCGGGTTTTAAGATCTGCGATGTAATCCCCACACATGATAATAGTTCATTCGCCTATATAGTCGCAAAACCGTTCAATCTGCTGATTCCCAGCGAAGATCAGCCGAAGGAATTTAAACTAATCTTCAATGGCGAAATTCAAAAAGAGTGGCGAGCTACATGTGAAGAAGAAATTTTACTTAACGCCCCGCTTATCTTTCTATCGCCCAATGGCAAATCTATCGCCATAGTAGAAGGCTATAATTATCCCGAAGACTGGCCATCAAAGAAAATCTACATAAATGGCAAACTACTCTTCAAAACCAATGATAGAATTAGCGATTTTTGCTGGCATCCCCATGGTGATAATAAGTACGATTTTTGTTGGTCAGTCAATGACGGCAATTATCATTATTTCTTAAATGGTAGAGATGTGACAAATGATATCGAATTCAGCACAATAAATTATAACTACGCTCAGTTCAAAATGAAGGATGGAGTAATATTCAGAGTATATGAAGATGGGCGGACAGAATACGTAGAAAAATATAAAGACCGATTTGCTAATTTCGATTTGCAAGAGTTTAGAGCTAAGAGAGACAGGGATAGATACCGCGAGGAACATCCAGAGGAGTTTCCGCACCTTATCAAAAATGGCGATAAGATGAGCATGAAATTCCAGAATAAAGTTCACCGCGATTTTGATTCACTCTCGCTGAATTATTGTATAAACGCCAATAATAAAAAAATTGCCTACACCGCCTATAATCGCGCAAAATGGGATGACAAACTTTGGCCCAAAATAAATTCTCTACTTAAATGGAGTTTTAGCTATGACAAATCATCTTACCTAATGGGGTGGCTAAAAATTTTCGTCGGCTGGCCGCTGGCATTCCTAACGAATCCATATTTCGGCATTTATTACGCCCTATCGAAAGCTTGCGAAATACATTTTATTGTAGACAATGGCGATGTCTGGACGAAAAATTACAGGCAAAGCGCTATAAAATTCTACACGCCGTCTGACAATCTAGTTGTTTGGGTGAAAACCAATGACCGAGAAATGATAGTTATTAATCAGGAAGAAGGCATAATATTCGATAAAATAGTTAATATTCGATGGCTGGAAAAAGAGAGATGTCTCTGCTATCTAGGTATCATTGATAATCATATCTATCGAGCAAGCCTACACTGCTAAAATCAAAACTCCGGACAACTGTCCGGAGTTTTTTAATTTTACTTCTTCTCCCCTGTTACAACATCTATCTCACAGAGTCCAGCTACACACGCCAGCTCTTTGGCCCCCTGTGTTTGATCATACTACTCATACAGGGTAAGCTTATAGAAATCTATCTTAGGGAATTTTTCAGCAAGCTCTTTATATTTCTCTTCCGTTATCTCTTCATATGGCGCGAGTCTGTAAACATGGTCATTGCGAGGCAAGAAAGAAAGTCCGCCAACCATATCCCAATTTTCATAAACCCAACTGCCAGCCTTAAGCCATTCATCATTGCCGACAGATACAGTAACCGATGGATTATGCTCAGTATAGTTTTCTTTGACCAATTTCCAATACTCAAGCTGATCGAGGGCTGAAATATCATTTTTAACGATCGCCCCCTTCGGTGATGCTATTGGGAATTCTAAAACGTATGTCGTAGCATTTTTTTCATCCTGTCCCACTTCAGGATTATAAGGCACACCCATATCTTTCAACATCATGAAGAGCGGATTATGGCTCTCAACGCGAACTCTGCGGATGTAAAATTTCGCGTGTCGAGGATGCATGCCAGAAGCGCAATTGAAAAGCTGAGAACCTTGGCCTGATGGCTTAACACAAGTTATAGCAGTCGAGACATTGACGCCGAACTTCTTGGCGTATTTTTTATTTGTCTCAATTGCCATTTCGCGAAGCTTCTTGAGTGTTTCAGGATTTCTCAAAACTTTGCAATCCCAATGACCGTCAATAGAAACACCGAGCAATGCCTCCTCATCGCAATTCTTTTTCCACTCCTTAGACAGATATGGAAAATAGGTCAACGAAGACTGATAAGTGCCGAGTATTGTCGCAATCCTAACCTTTTCCAAAAGTGTCGCTTCTGTGTCGTTAGCGCGCGCCACAACCTGCGTAAGATTACAAAACTGCTTAGACCTAAGGACAATCTCTCCGCAAGGATTTAATCCCGAATTTTCAGCATGATCGGCAAAAACCTTCCACCTCCTGGCTGGCAACTGCCTTTCCAAACTGCCACGATTAAAAATACCGCGCTCGCCTGAACCAGACTTAACCAAATTTATCCACTCTTCCATAAACTGTGAGACAGTTGGCTTTTCGTTATAAGCGACGGAATTATTAGCCATGCTTCGCTCTGGATGAGAAAGATAAAACTGGCCGTTCTTCGCCTCACGCATCTCCGGATCATCCAATTCAGAAAAGGAGATCATGGCGCTCCTACGTACACCGCCGGCAACAACCACCTCGCCTATCTTACAAATGATGTCATGGACATCAAGGGTTGTCAGATGTCTACCCTGTCTCTGCATCATCTTTCCACGTCCAAAATCCAACAGCGCTTTGAGGGGTTCCGGACCGGAGGCGCGGCCGCCCATTGTCTTCAATCGAGCGCCTTGCGGACGAATCTTAGAATAATCAAATGTAACATCTTCGCCATTTGACCACGTAGTAAGACCGAGGACAAGCGCGTTGGCCCAACCCTCCTTACTATCCTCAATTACATAAAGTGATGGTTTTTTCTTTATCTGTCTCTTAACTATCGGCAAGAGTTCAACGTTCTGCCGCTCAACAGAAAATCCAATTCCTGTTCCGCACATAGAAACATACATAATCTCGCCAAAATCCTGCCACTTAGTTGGTGCAATGAAAGCGCAATTATAAGCCGCGACGTTAGTGGCATCAGCTGCCGGCCCAGCCGCCCAAAGCAATCTCATTGATCCAAGAGATTTCATGTTAAGCATGTACTCGCGTATTTCTTTATACTCAGCCTCAGAAAGCTTATTATCGATTTTACTCTTCATATAGTCGCCATAGCGATCAATGGTCTCTTCCCATGTTTCTCTTCTACCTTTTTGATCAAGCCATTTTGAATAGGCGCTGTAAAATACATATTCAGAAAGCTGATTCGGGAAATATTTTTGACTTTCAATGACCGCATCTCTTACTCCCGCCGGCACAATCCCAACCCTCTGCCTCCTGGCTTCAGCTCTTTTTTCGCGATACAAAATATATGCCTTCGCAGTTTTAACAAAATCCATCATGATCAACTCATTCTCAACAATATCCTGAATCTCTTCAACATTCGGAATATAATCTTTATTGCCATCAGCTATTCGGATCACTTCCTTTACTACAGAATACGCAACGAAACGCGGATCATCAGGCTTGCCCTCACCCGAAACCTTCATTGCCCTTTCAACAGCACTGGCGATCTTAGACACGTCAAAATCCACAATGCTTCCATCTCTCTTCATAAATTTTTTCGGCATCTTAGCCGGCTCCTTTTTTGTCACCCTTCTTTCTTCGCCCATATTGTGTGTTGTTAAACTAATAAATTTAGCCTTCTGATTCTCGATGAATCTAAAGGCAACGATCTACACTTACATTTTACAAAAGAAATGAAGAGGGTGATTGTGGATAACAACTCCAAACAGATTGCCGGAAAAAAGTAAAATTTTTTACCAAAAAAGCCCTGGTAGATAAGGAGGAAAAATCGGCAAGATTGTCGAAATATGAAATGATCTAATTTTGACCCCTAGCCTGTATCAGGCAATAAAGAGTAGTGGCACCCAAAATATAGCCAGCCAAAACGTCGCTCAAAAAATGTACGTCCAGATACAATCGGCTAAATCCTATCAACAAAATTAAAAGCAAAAGAGAGTATATGACCCAATTTCTTCTTGAATCTTTTGGCCAAAATTTTGTGATCAAATAGATGATAAAACCGTAAATAAAAATTGAAGCTGCCGCATGGCCGGACGGCATTGATCCATCCAGTTCGTTATAAATTGCTGAACCTAGAGGCCTTGGGCGATCAACTATAATCTTAATAATAAACACCGCCGCCTCATTTATAATCAGTGCCCAGACAAAATAATTGATCCATGTTTTATCTTGCCGCCATAGAAAATATATGATACATAACGCAATAATAATCACAGCAGTCGGACCGGCTAGTTTTGCAATAATATTAAAGAGAGATTCCACCGTAGGGTTATTCAAACTCAATATAATATTCTCAAAAGATCGATCTATATTTGTTATGAAATTTAACATTTTTACATATTAACATATTTTCTTGCTCTCTAATGATATCCACAGTTACTTGTATCTATTACAAGAACAGCTTGGTATAATTTATTCATTATCATTCGATTATTAATAACATTAATCATAAACTTATGATGACATGTGAAGGAAAAGGGTGCTGTATGCCTCACAAATTGGCATGGTTGCTCCTTGTAGTTGGTGGTCTTAACTGGGGCCTGGTCGGACTCGGTGGTTTTATGGGTTCTGACTGGAATGTTGTGCATATGATCTTAGGATCATGGCAGACAGTTGAGTGGGCAGTCTATGTATTAGTTGGTCTCGCCACCATCGGAATGATCATGGGTTGCAAGTGCAAAAGTTGCATGAACGACTCAAAATAGGAAATAGAAATAAATACTTAGTAAAAAATACCCTGTCACACGACGGGGTATTTTTAATATATTGATAATCATAGCAAATTCTGGTAGCTTAAAGGAGATTTTGCTCTTTGCCATAAATAAAAGGAGGCGGTCATGAAAATAATTCTCCCTAAAACATTCTGCCCAGATCTAAAATTTGAAGGAGGCAGGAAACTATTCTTTCTAGCTGGACCAATACTCGGTGCCGAAGATTGGCAGACTAAATGCGCGAAAGAGATAGAAAAGCATCTCAAAGACTGTTACATAGCGATACCGCGCCGTTATCAGCCAGATCATGAAATAATGAAATTTAAATGTAAGGGACAAAATAACATATTCGACCGGCAACTTTCCTGGGAGCGTCACTATCTCACACTTGCATCATCTCATGGATGCATAATATTCTGGTTGCCTTGTGAAAGTAAAACCAATCCCCGCACAGATGGCAAACCATATGCCATGGACACACGTGGAGAACTTGGCGAATGGCGAGGTCATCTATCTCATTCGCGATCTGTTAGAGTGGTCATTGGAGCCGAACCTAATTTTCCCGGACTTGACCAGATACAGAGAAATTATGACGAGGCGCTTTGTCGTAGTTTTCCAATCTATCAAACACTCGAAGAAACAGTCATCGCCGCCTTAAATCAATCGCAACAGTTCAGATAACTGAACATATCCCGACCGACAATGTCGGGATTTTTAATTAAGAAATGAATGGGTTGTTGGTGAATTATTAAGCGCCAACGGTGCCTGTTTTAACCTCCCCATCTCGCTTATAGCTGGCAAAAATTATGCCATTTTTTGTAATCAAACTATCTGTTAGCATAAAGGTTGCAGGAATAGTACCTTCAGCAAATAAGCGCTTGCCCGCACCAAGTGTGATTGGAAATGTCATAAGTCTGAGCTCATCGACTAGATCATTTTTAAACAGTGTCTGAGCCATATTGCCACTACCGATGACTTGAAGATCAGCATCTCCGGAATCTCGAAGTTTTTTGATTTCATCTAGATTTTTCAAAAAGACAGAATTTTGCCAGTCTGATTTTTCCACAGTATCACTCACGCAAAATTTAGTAACATCCATGATGCCCGGCCAGCCGTCTGCATGCTTTGGCCAATAATCGGCGAAGATTTCAAAAGTTATTCTTCCCAAAAGCAAATCCGTAGGCTTAAGCCATTTCTGTATTAATTGCATTGCCTCCCCAGAAGCATCATTAAAGTAAGGTGCCGTCCAACCGCCATATTTAAAACCACCCGACTTGTCTTCGTCAGGTCCGCCTGGCGCCTGCATTATTCCATCCAGAGTAATAAACTCTTGAACAATTATTTTTCTCATATTTTATAGATCAAAAATCCGCAATAATAATTTTCTTCATGCTCATCATTTTTTGAAATGCACCAGGTTTTTTTATCATCTCGTCCATACCCCCTGGTACGATCTGCCAAGATAGTCCGTATTTATCTTTGCACCAACCGCACATTTCATTTTGGGGATTTGCTGAAAGCTTTGACCAGTAATAATCAATCTCTTTTTGGTCTTCACATGTTATAAGAAATGATATAGCCTCATTAAAAGTAAATTCAGGTCCGGCATTGATCGCACTGAAACGTTGGCCCAAAATTTCAAAATCGATAACCAGGGGTTTTCCCGCAAACTCTTTTTGAAAATCAGCGAGGCCTTCAGTTGGATAGTTTGTTGTGGAGACAATTCTCCCATCCGGAAAAACCGAGAGATAAAAATCTACCGCCTCCTTCGCATTGCCCTTAAACCATAAGTTAGGTGTTATTTTTTGCATAATAAAGAGTTTAACATATTTTTTGTTTCAAAAAAAATAAAGGATATTAACCCCGGGCAAACCCCTGAATCCGAAGTTCGCTTCGCTCACAATCGGCAATAAATTTAAGTAACCATGAGGGATTCGGTCACGAGTTACTACGTCTGCTCATATTACCTTACTTTTGTAATAAATAAGATCTCGAGCATCTTCAAATACAAGATAAATGTCTATTTATAAAGGCTCTACCTGAACCGGATTTTAAATATTTTTCAAATTTGAAAGCCCTATACTTATTATTGATCGCTATATAAAATTCCAGTGTAATAGGTAATCTATTTTGGGTTGCCAAAACATTTCCATTCTTGTGCCTATCAAATCTATCTTTTAGATTATCTGTACAACCAATATAGTAACCATCCTTACATTTTAATGAATATATATAATACATATTTTAAAGTTTTGTTTGGTTCAGGGCATTATTCCGTAAACTGATTTAAACAAACGAACACAAGTCACCTTCGCAAACCTTGGCGGACTTCGTCACGCCACAGGTTCGCTTCGGCGAACCGAAGGCGGAGGATGAGAGATTCGAACTCTCGAGGCCATTTCTGACCTACAGTCTTTCCAGGACTGCGCACTAGACCACTATGCGAATCCTCCATTACAACAAACGATATTATACTTATCTGATCTAAAATATCAAAATGAAAAAGCTGCCCTTGCGAGCAGCTGATAGAGAAAACGGAGAAAGAAAATTCTCGGACGATTACGAGCGAAGATACTTGAGGACAGCGAGGACACCGAGTGCGGCGAGAAGATTGACACCCTGGGAAGACATCACCGCGGAGCTGGAGTTGGCCAGAGCCACAACGGCACTCCATGCTGGAGCGGCCAGGTTGTTGGCGACCGCAAGAGAGGCCACCAGACCCAGGACACAGACAGCCAGCTGAAACGCGTATCCGACCCCACCAGAGAGACGATTCAGAGCATTATCCTGATCCATTTTAATTCACCTCCTTATTTCCTTTTTCCTTTTGTTCAAGGACCTATTAAAAGTCACGCGACTTTTATTTTTCTGCATATAATATAACTTGCCAGCGATAATCACACAATATTGACAGCAATGATATTATTGTGTTTGTTTAATGCCCCAACTTTTTGAATAGTTCTGTAGATATTCATTTTCGGTCTGACCATATCGAGTGCCAGCAATTTTATTTCTCATAACCGACAAAAGATCTCGATCAGATAAAAATTTCTCAATAGATGAAACCAACTTATCCAGATCATCCACAGGCAAGATCAGTCCATCTTCATTATTTATTAAAACATCCCCGGCACAGCCGACATCTGTCATAATTACCGGCAATCCAGAAGACAAAGCCTCAACCACCGTCATCCCATAACCTTCATAATTTGAAGTCAGAAGAAACAGATCAGCCGTCTTATAATACGATACGAGATCATTTGACCATGATTCAAAAAAGATATTATCAGCTAGTTTTAAATTTCTAACTTTTAACTCCAGATCATTTTTCTCCGGGCCGTCGCCAACAATAATCAAACCCGCCTTGGGATATTTAGATACTAGCTTTAACATAGCCTCAATCGCCAAATTAATATTTTTCTCCTTAGAAAGGCGTGAAGCCATCAAAATTATAAAATCAAATTGAGAATATTTTTTGTGTAGATCAACATGGATCAGCGAGCTTCTTATCTTTTCAGAATCGACAAATACCGGCAAGACAAAAATATCTTGAGCATCCTTTAGCTTAGCTTCTATGATAGAATTTTTAATCCTCTCCGAAACTACGCGGACCATCGCCGCGCGCTTAATCAGAAATCTCGCCAGTACGACTCTGATTTTATTCAAGAATGAATCGGCTGAGAAATATGGCGAGAGAAAATCAGTGTGCAGTTGCAGATGCAGGGGCACACTGAAATATCTAGAGATCAGATAAGCAGCAAGACCTGATTCAAATGGATCCTGAGCCGAAACAATATTCGGTCTGTTTAATTTACGAGCAAGGAAAAAAGCATCGATAAAATAGAAAAATTTGCTGTACGAATTTGTCGGGTAAACTGAAACCTGCGGCGAAAGCTTTCTTTGAGCCAGAGCCAAACTTTTTTTAGCGTAAACAATTATATCTGAATGCTCGACCAGCCGGCCATATTTTATCTGGCGCAAGGAAACCGCACTGTCTGGATCAAAAAGTTTTCTATCTGTACCAACTATTAAAAGCTTCATTTTAAATTAAAAATATCACGATACTTACTGACCAGATTTTGCCATGAATTTTCTTTCATCTCTTCTTTTAAGATCTCTTCAATCCTCTGCTTATCATATCGGCCAGCCAACAATGCTTTCATCTTATTTTGCAACTCAATCTGATCATCATAAGAGAACAACATCTCTTCAGGTAATTTCACGCTCAAACCGTTATTTCTGGTAGATAAAACAGGGCGGCCCAAGGCCAAACATTCCAAGGTAAAATTTGAATTAACCTCGCTAAAAGATGGACAAACACAAAGATTGGAAGCGCTAATTTCCGAAAAAAGTTTTTCCTGATCCATAGTTCTCATGATAACTATTCTATTCTTTAGCGTAGAAGCATTGATAACCTTTTGATAATTCTCCTTTTCCGGACCGTCACCAATCAAAACCAACCGAGCTGGTTTTATCTCCTCGTAAATATTACAAAATGCCCTGATTAATCTTTCGACATTTTTTAATTTAAGAAACCTGCCCGCGAATAGCACGGTATGTTCGCCGCCATGAACAGCCTCACCAGAATAAGATGTTAATCTTATCTCTGGAAATACATTTTTAATGACGATAATTTTCTCTGATGGAACTCCATAATACCTGACGTAAATCTCCTTGAGAAATTCTGCCGGAACAACTATTTCGTCGGCTATAGACATCACCCTTCGGCCGATTTTAAACAGTTTCTCATTTTTATGCGCGCCGGATAAATAGTATCCGACGATCGACAGCGCCGTATGGCCGGACTCGGTTTTTCTTTCCCAAAGCAAATCTCCACCAATGCGAATCACTAATTTTTTTTGTGGCAAAAGTCTTTTAATAATGGAGGCCGGAATGCCAGTCGCGGTAATATCTTGAGCAAAAATATTTGGATAATTTATAGATGATAAAAAAAGAGAGAATAAATAAAGCGGGCCACGGACAAAAATGGGCCAACCTATCGGAATTCTAGTTACATCAAGATCATCATCGAGCAAATGGCCGAATATGGCCGAATATGTCACCACACTGACGTTTTCGCCGCGATCCAGAAAACTAATGGCTAATCTTTTTATCTGAGATGCCGGACCACCGATATCTGGAGGAAATATTCCAGCGGCGATCAAAACACCGGTCGGATATATCGGATCACTAAAGACATTTCTAACATTAAGAACAAAACCAAAAACTCCTGATATACAAAGAGAGATTAGCTGGGCCAAAATATAATTGATATGGCTAAACTCAACAAGAGAAGTTAGCAGGACAAGATTGAGAACTATACAGAATAAAACTGTCGATATATATCCGAGAAATTGACCATGAAGATTATGGCCGCTAAAATCACGGAACGTCCAGTATTTATGAACAATAAAAACTAAAACGAGCGACAAAATCAGGGAAATAATCGCTGAAGTAAGATACCACAGATTAAAATACTCTTTAATAAGATAAAGCAGACCGATATCGATCATCGACGCCAAAATTCCGGTGGAAAAATATTTCGCCACCAATTTATGTCTTGAGTACACCCGACTAAAGTCTTCAAAAATATCTTTCAGTGTCATAATTAAAATTTTCCCAGAAATATCTCTCCAAATTTTTTGGCGATCATCTCCCAATCATATTTCTCACGAACCAAACGTTGACTGTTTTTAGAAATTTTTTTATAAATCTCTGGGTTATTCATAAGATGTATAACTCTTTCGGCAATACTCTTTGGATTTCCGACCTCACAAAATAATCCCGTCTCGCCATCAAAAAGAAAATCTGGAATTCCGCCTACTTGTGTGGCAATTACTGGCAAACCCATAGCCATCGCCTCCAAAAAAGAGATACCAAGGCCTTCAGAAAGAGATGGCCGAATAAAAATTTGTGCTTGGGCCAATAATTCCGCCAAATGCACATGGTCAGCATAGGGCAAAAGTGTTACTCTATTTTCGAGATTATGCAGAGCAATCAATTTTTCTAACATCGACTTGTCCGGCCCTGAACCGACCGACAAAAATTTCACCGAATCCGGTAAAAATTTAAGCGCTTTAATTATATCACTAACAGCATTTTTCTTAACTAAACGACCTGTAGTAATAATTTTAATCTCTGAATTATCGAGGTTGACCTGTGTGTCTTTTGGCCTAAAATTTTTAAGATCAACGCCATTTGGAATAACACTAACCATCCTTGATCCCATCTCCCGCGAAAAACCCGCCAGATAATTAGATATTGCCGTAATATGATCGGCCATTCTAAAAATCCACTTATAAATAGGGTAAACAAACCATATGCGTCTCTTGATCTGGTCAATCGGATCACCCTCCTGAATAGTTAAAATAAAATTTATTTTCGGAAAAAATATTTTTAAAAAAAGAGCGGCGAAACCAGTATTCGCCATCATCGCCCATTCGACATCGTATTGATTTTTCCAATGTAAAGATATTGCTTTAAAAAAAGACAGGATCGGATAAAAAAATTTTGAACTCGCCGAAATTCTATGGACATTCACGTTACCAATATGTTCCTCTTTTTTTTGACCGCCAAGATCGAAAGTTATGAGATCAAACTGAAAATCCCTTAAACGATCAGTAATCTCCTTAATCGCAACTTCGGCCCCTCCAACATAGGGATAATAAGCAAAAGAAAATATCAGGACTTTTTTGTTCATATAGATGACAACTACTTATCCTCGATCTTAGTTTCAGTGTCTAAAATCTTCCGTAAAACATCTTCCGGAACTTCTGGTACAACTGGCTTTTCAAAATCTTTTGATATTGTATTCAAAGTTGAAGCGGTTTTTGATTCGGGCATCTTAACATCTGCCACAGTCTCAATTTTTTTATTGACATCCGGCATCTTGGGCACATCGATCTTTACCGATTGATTGCCACCCTTATTAGATTTCATAGCTTCAGAAATCGCACTCTTAAGATCGCCTAAATTAACACCGGTTGATTTAGGTTTGTTGGTATTATAATAACTCACCGAACTTCTACCAAGATCATTCAAAGACATTTTTGACGGTATATTTTCTTTTTTAATCTCAGGCAAATTTTCAACCACTATCGCCGGTACCGCAGGTGCAGGCTCGACCATAATTTCATTAATATTTTTATTAACGATGACGGCAGTTTGTGTTCGAGTCTGTTGTGCCGGTAATTAGACTGATTTCATAGCCGACATGAAAGGCTTAGACATTGCGGGCCGAGAATCAGTCATTGAGTTTTCATTCCTGACAGATATAGGCGCGGTTGATTTAGGACGCGGTGTTTTGTAACCAGCAGCCGCGGGTGATATTTTTGTCGCCGAAGGTCGCGCTACGAACTGAGAACCTGCTGGAGACGATGTCTGATTGGTAAAATTTGAAACAACAGTCGGTGCAGAAGCAATAGTACCCGCACCAGTATATTTTTTCTCCTCAGGTAAAACAGTCTCGTGCCACTTTTTGATCTCTTCTTCAACCTCCGCCCTTGGCCTGGCATAACTCTTTCTGGAATATTCTATAACTTCATCTTTATGAGAAATAGCCGGCTTTGGAGGCTTCTGCAATGTTCTAGCGGAAAATGGCGGAGATCCAACACCATCGATCATCAATGTTAAATAGATCTGAGCAAAACCCAAATTCACAAGATCTTCAGCCATAAACTTGGGACTAAATATCTTCTCTAAAACCTCAGCGTCAAATGGACCAACACGAAAAGCCACGGTTGTGCCGACATTTCCAAAGACCGCATCACGAACCTCCTCCGGAATCTGTTCTATATATTGATGGGCGATCGTAAGACAGAGCTTATATTTTCTTGCCTCGGAAAGAATATCTCTGAATGATTCGTTAACAAAAGATTGAAACTCATCAACGACAAAATAAAACGGTGGTAGCTTGGCTAAGCTTGCTTCAGATTCACCAGCGCGCGACATCGCTGCGAGATAAATCTTCGTAATCAACATGCCGCCGATCAAGTTAGCATTCAACTCCCCCATTCTACCCTTCGACAGATTCATGATTAAAATCTTCTTGCCATCCATCACATCACGCATATTAAATGTTGATTTGGGCTGACCGACAATATTTCTAATCAGAGGATTTGAAACGAACTGTCCGAATTTATTCTGAATAGAGGCACCCGCCTCAACCATCAACTTATCGCTATATTTGGCAAACTCATCTACCCAAAAAGATTTTACGACCGGGTCTGTAACATTATCAACCACCTTTTTTCTATAAGCCTTATCTGAAAGCATTCGATTAACACCGAGCAAGGTTGAATCCGGATATTCCAAAAGAGCTAGGATTATATTTGTCGAAATGTATTCCATTCGAGCTGACCAAACGTCCGGCCAGATTTTTTTAAAGGCCGCCATTAAACCATTAGCGACAAGATGGCGCTGATCTTTACCGACATCTTCCATAACATTAAAAGCTATTGGGTACTCTAGATCATGCGGCGCGAAATAGATTACATCTTTAATTCTTTCGGGCGGAATATAGTCTAAGAAAAGTTCGGCTGAACCTCCGTGCGGATCGATATAACCGACACCATTGCCGTTATTAATATCTTGAACTGTAATATTCTCGAGCAAAGTCGACTTTCCCATTCCAGTTTTGCCAACAACATAAAAGTGCCTGGCTCGATCGAGAGCTTTTATGCCAAACGGCGTCCGCTTATTGCGAAAATCAGTTTCAGCAAAGTAAGTTACATCCTTATTATTTCCGATCGCCATAATGTAAATTATATTATATTACGTCTCAAAGGAAGAATACGGAATTAGTTACGAGTCGTCGTTGCAGTAGTTGTAGATTTTGGGTCAAGAGCGGCCGGCGTATAATGATTTGACGCATCCCACAAAAGCCATGATCTTAATCCGACATCATATGTCGCATTGATCTCATCACGAACCATTGGCGCAGTATAAACGGCACCCAAATTAAAATCCTGCAACCATGGCCTCAATTTATCCGGGGTAGAACTGGCAGCGATCATTCGATCAACACCTGAACTCATCACATATTTTATCATATCATAAGGATGCTCCGCCGGATTTTTATAACCATGAAAATCGTTCGGATAATGTGATGGATAAACCATCGGATCAATATAATCGAAATATGGAATTGCATTTTCCAACACCTGTCCAATATTAAGATCGTCAGTGTTAGTGGTCGTCATTCCAAAGAGATCAGCAGAAATCGGTACACCGACAGGCTTCATATTTTGACTCAGATAACTATAAAAATTACGCAGTTCTATTGATTTATCAATCTTCTTACCAGCAAAAGACGAGTACATAATATCTTCCATATTTCCATCCGACGGAAATCTAATATAATCAAAATTTATTTCATCAAAACCGGCGTCATATGCCCCCTTAGCGACCGCGATATTATAATCCCAAACATCCTTAGAACCCATATCCGACCATGACAGACCCTTGCGGTCCTTCCACGTACCGCCGTCACTTGCTCTTTTCACAGCTAAATCAGGGCGCATCTTAGCCAGGTGCGGATCTTCAAATACCGCAACACGCGCGATCACATAAATATTTTTCTTGTGCAAAATGTTAATAAGATTGCCAATATCAGAAATTCTATCCTGAAACGGATCTATCTTTTTGAGCAAAGGATCATCCATTTTAAAAGAAACAGCGCCAGTTGAATCTTTTACATCGATTACAACTGCATTAATCTCGGTGCTGTCCATCAGTTTTATCAAACGCTCGCGAATAGACTTCGACCCAGCAACCCAACTCGACATATATATGGCATGCAGAGGCTCGGGAGTCGACAAATGTTTAGGAATTTGCGGTACAATCGGTACCACTAATGTGGAAGTTGCTGACCCATCCCTGGAATAAAGAGTCGCCGCAGAAAGTTTCAAAGAAAAATTATTACTAATGAGAAAAAAACTGGAACCAACCAGAATAATTGCAAGAATTAAAAATATAGCGTTGTTAGAAATTTTCATCGTTCAGCCTTGGTCTTATCATGCGCGAGCATGAAAAATATAACCATAAGTACCAAACCTGAAATTGTGTAAAAAATATCTTTCATGCCTCGCGGAAATCCTAATGAAGGAAGCAACGCAACCCACAGAGACAAGAGTACACCGAACCAACTTTTCCATTTTTTAATCATATATTTATTATAACAATTTATTTTGCCGACACAATAATCACAAATTCACCCCGTATTTTATCCGTATTACTTTCGTAATATTCAATAATCTCTTTGGTTGTTCCCACCTTTATTTCTTCATAAATCTTAGTCAATTCACGAGCAACTGCAATCTTTCTTTCTGAAGACAAAACTTCTACCAGAGAGTGCAGAGACTTCACAAAACGATGGGGTGATTCATAAAAGACAGTTGTTCTTGTACCCTCGCTGATCTCTTTAAAAATCGCCTGCCGACCTTTTTTATGAGGCAAAAAGCCCAAGAATAAAAAATCAGACGATGGAAAACCACTCGCCGACAAAGCCGCGGCAACTGCTGTGGCCCCAGGGATCGGTATTATTAAAACCTTATCACCGAGCGCCTCACGAATCTTTGAAATCAAAAAAGATCCGGGATCTGAAATAGTCGGAGTGCCGGCATCTGAAACCAGAGCAAGATTCTTGCCGTCTTCCAACATTCCAATGATCTGCTCCACCTTCTGAATTTTGCTCTGTGAATGATAGGAAATCAGAGGCTTTTCTATCCCATATTTATCCAACAAATGTCTCGTAACGCGAGTATCTTCACACAATATAGCATCAACATTTTTCAACACATCAACAGCCCGGAAGGTTATATCCTCCATATTTCCGATTGGTGTAGCGACTATATACAGGCTTGACATTTGTCAATATTAAATCATACATACGCCATAAAGTAAAGCCTAGATCTTGATCATAAAAATCAACCGTTAACTAACTAATGTATTTGATATCTCCGTAACATCCCCTGCTCCAAGAGTGATTATCACATCTGCAGAAGATGGCACCTTGGTAACCGCATCATTTTTATCGTTAGCCACAATCACCTCTTTCAAAAAGTGAACTCCATTGTTTTCACCTATGCATTTCCTTATTTCTTCGGCCAAAATATCCGATGTAATGGTTGGATCGTAAACTTCTCTGGCGGCGTATATTGGCAGAAGGATCAGCACATCAGCATCAACGAAACTTTCTGAAAATTCTTTCAAAAGAAACTTAGTTCGACTATAAAGATGAGGCTGAAAAATAACTGTAATTTTTTTATCCTTAAACATCTCCCGTGCGCCCTGTAGAGCCGCTCGCACTTTTTGCGGATTATGCCCATAATCATCGTAAACTAAAGCGCCACTTTTTGTCTTACCCTTATACTCAAATCTCCGCCAAGTACCGCTAAAATTTTCCAGCGAATTTACAATCGCGTTCTCATTCACGTTCATCATCCGACCGACAGCAAACGCGGCGGCGGCATTACTGCGATTATGATTGCCAGGACTTTGCAAGTTCAGAGGGATAGTTTTGAATTTTGAATAATCAATCATGTGGCACTTCAATCCAAAAACTGCCGGCAAAACATTATTATTTCCACCATCATATATCACGTAACCATCCTCCGGCACCTTCTCGGCCACCTGCCTAAAAGAATTCTGAATATCTGCCAAATCCTTAAAAAAATCCAGATGATCGGCATCAATATTGTTTATAACCAAAATGTCCGGCTCAATATTAAAAAAGGCATTCTTGTATTCATCCGCCTCAACAATAAACAGATCACTTTTGCCGGCGATAAAATTCGTACCTGTCTCGCGCAAAAGACTGCCAACAATCACCGTCGGATCAAGCTTGGCATCAATCAAAATCTTGGCGATCATGGCCGTTGTCGTCGTCTTGCCGTGAGTGCCGGAAATAGCGATTGTAAATTTTTCTTTAGAAATTTCATGCAAAGCCTGCGGATAAGTCATAATCGGCAAGTTGCGCCGCCTTGCTTCCAAAAATTCTAAATTGTCTTCAGCGACAGCAACTGTCCTAATGACCAGATCGCATTCTGCCGGAATATTTTCCGCACTTTGACCGATTGCAATCTTTGCTCCTGCAGTAGCAAGTTCATCCGTAACTTTCGACACACTGCGATCCGAGCCGGTAACTTTTTTTCCATCCAAAAGCATCATCCTTGCTATGGCTGAAATACCAATCCCACCTATGCCGATAAAATGAATATTATTAAATTTTTTAAAATCAAAAACCTCGTCCATGAGCATAAAATTAAATCTGCTTAAACAGTTCTATGAATTGATCTCCCCTGTCATACTCATTCTTAAAAACTCCGAATGATGCGGCGCCAGGAGAAAGAAGAATTATATCCCCCGCTTCGGCAAATTTTCTAGCAATATCCACTGCCTCTTGCATTGAACCAATTGAATCACGAATTAAAAATTTAAAATTAATCTCTCTTAATTCAGTCAATATCTTATCGCTTGCCGCCCCCTTAAAAAGCACTAGCGCTTTTAAATTTTTATCAAATTCGCGGACCAACTGCTTATAATCCAGACTCTTATCCGCGCCGCCAGCCAACAGAACGATCTTGCTAGGCTTATTCAATGAACTCAACGCCGCCATAACACCCTCAGGCGAAGTGGCTGTCGTATCATTATAAAAATCAACACCATTTTTAGAGCCGAGATATTGTAGCCGCCCAGAGACCCCCTCAAACTCTTCCAAAACATGCCGACTGATTTCATCAGATATCGCCAGTTGCCGCACCGCCTCGAGAGCTAGGCCGGCATTCTCTCGATTATGCTCGCCTAAAATTTTTAACTGCCAATCCGCCGAAATTTTATCAGCGACAACTAATCTTGAGTTATACCCGCCATGAGTTTCTATCTGCACGGCGACCTGCCTTGAAGAAATCAAAACATCTTCAGCTTTTTGATTTTTATAAATCGCTGTTTTATCTGCAAAATATGACACGACGTCGCCCTTGTAATAGTTCAGATGATCGGGGAAAAAAGTCGTAAAGACTGCCACATGCGGTGAAATGCCAACTTCAGCAAAACTTTGCAACTTCCAAGAATCTAATTCCATAACGACGATGTCACCATTCTGCACCTCATCAAGTAATGGCAAAAGCGACACACCTTGAACATTTCCACCCAGAAAAACCCGCCGGCCCGAGGCTTTTAATATCTCATAGATCATGTAAGTAACCGTCGTCTTGCCACGCGTGCCGGTGATACCGATCGTGGTTAACTTAGGCGCGTTCATTAGAAATAAAGTCTCATCAGAAACTACAGGTATATTGTTCTTCCGCGCTTCAGCTAAGTACGGCGAATCAAGCGGGGCCAGCGCCGCACGAATGACAAAATCACGATCGCTAAAATCCTCCAAACGATGTTGGCCCAAAACTAATCTTAGATTTGAAAACTCTCTAGCTAGGGCTACAGCCTCAGGCAATTGATCGGCATTTCTTAAATCAGTGCCAATAACCTCCGCGCCTTTCTTCACTAAATATTTGGCATCTTGAAAACCGCGCCCGTTGGCATCCAAACCCATCACAGTAAATTTCTTGCCCCTAAATCTTTCGTCCATTTATTCATACTAACAAAATTAACTGAAAATAAAAAAGCCCCTCTGTGGGGCTTCCGCAACTCTAATTTCAACTCTTTTTATAGCACCTTCTACATCTCTTATCAGAGCATTTGGAACTATTAGCACGCTTCACCATCTCCTGAATTTCACTATCTCTTTCTGCACAAGCAACACATCCCTTGACATGATTCAATAATCTCTCCTTAACGCACAAAATAGGTCCGGGGAAACATTCACTGTATGCATCTTCCCAGGCACCATAACTTGGACAATCAATAGGAATTTTTCCAAGTGGGTCAGACACGACTTCATATGATATAGGCGGATTCGGAGCATTATTCAACAGATATTCTCTTATCTCTCTCTTGGTTATAGTCTTCTTATCAACCATCTCAAACCTTTTCAGATGGCACAGAACTTTCTCTGCGGCAAAGCGCTAATTGTCTAATGGCCGATCCGCCATACTGCAACCAAAGTAACGAAGATGTTTTCCTAGAATTCCAATCGGGAAGAAGTTTTTGATGAGCCCATACTTTTTTACACTCATACAAATCATGTTTCGTTAGAATAACCGCAAAAGCATGCATATGCGTCTTTAGGAAAAGCCACGAATCATGCACCACAACCAGACCTCTTATTTCAAATAAATTACTAGCAAAATCAGTCAACTTTATGTAAGGAAAATCACGTAGCGCAGCTGCATGACTCATTACCAATTCTTTAACATTTCTAGCCGCTTCATTCAAAGCAAGATTTATCCTCACATTTGCCTGATCGACAATATTATTGATCTCGTCTCTAGTATGAACTACCACCAGATATTTATTTGGCTCAACTTGAATAATAATTTCATCTTCAATAGCTTTAGTTAAAAAAGTCTTCAGATTTTTCTCAATCTCAAAATCCCAAAAATCCTTCCAACGATCCATGGTCAAAACTTGTCCCCGACAGGATCGCAACTTTTTCACACCCTCATAATACGAAACCTGGAATCTACGATAATTGTCCAAATCTGTCTCCATCGCACACCTCCTTATGTCAAACACCACTCAAATCTGCCTGCAAACTAACATATCTCCAAGACAATGTAAACATCTTTTAATCCTTTAAAAATATAAAAACCGAACGTAGCTGTGTTCGGTTTGAATAGACTAAAAATAGATTATTACTGTTTGCGAACAATCTAATCACAATTTATGTGTTAATCTATGGCGACTCTTAATCATAGATCTCAATTCCCCTACGTCATCTTCTGGATACATCAAAACTATACACTGATGACTACCGAGACTGTCCCTCATTTCCTTGACTGGAAAATCTTCATGAATCTCAAACCCTCGACTCTCTAGATCGCGAATACGATCAATCAATTCTGAAGACTCACAACGAATTCTTACCCTGCTTATCAGTCGTCCCCGCTTCCTTTCACACAATGTTATGGCATCACTTATAGTTATTTTACATTCAAGATCAACATTATCAAGAAGTATAAAGGGTAAGTTGAGAACAGATCTATATATATCGATAGCACGACGATGCCTTGCTTGCGCCTCTACACTAGCCTCCCTATATTTCAAATTAGGAATGCTATCTCTGATCTCTTTCAAAAAATCTTTCCATTCGTCTTTGGTCATTTCTCCTCCCCTTTCGGATGATGCATCTTACAATTAGAGTCATTGCAAGACTTAGCATCTTCGTGAGCAGCTATCTCCATAATATCAACTCTAAGTCGGCTACACGACGGGCAATTATTTAGGTGTATCCTTACTTGTTCCTTTAATTCAGGCATACCATCGAGATTGTTATGTACTCGATAAAAATCAATAAGCAATCCTGTTCGCGGATGGCGACCTTCATTCATCTATACCTCCTTTTCAATGTTCTTATACCTTAAATTATATTAATACTAAAAACCTATTTAGTCAAAAACTTTTTGAACTCCTCCCAATTCATTGTATTCAAGACATCTCTCTTCTCACACCAGCCTCGGCGAGCCTGCGCCACCCCAAAACGAAAATTAAATCCATCTTTGCTGTGAGAATCGCTGTCGATCACAAGCGTTGTACCAATCTCCTTGGCTTGCCTAATATAAACATCCGGCAGATCGAGGCGCGAGATCGAAGCATTGATCTCCAGCGCCACACCAAATTTTTTAGCATGCTTGGCAACTTCTGTAAAATTAAACTCAATCGGCGGCCTTTCGCCGACCTTTCGGGTAAAAGGATGAGCAATAACCTTAACATACGGATTTTCAATCGCCTTCAATAACCGCTTTGTCATCTGTGCTTGGCTCTGCTTAAAATGCGAATGCACTGAAGCGACCACCCAGTCAAGCTTTTTCAAAATATTATCGGGAGCGTAGAGAGTGCCATCCTCCTCAATATCAACCTCAGCACCAGATAAAATATGCAGACCAGGCACATGCTTACGCGCCTCCTCGATCTTTTTCAAATATTCATCAATATTATTTTCCTTAATCCCACGCACCATTCCCATTACTGAAGCGTGATCGGTAATGGCAATATATTCAAAGCCATATTTTTTGGCGGCTTCCGCCATTTCAATCATTGAATCAACCCCGTCAGAAAAATTTGAATGCAAATGCAGGTCGCCGCGCAAATCTTTTTCCTCGATGAGCTTCGGCAACTTGCCGGCCAGAGCCGCTTCAATTTCACCGCTAGCCTCTCGAATCTCCGGCGGAATATATGGTAAACCAATAGCATGAAAAACATCCTCTTCAGTTCGCGCCGCAATCAACTTCCCCTTATGCTCTTTTGTACCCTTAAACGCACCGTATTCAGAGATAGTAATTCCTTTTTTAACAGCCATCGTTCTGGTCGCCACGTGATGCTGTTTCGAACCGGTAAAATAATACAGTCCCGCACCGAAAATTTTCGGATCAAGCACCCGTAGATCAGCCTCAAGCCCATCTTTCAATAATACGGTCGTGCGGCCCGAACCTTCAGATTTTGCCATCACCTCCTTAACAATCGACATTGTCGTAAATAGTTTGATCACTTCATCAGGCTTCTCGCTCGTCACAAGAATATCAATGTCGCCGATCGTCTCTTTCATTCTTCTCAAACTACCGGCGATCTCGATATTAACGCAAAGCCCAGACTTTTTTAGGATCGCCACGATTGACTCGGCGATATTCATCGCTACAGGCAACGGCAAGCGCCCACTAAACTGGCGCATAATTTCAATGCCGTGCAAGATATTGGCTACAGATTTTTCACCCCAACCAGCCAGCTTATCCAACCTTCCCGATCGGCAAAGCTCCTCCAGATCTTTTATAGACTTCACACCAAATTTTTTCCAAACTAGCTTGGTCTTTTTTGGTCCCATTCCCTCAACGCTCATAATATCTAGCACGCCATCGGGAATTTTTTCAGAAAGTTTTATTAACGCTTCGATATGGCCTGTCTTCAACATCTCTTCTATCTTCAATGCCAGATCTTCGCCAATACCAGGAATATCATTAAGAGCCTTTAATCCACCCTCTTTTCCATTTAATACAGCACCCTCAGCATAAATCTCGCCGACGTCTCTCGCCATCCCACCGATGGATTGCGCTGCTTTTTCATATGCACGCACCCGAAATTTATTTTCTCCCTGTATCTCCAAAATCTCAGCAATTTTTCCAAACGCCCGAGCAATATCAATATTTGTAGCTTTAAATATCTTTACCATCATGATCAGGAACAGACATTAATTTGATAATCCTGATCCCTGTGAATCAATTAAAGCTCTAATACGTTGCCCGAACTCATCAACGGTCATAAATGGATCTGTTCCAAGTTTCAACATTGGAGCAAAAACAACATCAACACCCTTATCGCCATAAGGAAAACTTAGCTCAACAAATAATTTGATATTACCCTTTCGAAGAAAGCGAGTATCCCTAGGAAGGGGATGATTTTTGTCAATTTCTATCTTGGCATCAAAACCCTTGTAATAAAAAGGCTGACTTTTAAATTCCCCTAGCTGATCTCCTGATAATCCCAGATCATCTAGGTTCATTACTCTTTCCAATCCTAAACTTTCTGAAACATCATCAAATCTTTTTACACCTATTTCTTGCGTATTTTTATCACGTGCTGTTATATCCTGTTGTTGTTGTGGAGTACCAATGTAATTTTTCCATTCTGTACGATTTATAAAATACCAAATGCCATAAATAAATAAGGAAATCAGAATAATGACAAATCCTATCTTCAGCCATTTTACTAATCTTTCTGATAATTGATAAAAATTCCTAACCTTAACGCTCAAGACAAAATAAGAGACTATTGAAATACCTGTAATTAACTCTGTAAAACCGAGAATGTTATCACCGAAGGCAAAAATTCCCAAGAATGAACCTCCGCCAAAGACAGCACCTTGAACAAGTATCTCAACGCCTGTTTTTGCAAACATTAGACCAGTAAAAATAAAAAGATAGAACATTAATAATGAGCCCTTACTTTTAACAGATGTGGCTTTAGAAGAAAATCTTTTGCGAGCCAAGAAATAGATAGGTATCTGAATTAACATAAACACAATACCAGTAACAAAAGCTAAAAACTGAATCACAACTTCAACCTCTATGGCGTTACGGCCAAAAGACCAGCCGATGAATAGGAAAAAAACTCCGACCACGCTTGGCAGGAAACTAATTATCCTTATACCTAGCGGGATCTTGAGAGGTAAATTATTTTCGTTTTCTATATTTGTATCATTTTCCATAACCAAAGTATAACACCATCCCTAACTGAAAGAAAATTACCCAAATCATCGAAATTTATTTTCTCCCTGTATCTCCAAAATCTCAGCAATTTTTCCAAACGCCCGAGCAATATCAATATTTGTAGCTTTAAAATTTTTCGAATCCATAATTTAATTATCATACCACTTTGACACCAACCAGAAAACAAGTAGGATTGATACGGGTTTAGCTATTTGAAATAACGGAGGATAAAAAATGCCTACCGACTCAGTCAAAAAATTCTTCAAGCAGTCCCTGCTAAATGAATCGAGGGGTCGAGCAAGGGCAATTCTCAAATCGATCTCAACCGACAAAATATTGACCACAGATGATCTAGACGATATCTTCGGTAATCTTAAATATGAAGAATGCCACGAAGCATTTAAAGAGGCACTCGGAATAGGTCAACTACTTGAAATTGCACCAGGACAATACTGCAAAGCTGGCCATACCAAAGAAGAGTTAAATAAAATCTGTGAAAATGATCGACTAGAGATTAATCTAATTTCACAGACCGTGATGACTAAAATAAAAGAAATTATCATGCGCCGCGCCAAAGAAGTCAGCAACTTTCCTCTCATTTACTTTGGAATTTATAGCGACAAGGTCAGCAGAGTTCCTGAAGCCACAGCTATTCTGAAATCTGGTATAATTCTCAAAAAAGATGATGATGTAAGAATTATATTAACCCCCGAAGGTATCTTCCACTATCACACAACTATCGCCTGGCGTACAGAAGAAAAAATTCGGACTTCTGAGCCAGATCTGCAAAGCCAACAAGAAAGAACGTACCTATATCTACAATATGGCAACAAAGCCATTCATGAACTTGCCAAACACAGCAAATAGCAAAACCCCACACTTGGTGGGGTTATTTTATTCTGGATATAGAAATACAAATATTAATCAATTGTGCGCACGATAGGACTCGAACCTATGACCTCTCGATTATCAGTCGAGTGCTCTAGCCAGCTGAGCTACGCGCGCATATAATCTACGATACTATCATCTTGACAGATAAATATCAATACGCACCCTATTGATTTTTAACGGGGCATATGATATTAATCATAATAGTCGGATCCTTGAACAAGAAGGAGATAATGATGAACCGCTTTGGTGTTAGACTGTCACCAGATCAGCAATGGATGATGAAGACCAATCCGCCATCGATTGCATTTGTTAATCAAGCCGAATTCTATCTTTCTCGAGATGATTTAGACCTCTCAAAGGATCAAGTAAGACGTCTCAAAGATCATATTGAAAAGATCAAAAACGGCGAGCTTGTACTAGAAAATTTTATCGAGATCGAAGATTTTCTTAACGGCAACTACATTCAAGGATAATGTGGTAGACCTTCCGATAAAATTATCCCTGAGACCCATCTTGGCGTTAGAGTGTTTGTGAAGCCACCCTCGGTACTAGAGGAATAAAAGACGACCCCAACAATGTTGGGGCTTTTTCATTTAGTCTTACTTTTTTCTTCTAAACATTTTGGGCATCGATCACTAGGCTGATAATCATAATGTTGGTCTAGGCCGGAAAACTTTTCAAAATTCCTGGCACCTTGTTCAACCAGACATGTATGGCCAGACATAATCATCAAAACCTTTTCGTAGGCGCTCAAGTTATTTTTCATCAAAGACCCCCCCCCCTACCAATTTTTATGCCATTCAAAATCTATCAAGATATTAACATATCCGATAGCAAATAGAAGAATATCAATGGCTAACTTTGATTTGTTTTGAAAAAGCAAAAATGATACTATTCGTCGAGAATGCACTTTCAAAAAATACAAAGGAGTAATAAATGAGAATCTACAAAGCACAGGTGGCCTTCATTTATAGCATTCTATCAGGAATATTATTGAGCTATGGATTGTATTTACTAAATCAAGACCTCAAAATATCTGGGGCCATAGCCTTAAGCATCTGGCTAGGAGTATTTTTTCCATTACATGTCGGCTTATCAAAAATATGTGTCTATCTAAGAGACATTGCCAGAATCATGCAGAATAAAAATGATCTCGAATATAATTACGACCAAAATCAATAATCATTCAATAGTATCTTGTACCGTAAGGGAGAAAAGAAATGACACTGAAGGGGTTTATTAGCCAATATTTCGAAACAAGCTGTGAAGGCATAATGTGGTACTTCTTTGAAGATGGAAAGAAGTGGCCGAAATGTATCCATGAGCCAGACGATGGCGATCATTTGAAAATATTCAAAGAAGACGGCGAAATTCTTTTTGATGGCATAATCAAGCGCGATCATAAGACTGGCTGGCAGCCTCATGATCCAAAAAAGCCACGAAAAGGTGGCCAGCAGATTATTCTCGGGTATAGGGTCCACTGGGTTCAGAAAGATTTTAATCCAGATGAATGGCTTAAACTATTTTTCTATGAATATCTTGAAGGTAATGAAGGTAAAAAACCACTCCGTGCCGAGTTGATCAAAAATGAAATTTGCACAAAATGCAAAAAGAATAAAAAGTTAAGCACCTGTTCTATTTGCGAACCTTGCCGCGATGAGCTGTTAAAAAAGATAGAGCATCGTAAGAAAAAGAAAACTGCCAGATAAATCAATCGCGCCCGGCACAATGCCCGGGCTTTTTTGTTAAAAAACCCTGACTCAACACAAAAAGAAAAACACCCATTCCGGGTGCTTTTCAAATATTATTCTTTCTTTTGTTCCGCTCTTACCTCGCCAAAACTCATAGAGCTTTAACGAGGTTGCACTAAGTAAAATAAGTTAATCTCAATTTATATCCCGCTCTGCATTAAGCTTTGCAGGACAAGGCTCTTGAGAAGCCAACTCCTTTTGGAACTTTTAGAGTCATAGTTCAATCCCGCTAAGGCGGGACTATCAACCTTCTCAGTCTATCACCCCAAAGGATGACAGACATTTTATCTTTAAAATAATCCACGAGCAGCTTCCGCTACCCGTGCCTTGTTACGACTTAATCCTTGTCACCAAGCTTACCTTGAGTCACGTTAAACGTGACTTTCGGGTACTCCCGGCTCCCCTGACTTGACGGGCAATTGTCCTCTATAAACTTAGAGTTGACGTTCCCACGTAGCGGGCGGATTTCCCGCACTACGCGAGCTCTAATGCATATCTTTTTTAATGTCAAAAATTTTTTGCCATCCAGACTGTGTAAGGTGCTCTCCTTTTTTTATAAGGACCATAAGACGACAGAATATTTCAAAATCTTTTCTCTTAGAAGCTAACATTAACCGATTTTTCTTAAAGAAAGGAATTATTATTTTCTCTATATCGTCCCTATTTGCAACTTCATACCTATAGCAATTTTGGTGGTTAATTCTTGTATCAGGTTGATAATATACATTACCGCAACCAAAATAATCTTTTAATGCATAGAGAATTTCCTTATCTTTCTATAACAATTTAAGATAATATCTTGGTTCTACCTTAACCCTTCTCTTAACCACTTTAGAAGACTCGGGATCTCTTACTT
>CAZWJJ010000002.1:0-33453 GCA_964634555.1 uncultured Candidatus Saccharibacteria bacterium | reverse complement strand
AAATTATCCTTCTCAAGGAATTTCCTAATGTATGGCCGTATCCCGGATAGAGTCCATCGATTTCATAAACGCCCTTGAAATCTGCCTCAGAAACTACGCGAGGTTTTGATGGGAGAACAATGTTATAATTTGGCATATTTTTTAAAAAAATATTAAATATTTAGTTACGCATTATAAACTATTTGTTTGATTTTTGCAAGTTCTACTGCCAAATATTTTCTGAGCCAGCTATTGTCTGTATTTCCTAACTAGGTTCTACTATAAAATTCCATAACTGAGTTTAGGTTCAAAGTCGAGCCAGAATCAAGCGCATTTGGCTCTGATATAACCTCAACTTCCATCAGGTTTGGATCGAACTTAAGCCACTTCGGCATTTTGTAGTTTTTTAGCTTATCAGATAAACCCTTAAAAACTGTTTTGTCCTTACTACCTGGCCTGATTGAAATCTTATCGCCTGTAACAAGTTGATAGGACGGAATTGTAACTCTTGTACCATTAACTAAGATGTGGCCGTGAGACACCAACTGTCTTGATCCGGCTCTTGATGGCGCTAAACCGGCTCTATATACAACATTATCCAGTCTTTTTTCCAGAAACTTGTAGAGTTGTTCAGAAGAATTTACTCCTTTCATTTTTGTTGCTTTTTCAACATAGTTAGAAAACTGCCTTTCTCGAATCAGATATGTATATCGCACCTTCTGCTTTTCTATGAGCTGATTGCCATATTCAGATCGGGCTCGAGGAGCACGTTTCTTGAGAGAATTCTTTTTTGGGGCGGCAGCTCGGGAAAAAGCCGGCGTCTGACATTTATTAAAAATGCCGTCACCCAGTCTTTTACAAATTTTATATTTTCTTTCTACTAACATTGTTTCTGATTATTAAATTATCCGGAATTATACTCGTCTTGGCTTCTTAGGCTTTGGGCCATTATGCGGAATTGGGGTCTCGTCTCGAATCGCGGAAATATTTATACCTTTTGATGAAAAAGCTCTTATGGCTGATTCTCGTCCCGCACCGACACCTTTAACCACAACATTGGCGTCTTTTATGCCGATAGCGATAGCCTTATCTCCGATCAATTCTCCAACTTTTGCGGCCGCAAATGGCGTACCCTTCTTGGCACCGCTGAATCCCAGGGCACCGCTAGAAGAAGACGCTATGGCATTACCGTCATTATCAGTCAAAAGAAGTTTTGTGTTGTTGTAAGTAGCCTGAACATAAAGAGTTCCGGATGAAAATCTCTGCTTGGCGTTTTTAACAACCGGCTTCTGCTCGGCAGTTTCCGCATTAACATCTTTTGGTTCAGTATCTTTTTTCTTTGGCATAATTGCTGTGTTTTTATATTAGTTTTACTTCTTTTCAACCTTCTTTCTTCCCGAACCCATTGTCTTTCGGACGTTTCCTCTCCTAGTTCGTGAATTAGTTTTAGTTCTTTGACCGCGAGAAGGTAAATTTTTAGCATGCCTTAATCCCCTGTATGCCTTAATGTCCTTGAGGCGCTTGATATTGCCGGCAACGATACGTTTTAGGTCTCCCTCAATCTTTTCAGATTCTACTCTCTTTCTTAGATTATTTTCCTGATCAGCTGATAGTTCTGATGCCTTAGTGCTATAAGGAATAGATTGTTCGTCTAGCATTTTTTGAGCCAAGCTTCTGCCGACTCCATAGACAGCCGTTAGGGCGATTTCGAGCCTTTTATTATCTGGGATTGTTATGCCTGAGATCCTCATTTCTTTTTCTTTTTAATAAATTACTTAATATTATCCCTGTCGCTGTTTATGTTTTGGGTTTGAACACACTACGAATAGACAGCCTTTCCTCCGGACCATCTTGCATTTTGC
Source organism: uncultured Candidatus Saccharibacteria bacterium (assembly GCA_964634555.1). Lineage (GTDB taxonomy): Bacteria > Patescibacteriota > Minisyncoccia > Phycocordibacterales > UBA12445 > JACQCV01. The sequence goes on along the minus strand of CAZWJJ010000002.1, from coordinate 31,612 downwards.
GCATAATTTCTTTAATGCTGATCGTACTTTCATTCCTTATTAACTAAATCTTCTATTAATATCTTCTTATAACCCTGCCTCTTTCACCGTAGATGTCGAGCTTAATTCTAACTCGATCCCCAATCAGTACTTTAATCCTATTCATTCTCATCTTACCGGCAAGATAAGCCAAAAGTATTTTGCCATCGCCGATATCAACTCGGAACATCATATTGGGTAAGGCTTCAACCACAACACCGTCTACTTCCTGGTCCATGTGGCCTTTTTCAAGGATTTTTTCCATATTCAAATTGCTCGGACATAATAGCAGAATAATCTATTTGAAGTCAAGCTATTCATCCATTATCTTTATTAATTGATAAAATTCTTATCGATTTCTATTCTCGAAGGGTCGTTGGGGAATGAAAATGCCCAAGAAGGCGTAAAGATTGCCTCTGCCTTCTCAATCACATTAAACTCTTTAAACATCTCCTGGTAGTTGGATTTTTTAATACCGATCAGCTTGGCCTTCAAAGCATCTGTATCAAAATCCCAAACAGCTGTTAAATTCCCTTGAATGGTTGCCGATATTGATGGCGCTAAAGATAGATTTAATTTATCCTTATTAGCTATTTTAAAATTAAGGTCATTCATACCGCTTAGAACAATATTTGCATCTTTACCAGCACTGCCTATGTCGTTTTTTATAATAAGTTTTTTAAGATCGTTGATACTTATTAATATTGCATTAAGTGTGCCTTTTACAGTAAGGTTGGTACCCTTGCTGTCAGTATCAACTTGGATTGAATTGTTGATCGCATTATCAGTAAAATTTATAGTCATAGCATCATTAAAAACTATCATATCCTTGGGTGCCTGAAGCAAGGCTTTCTGGGTTAATTTTTGTTTTATGGTGTCTTGAAGCCGAGAACGCATTTCGTCGATGCTGGCCTGGGTTGCTGTTTTAACCTCACCTATAAATCCACCGGAAATATTATTCTTAGAGTGGGCGGTGATCTTGAGGAATTTGGGACTATTGGAAAAACCGGGGATCGTAAAATCAGAAGGAGGGATGTTATATTTTTGTCCTGGTTGGCTTGCCCTAACTGAAACATCAATTGATCCGGGGAAAGTTTTATCTCCAGTCATGTAAATTCCCGGCACATTGACTGTTTTTTCTATTTTATAGATCAAGCCATCTTTTGTTTGAAGTCTGGTCCCTGAAACTAAAGTCTGAGTTGATTTACTGTATGAATTGTAAATCGTTACACTTCCGACCGCTGTTGTTTGTACGTTTTTAGTTCCACTTACGGGTAACGACCCCGATTCAGTAGCATCCAGTGCCATAATATCGTATTTTAGCGCCCCATTTAAGCCGTCTTTTGTTAATATTACTGAATCATTTACCGAAACATCTTTTTTTGTTGTCGTAACCTTAACGACAACATTGGAGTAGGTAGATGAAATGGCTACAAAGATCCCAATTACAAATATGGAACTAATTAGAACATAAAAAGCAGTCATGATGCCTTTTCTTTTGTGCCTATGATGGTGATGAACCTCGAAATCCTGACGTTCATTCCCATCATCATGTGAGTTATTTCGAGAAACTACATCCTGTATGAATTTTTTGCTCATATTATTAATTTAATAACTTACTAACGTATATTGATAAGATAGAAAGAAAGATATCATCGCTTGCACCGCTTTTATTCTCACAAAATTTTCTCAACTCATCGCCAGAAAGTTTTTTCAAATTCGGTTCTTTATTTAAAATTGTCAGATTCGATAACTTGATCTGGCCGATTAATTCCTCAAAAATCGCCGAAGAATCTCTGTCGGCCAATAAGATAAGATCTGCAGGTAATTTACTTTGCCCATCCAGCTTGGACATGGCTGAATAGATGAGATCCATCCAGCGCCTACCAGCCTGATTCAAATTATCCTTAACATATCTTCTAATTCGGCTATCGAGCGGGTCGGCGGCGTAGTTATTAAGCATTGATTCGACGACTTTTTGATTGGTATTTGTTTGATCGATCATCGAGCGAATTAAACTATTTTTACCGACTGGAAATGAAGTGGAACTCTCGAGCGCCGCGCCCCTTGTTAGGCAAATATCTGTAATTTCCGAACCTATATCCATAAATATAAAATCCCTGTCCGCCTCCCATAAATCTCTTATAACGGTAAATAATGCCAAAGAAAAAGAATGCGCTTCCAATTCTTTATTATGAAATGCTCCAATGATAAGCTCTTTAATTTGATCAAAAATTTTAACTGAGGTTAGAGTTAATAACATTGATATTTCGATAGCAGTAGCGTTTTTGTTTTTAAATTTCGAAACTTCGTAGCCATTCAACCTCACTCGCATGATCTTTTTTTCTATAATGATCGTATTTTTATCTCCAAGCGTACCGCCATTATCGATTTTGAATTTATCGAGGTCCCCTTTTATAAGCTCATCGATCATTAATTGATCTATCTTCCTAGGCTGATTAAAATTGGCTTTGATTATCCGAGTTTGTGAAGCTATGAGATGAGAAGAAAGAAAACAGAAGATCTTTTCAGGAGGATTAAAGCCGGAATTTTGTAGTTCTAATATCAAACCAGTTAAGCCGGTCAATGTTTGGCTTACAATTCTGTCTAGATTGAGGTCCGAATCCATTCGGAAATCATACCGGCGAGAAAATTTTATTTTAGGAGCTTTATTTTTTTCCAGCTCAACCAAGGCTAAAGCAACACTACCGCTACCAATATCAATAATAGCCGCATTCATAAGACAATTATATACCTTTTCTGTCTGATTGGTCTGTGGATAGCCACCTACTCGAGAACAGCTTTAATTCTTCTTATGCCAGCAGCCACCGCTTCTTCTTTTAAAATTTTAAAATGGCTCAATTCACCTGTGTTGGCAACGTGGGGACCACCGCAGAACTCTTTAGAAACTCTGGCACCATCTGGTCTTTCGACAAAATAAACCGAAACAATATCTCCGTAAGTTGCACCGAACTCGTGCTCGGCACCAAGCGCTTCGGCCTCGGTCTTAGGCATATCACGTCGAATAACCGGAATTTTCTCAACTATCCAACCATTTACCAGATCTTCAACCTTCTTTTTTTCATCATCGGTCATTTTGCGTTCAAAAGAAAAATCGATTCGCAGACGTTCAGATGTGATATTTGAGCCGCGCTGATGAACAGTTGAGCCTAAAATAGTTTGCAGAGCCGCCAGCAATAGATGATGAGCAGTGTGAAGTCGAACTGTTTCTCTGCTATGATCGGCAAGCCCGCCTTTGAATTTTTTTTCTGAACCGGAGCGCGAAATGTCCTGATGAGCCTTCATCATCTTGTTGAAGTCGGACAGGTCTATCTTACCGCCCCTTTCATGTACAAGTTCTTTGGTCAACTCAACAGGAAATCCAAAGGTTGTGAACAGACTAAAGGCTTCGACAGAGTCAATAGACCTGTTTTTTGAAAAGAGTTTTTCAAATTCAACCATGCCCTTCTCCAAAGTTTCGCGAAATTTATGTTCCTCTGCATCAATAGCTTTCTGGATATTTTCAATGGTATCGGTGATATTTGGATAGATATCGCCATATATTGACGGCACAGTTCCAGCTAGCCAGAAAAGCGAACCTGGCTTCATTTGTAACTTATCGGCATATCTGACAGCTCGGCGCAAAAGTCTTCGCAAAATATATCCACGATCTGTATTCGACGGAATTACCCCATCGCCAATCATAAAAACCGCCGTACGAATGTGATCGGCGACAATGCGTCTTGCCTTAATATCATTAACATTAGAAAATTCATCGATCTTGTTCATTAACGGCAAAAAAAGATCGGTCTCAAAAATATTATTCTTCTTTTGCATCAGCATGGTAACTCTTTCTAATCCCGCCCCAGTATCAACATTTCTATTTTTAAGTTTGCCTGTAACTCCGCCGTCTTTCTTCTCAAACTCCATAAATACGTCATTCCAGAATTCAACCACTTGCTGTTTATCATCCGCTGCAAGATATTGCTCTTTTGTCATATCACCAAGACCCTCTTCGGTCACATCATAAAACATCTCAGTGTCCGGTCCGCATGGGCCATTATCGCCAGCACTCCACCAGTTTTTGTTTGCTCCAAGAAAATAGATTCGATGTTCCGGAACACCGAGAGATTTCCAGATTTCGCATGATTCATCATCGCGAGGTGCATTTTCATCCCCCTCAAAAACCGTAACATAAAGCCTTGTCGGATCTAATCCAAGCCCCTCTTCTTTTGACGTTATAAATTCATAGCTCCATTGAATAGCCTCTTTTTTAAAATAATCTCCGAGCGACCAATTACCGAGCATTTCAAAAAAAGTGTCGTGGGTATTATCGCCAACTTCATCTATGTCTTGGGTTCGAACGCATTTTTGACTATCGGCAAGCTTGGTTCCGGCAGGATGTTTAGCGCCGAGCAGATATGGTACTAACGGCTGCATGCCAGCGGTCGTAAAAAGCACAGATGGATCATTCTCCGGCACTAACGAGGCCGAGGGTAGAATTGTATGCCCTCTCTTCTTGAAAAAATCCAGAAATCGTTGCCTAATCTCTTTTGATGTCATAGTTTTTTATTATACGATTACTCCCCCACCGAGGCAACTATTTTTCAAATAAAAGACTACTGACTGCCCGCTAGAGGGTGCTATCTGGCCTTGTTCAAATTTAACTTGATAATTACCGTTAGAGAGTTCATGAAGGGTGCAATTTTGCAGTTCCTGGCGATAACGTATCCGTGCCTGATATTTTTTCTTTGACTCAGGCGGAATATCAGTATTCCAATTTACATCTTTTACAACCACCGTATCCTTTATAATTTTTCCATCATTTTGTTTATTGGAAACAACTAAAATATTCTTATCTATCTCCTTGGTGATCACATAATACGGCTTATCATCCGCACCTTTTTTATCAATCGTAAAACCATGACGTTCGCCGATGGTAAAAAAAGTTGCGCCATTATGCTTGCCGATCACTTCACCTCGTTCATCCAACACATCTCCTTCTTTTTCTTGAATATAATGTTTTAAAAAATCTTTAACATTAATATTGCCCATGAAGCATAATCCCTGGCTGTCTTTTTTCTCCGCATTTGGCAATTCAAATTTTTTAGCTAATTTCCTAACATCGGACTTTAAAAGATTGCCAATCGGAAAAAGAGTCCGCGAGAGCTGTTTTTGACCGAGAGTCCAAAGAAAATATGTTTGATCCTTTTCAACATCCTTAGATTTAATGAGATTAAAAATTTCGACATCCGAATTATCTCGAGTAACATTTGCATAATGACCCGTTGCCACCATATCAGCACCCTGCTTCATAGCAAAGTCAAAAAAAGCTCCAAATTTTATTATTTTATTGCACATGACGTCAGGATTCGGGACTATCCCCTTGCGATATCCCTCAATCATGTATTCAGCCACACCCTTTTTGTATTCTTCTTCGAGATCAAGAGTTAGAAGCGAGATCTGTAGTTTTGCCGCTATACGCATGGCATCGCGCCTTTCTTCTTTCCATGTGCAAGGCAACCAATCAGGCGACCATGTTTTTATAAAAACACCAGTAACATCATAACCCGCCTTTTTCAATAGAGCCGCCGAAACAGAAGAATCCACACCACCAGACATTCCCACGAAGACCTTTCTCTTAAGAGGGGTATTTATTTGTTTATGTTTATTCCAAATTCTTGCCATATTCATTTCGTTCACCGGGCCTAAGTGGCCCCGGAATTAAAAGTACCATCCTTGATTGTTTTAATGCAAATTCTTAAAAATTGGCGCGAGCTTGCTCCGCAAGCGAATGCAAAGGATCAAAGAGTCCAAGTGCCAAAGGGTCAAGAATTATAAAGAAACAAAAGGTCTAAGATTCAGACTTGCGGAGACGGAACGCGAACTCGTCATCCGGAGCCCACGCGCGGCCGGGACGCGCCCAAGCCTCGCGCAGCCACAAACCGTCGCCGTCGCGCCCGAGGTCGAACACGCGCGAGTAGCCGTCGGAGTCGGTGATTTGCTCCATGCCCATGTAAATCCACTCATTTAAAGGTTGGTTGCGATACTTCAAGCGATAGTTTGGACCGGTATCGGTAGGACACAATTCCAAACTGAGAGCTTGAGCTCGTTCGTATATTTGATCAGTTGTCGCATTGCTTTTGAATCCAAGATCGGCGACCGTAAGACGAATAAGCGTCATGTCTTCCGGATTGGCCGTCGGAATAAATTCCTTTTTGTTGAGCAGCATACTTCGGGCATAGTCTGAAATGTTGATGCCGGCCGCCTCCATTTCGGATATCAATTGCTCGGCCGACTTGCCTCCTATTTCGACATTCTCCCTGCGAATTTTCTTGTCGGGAAATGATGTGTACACATGTTCAAGATTCTCCGGCAGTCTCTGGAATATGCCCGGTTCGAGCTGACCGACGTATGCTTTGGTGTTTTCGTTTATTTGGCTTGGGACGTGAGCGATCTCGTCTCTCCCGCATTCAAAAATTACGAGCATGTCCTCCTCGGCATTTCTCCCTTCTCGAAGTTCGGCGATACGCGGGTCTTTCTGGTAACCGAAGCCTTCGATAGTTCCATTTATTTCGTACAGCAAAATAAGATCATCCTTGGTGAAGGCTTCGTCGCTCTCGCGTTTTTTCTCAAGAGCGGTGAGCATTCGCATGTCTTCGCTTTTCTTGCGATAAGCGTCGGCTTCCGCTCCGAATTCCGAAAGCTTGCTGTCAAGAGCTTCCTGCATGACCGGCTCCACGCCTTGATGCGGCAAAATGCCCCTCACTTCACCGATCCTGCTGTTTCCGTCCATGCGAATGGCAAGGCGCGGTTGAGTGGGCGCACCGCTGGAATCATTGGTGTAATACACATAAAAGTCACCGCTCTCTATTTGCGTTTGCGCCGTCGAATATCCGGCCGTGCACCAACCGGTGCCTTTGCCCTCAAGCGACTGAAAAAGTCTCTCCGCATCGCCGTCTCTCCCCTGTTCATATTTTATCCATTCGCCGCGAATTTCTTCGCGGTTCTCCATCGAAGCGGCCAGAGATTTTGAAATAAGTTCGGCATACAGATTGGGAAATTTCTTCGAGAAAACTTCTCTGATTTCGGGCTCTTTGAGATTCTTATTGTCCGCTTTTACTTTTTCGTAAATGTCGGCGATCTGCGCCAGCGGTTCGCGGTATATATCCGGATACGGAGCGACCGTGCTGTCGGTGCGTTTTTTGAATTCGCCGCGTTCTTTGTCGAATTGGGAAAGTTTGGTGACGTTTCTCCAAACGAAATATTTGAACCACGCCGGATATACGGCATCGTCTGAAGTAAGATAATCCATCCATGCGTCAAGGGACGCTTTCTGATCTTCGATGGCGACATCCATCATCTGTTCGCGGACGTTTTCCGGAATTTCCTCGACGGCTTGTCCGCGTTCTCGCGCTATGCGTTTTTGGAGTTCAAAGTAGCTGTCCGGAAAATTCTCCTTTTTTATAATAAGCGCATCATATATCTTGTTCCGGAACATTTCGAGGTTACGCTCGCGCTTACGTTCGTCCGGATTGAGAAAGATGTTCTCGAGACGATCCATGTAAGCCTCTATGCGTTCGGCCGGGTCATTTGGAACTTTTTCGCCCGTGCGATCCTCCTGCCGCTCGACGGCTCGATTGACCTCCGGGGAGGTCTGCAATTCTGGGTTTTTGAGGTGTAACGGATGCTTTTCCATGACCTTACTTTAGCAAAAATTCATTTTTTAATAAAGGAGATGGGAATTCGCATGTAAGTCAACAAAAAAGAGAATGTTTCGGAATTTAAGACGGAAACAAAGCAAGTCGTCAGTGGCTTCTTATTTGGGATTGCTTAGTCATGGGAACACGCATGATCTTCGGGAAAGAGTCAAAGAGGAATTTCCTCCGGAGGAATGACCGGTCATATTTGCTTAAGTTAAGCGAATCACGCCAAGGGTTCAAATTTGTTCAAACGGCTTGGTCAAGACACAAGATGGGGAAAAAGAGTGTCGATCCTCGGGACAAAGCTCGCCACCGGGGCAAATAACTGGCAAATCGGGCGGTATTGGTCTAGATCGTGGCTGTCGGACGTCCCCCTCTTGCTCGGTTCAAATTTCAGAGGGCCTAAAACCATTTGAAACTTAAGCCCCTCATTCGTGTATGTTGCTACGAACACCTTGATCTTTTTTATATCAGCCACGCTTTTTTCATTGCCAAAGAGTAACACTAAGTTAATAATGTAGCAAGAGCAGAATAAGTCTGCTTGATGATACTCTTTAGGAGTGGAAAATGTTCAAATTGTTACGGTTGCTCCCATTAGTAAGACCCTATTGAATGAGGATTTAACCTACTTTACAACAAAAGAAATTTCGACCGGCAATATGGTCGTTATTTCAATCAGAAACAAAGATACTCTTGGTATTGTAACTTCAGTCAGACCGGCCGATACCCTAAAATCGGAGATCAAGATTTCTGAATTCGGATTTAAAAAAATCAAAAAAATTCTGCATCAAAAAACCTATCTTCAGGATTTTGTTGATGCTTCTGCGGAAGCGGCCAAATATTTCGCCTCATCATCCGGCCAAATAATTCGCCTACTTACTCCGCGAACGATCCTTGCGGATTGGGAGAGTCATCATTTTGGCAAAAAGGATAAATTAGAGTTTGGAGAAGTAAAAAATCGCCGCTTTGAAGTTTCAGTTCTTGGCATGTTAAACGAGGACCGTTATTCATTTTATAAAAGCCTAATAAGGGAAGAGTTTGCACGCAAACATTCTGTGGTATTTATCCTGCCAACGATCCATGATGTTGAAGAGTATGGTGAAATTCTTAAACGCGGAATCGAAGGTTATACAGTCATCATGCATAGTCGTCTATCGGCAAAAATTATCTCCGAAAGATGGAATAATGCCTTGTCGGAAAATCATCCGATTTTAATAGTTTCAACACCTATCTTTTTGTCATTACCACGTGGAGATGTCGGCACAATCATCATTGATAAAGAAAATTCGCAGTTTTATAAAACTATGTCGAGACCATTTTTAGATTTGAGGAAATTTGCGGAGATTCTAGCAAAAAAAAGGCCGGCGCGCCTAATTCTTGGCGATTCTATCACGCGAATCGAAGATATTTACAATTCCGAAACCGGAGGCTTTATTCAAGAGTCTCCGCTTAAGTATAGATTTTCCAAAAATATTTATCAGGAGGTAATAGATATGCGCAAATCTAAGGGCGATGATCCCATTTTGAGCCCGAAAGTTAAAAGGGCGATTTTGGAGGCTTTTGAAAAACGTGAACATTCACTTCTGATTTGCACAAGAAAAGGATTGGGGACTTCTACAGTTTGTTCAGACTGTGGTGAAATAATTATCTGTGATAATTGTAGTTTACCAATGCTCCTCTACTCTTCTATTCGAGGTGAAAATGTTTTTTACTGCAATAAGTGTGGCGCGAGATCATCCACAGATGTCAAGTGCCTCAAATGTTCGAGTTGGAAATTAAAAGTTCTTGGAATTGCAACCGAAAGAGTTGAAGAAGAAATTCGGACAGTTTTTCCCGCAATTAAGATATTTAGGATAGATAGTAATATTGCAAAGAATTACAAGCAAGCCAGATCAATCGTTAATGATTTTTTGAAAACACCGGGAGCAATTCTTGTGGGGACGGAAATGGTTTTAAACTATCTCAACGAAGAGATTGATACAGTCGCAGTTATATCCGTCGATACGCTTTTTTCCATTCCTGATTTTCGGATAAACGAAAATGTATTCAATCTATTGATGAGATTAAGGATCAAAACGCTTAAAAGATTTTTGATCCAGACGCGCAAGCCAGATGAGCGGGTCTTTACCCATGTTATTAACGGCGATCTTCTTGAATTTTATCGTGAAGAGATACGTGAAAGAAAAAGATTTTCTTATCCTCCGTTTAAAATATTAATAAAAATAACCGCCGAGGGACCAGCCAATACTACCAATAAAGAGATGTTGCAGTTAGAAAGATTTTTGCACAACTATCAACCGGACAAATTCAATGCTTTTATAGAAAAAATAAACAACAAGGAACGGGTGAATATTCTATTAAAAATCGATCCGGAAAGGTGGCCGCCATTGAACTCTGATTCTCTCACCAGAAGCGAGGAGCATCCTTATTCTAATCTGCTTGAGATCTTAATGTCCCTGCCAAAAAGATTTTTGGTCAAGATTGATGCTGAGAATATTTTGTAGTAACCTTTGGAGAGATTTGATCGTTGATAAAAACATTCAAGGAGGAGAAGATGATAGTCATCATGACGATAGAATTCGCCATTAATCCAAATATAATATTGAGTGTTACCGGCCAATATCCCGACGGAAAGGAAACTGATTTTAGCGATAGAGTTTTAATTAAATTTTTACCGATACCTCAGGGTCAACAGGGCATATTTAACATAGGTATAACTTTCGAACCTAAATTTAAGCCTCTAACATTAAAAACTAAAAATATAGAGGAGATTTGCGAGAACACCTATAGAATTACTCAAGAATTAGGTTATGAAGATCCGCAGCCTTCAGAGCACGAAGAAAACCCTGTCGGTGAACTATTGTAAGCCGCAAGCCCCTTAAAGGGGCTTTTAATTTTACTTTTTTCTTAAAGTTAGAGAAATAAGATGATCTAAAAACCCGCCATAACTGCATCCAACCGCTGCCATAGCTTTAGGGAATAATGATTCAGAAGTTAATCCCGGCAAAGTGTTTACTTCCAGTGCGTAAATTCCGCGCGGCGAAACAATAAAATCAGCGCGTGAGTAATGTCTCAAACCCAAAGACTTATGAATCTTTACAGCTGCGTTTTGCATGATCTCTTTCTCTTGCTGTGTAAAATTACCCGGGCAAATTTCTTGCGTAGAACCGTCATATTTTGATTCGTAATCGAAAAAATCGCGAACTTTGGGCTTGATAATCTCAATGGGAAAAAGCGGATAATATTTTTTATCCCGAAAATCATCGATCACACCGCATGTGGCCTCCCTACCGCTTATTGCCTCTTCAACCAATACATGATCTGAAAATTTAAATGCCTCTTTGAGAGCGAAAGTTAATTGTTCTCTATTTTTGCACAAACCAGCGCCTATCGATGATCCGCCATTATTAGGCTTAATAAACCATGGGGGAGAAATTTTGGTAAAAATTTTAGCTGTTACTACCTCAATATCATCACTCTTCTTAACCAACAATCCATGAGGCGTGCGAATGCCGTTCTTTTTGAAATGATCTTTGGTAAGAGCTTTATTAAGAGCGACCGATGACGGCCATGGTTCTGATCCGGTATAAGGAATTTTAAACTTATCAAGTATTCTCTGAACTTGTCCATCTTCACCATACTCACCATGTAGGGCAATAAAGGCGACATCAGCATTTCTACTTACCCCTTCAGGTGTTGTCGGAAGACCATCCATATGCCACATACCATCTTTTGTAATCAAAATATCTTTTGTTTTATACTTAACTCCTTGTCCATCGATAGGTAATGCAAGCGCAGACAAAACCCCAGCCCCTGTTTTTAGAGACACATCATATTCGGAACTCGGTCCACCTCTTAAAACCGCAACTCTTGTGAGCATAGCATTTATAATATTACCACATTGCCAAAAGTAACAGAATAATTAAGAATGACACGATGCGGAAAATTTTTTTGATCAATAAACCGGTAGGCCAAACGCCCCTCCAAGCACTGGACCAACTTAGATGCGATCAGCCAGAACTTGTCGATACCAAGCTTAGTTATGCCGGCCGACTCGACCCAATGGCAGAAGGATTATTGCTTGTACTAGTCGGAGATGAAAATAAAGACCGCGCAAAATATCTTGGATTAGACAAGGAGTATGAAATCGATGTTCTTTTTGGTGTTGAAACAGACAGTTATGATATTTTGGGGATGCTTTCAAAATTTAGCGGCAAATTTAACATCGCAAATAATCACAATCTACTTATTGAAACGATAAAAAATTTTAAAGGCAAAATAAAACTCCCCTATCCTCCATACTCATCAAAACCTGTCGATGGCGTACCGCTTTTTGAATGGGCCAAGAAGGGCCAGCTCGATAAGATAAAAATTCCGACTCAAAATGCTGAAATTTACTCCATTGTTTTTTTAGACAATTATAAAATCAATAAACGAGATTTTGAAAACTATATTTACAAATCTATTGATCTAGTTGCCGGTGATTTCAGGCAAGAGGCAATAAAACAAAAGTGGCGAAATTTTTTTAACGATTCAGCGCCAAAAGACTTCGAGGTTGTAAGGTTGCGCATAAATTGTTCGAGTGGCGCCTATATGCGTTCCATTGCACATGAACTAGGTAAATTGACGGGTTCAAAAGCTATTGCACTAAAAATCAAGAGGACCAAAATAGATAAATTTGAATTAAAAAACCCGACATAGTATCAAGTCGGGTCATTGCAATTTTTAAGCCACGGGATTTTTAAATTCATTCAATTTATCTAATCTGCCTTCAAAAACAGTAAAGCGATTATGGCAATGTGGACAAGTTATTTCCGGCTCAAGAATTTCGATATCGCGAACGGTTTTTTCTCCACCAGATATTTCCATGAGGCAATTACAGACTGGGCAGTTGGCGACCCACACCTTACGGATTCGCGATTCATCCATATTTTAATCCTCCTTTAAATATTTGCGGAAATAATCGAGCCAGATCATTAGAACTCCAATACCAAAAAATAGACCATTAAGCATAGAAAGTCTGACGATCATTCGAACATGTTCAGATTCACCCAGATAGTACAAATAGATCTCTATAACAAAAGCGATAAGTAAACTGATTAAAACTATAGCCGGGCCAAACATTTAGAACCTCCCATCAGTCAACGAACCGTTTCTGATCCCGATAATATCATTAAATATCAACGTAGCAAAGTTGTACTATCTTTTCTTCAAAACCTTTTTTAAATAATGTCCCGTGTGAGACTTCGGATTTTTGGCTACGTCCTCCGGCGTACCATGAGCTACAACCTTTCCGCCCTGATCCCCACCTTCCGGCCCCATGTCAATAAGATAATCGGCGCATTTTATGACATCCATATTATGTTCTATAACAATGACCGTATTACCATGTTTTACGAGACGCTGTAATATTTCCACTAAATTTTTAACATCTTCATAGTGCAGACCAATTGTAGGCTCATCTAATAGATAGACCGTTTTAAAAAGTCCGGGACGATATAGTTCCGACGCTATTTTAACACGCTGAGATTCGCCGCCGGACAAAGTTGTTGCAGATTGGCCAAGCTCAAGATAACCAAGCCCAACTTCATTTAAAATTCTCAAACGATCGGAAATCGCCGGAATATCTATAAAAAATTTTGAAGCCTCTTCAACTGTCATTTTAAGCACGTCATGAATTGACTTCTTTTTATATTTGATCTCCAAAGTCTCGCGATTAAATCTTTTGCCTCCGCATACATCGCACGGAACATAAACAGTAGGCAAGAAATGCATCTCGACAGCGATCTGACCATTGCCCTCGCAAGTTTCGCAGCGACCACCCTTAACGTTAAAAGAAAAACGGTTAGATCTGAAGCCTTTTACTTTTGCGTCCACTGTCTCTGCAAACATATCTCGAATATGTGTAAAAGCGCCGGTATAAGTCGCCGGATTAGATCGGGGCGTTCTGCCGATCGGCGATTGATCAATCGAGACTACCCTTGAAACATATTCTGTGCCGAGGAAATTTTTACAATTTTGCGGTTCATTGCCGCGCTTTCTTTCAAATTTATGGTGAAGATTTTTGTAAATAATCTCATCCATAAGCGATGACTTTCCCGAACCGGAAACACCAGTTAAACAGATCAATCTGCCGAGCGGCACTTCAATATTAAGATTTGAAATATTAAAAATCTTGCCGCCAGCAATTTTCAAAGAGCCCATCTCTTTATCTCGGCGTTTTTCCGGCACTTCAACCTTGGCATCACCGCGCAGATAATCTAACGTTAACGACTTTTTCTTTTTATTAGTTATGAGCTCATCTGTCGGTCCAGCAACCACAACATCTCCGCCGTGCACTCCAGCACCTGGACCTATGTCAATTAAATGATCAGAAGCAAAAATCGTGTCTTCATCGTGTTCAACCACAATGATTGTATTCCCAAGATCGCGAAGATCTTTTAGTGTTTTTATTAATCGATCATTGTCGCGAGAATGTAATCCCACCGTCGGTTCATCCAAAACATACAACGCACCCACAAGTCGGGAACCTAGCTGTGATGCTAGGCGGATCCTTTGAGCTTCTCCGCCCGATAATGTCCCCGCTCGCCTATCAAGAGACAGATAATCCAATCCGACATCAAGCATAAACTTGATTCTACTTTGAATTTCTCGCGTCACAACTGATGAGATTCCAATCTCTCTTTCTGTAAGTTTTAAACCAGAAAAATAGTCAAAAGCTTCTCTGATGGAAAGTGAACTAACATCAACTATATTTTTCTCCACGATTATAACATTAAGCGCTTCTGGTCTCAATCTTTTTCCCTTGCAGGCATCGCATACCTCATCGCCAAAGAGTGTTTTGGTACCAAGTCCATGGCAAACCTCGCACGCACCATAAGGCGAATTAAATGAAAATAATCGGGGTTCAACTTCCATAAATGAAAAGCCATCGCGCGGACAAGTATATTTCGCGGACATGCCGATCTCTTCCCACTTAGGCCCAAGTCCCGATAAAACAACCAGACCTTGATCCATATTAAAAACAATTTTTACCGTATCGTCCGCTTGAGCTAAAGCTATTCCAATCGCTTCCGCCAATCTATCCTTAACAATTTTTTCTTTGGTTAAAATTGTCGTCTGGCCAGTCGGTCCCTCAAGCAAGGAAACTTCATCAATCAAAACATCTATATCGTGCCGAACATTTTTGTCCAAAATTATCTGCTCGCGCAATTTATAAACAACGCCATCGATCTTGACCTGCGTATACCCCTTTCCAAGCAAATCATAAAGCAGTTGATAATATTCACCCTTTCGTCCGCGAACAACTGGCGCGAAGATCATCAATCGTGATATCTGATTTTCTTTAGTTTTATCTTCGAGATTATGTTTTTTTATTTTATCAATAATAAAATCCACAATCTCATCATTTGATAGTCGCCTAATCTCCTGTCCGCATATCAAACAGTGAGGGCGGCCAATACGCGCAAAAAATACTCTCAAATAGTCGTAAATTTCTGTAATCGTCGCGACTGTAGATCGCGGATTCGATGAATGCGCTTTTTGATCTATAGAGATAGCCGGAGATAAACCGATGATCTCATCAACATCCGGCTTCTGAAACTGTCTTAAAAATTGGCGAGCATAAGAAGATAGTGATTCGACATATCGTCGCTGTCCTTCGGCAAAGATTGTATCGAAGGCCAATGAAGATTTTCCTGAACCGGAAAGTCCCGTGAAGACGACCATTTTATCGCGCGGCATTTCAACAGTAATATTTTTAAGATTATGAGTCCGGGCGCCTCGAACGATTATTTTGTCGCTTTTTTCGAATTTAGGCTCTTTTGACATTGCAAAACTATACATTATGTTTTATAAATGTGCAAATCCGCCGGCACCCTTCAATTTGAATTAAAAAAGCCCCGCATATCGGGGCAGTATCAACTAACTTTTCTTAGACAGCTTGGAAGAAATGAAAATCTTATGAATCAGCATGTGGACATCAGTTTGCAGTTCATCAATAAAGAGCGCGTCAAATCCATATCTGGCTCGAAAAATTGCATCAGCAAATTCACGCAACCTTTTTTCTAATTCATACAGATCTTCTAAATGATTTTTAATCAATTCTTTCTGATCATCAAGTGTGAACTTCTTTTCATCAGTCATACTTATCGATCAACTTACCTTTATTATAGAGATAGAAATCAGCCAAGCCGCTCTTTGATTCTTTCATCTGTTGGAACACTCTTTGGGCTGACTCAAGATCATCGAATTCGCGCGCAAACTCCACTACGCCCCAAACATATTCAGTTTCCAATAAAACCCCTAGATCTATAACACCCAATGTAAATAGATCAATGTTCTGTTCATCATGATAGGCAATCCATTTCTCAGCATCATTATGCATGGGATTTAATCTTGGATTGGGAATAAACGACGCATATATAAATATCTTGTTCGCAAAATCAAAATCTGGATCGGATTGAAAATTCGGACGACCCCTCCAATCAGGAAGAAGCGTCACATTTCCAATCTTCTTATATGACATCTCGGCCTCCCTTTTGACAGTTACAATCCGCTTGCCAGCGATGACATTCAGAACATCTTTTAATAAAGAAGCTTGAAAATACGATCAGCAAAGAAAATACAGGACCGGAAAGCAACCAGAAAGACTTAGCCAATAGTGGCAGATCTTCAAACATGGCATCATGGCGGAAAAGTAGGGTGTGATTAAAAATCATACATCCTATCCAAAACAGACCGACCAGGTGCATTCCTTCGTCCTCCTTGTGTTTTCAACGAACAACAACTCTACTAGAATCTACATTAAAAATCCCATTTGTCAAACTATCTTTTTTCTAAATCTTCATTGCGAGCGAGCGCAAGGAGCGTGGCAATCCTATTAGAGATTGCTTCGTCATTTCATTCCTCGCAATAACACTCTAGGCCTGTCATTGCGAGGAGCCTGCGACGAAGCAATCTCTTTCTAGAAATATAGCTCTGTAGATCGCCCTGCTATCACTAACAATGACACTGCTCATTAACATTAAAAAAATCCCGACCAAGGGTCGGGATAATCATTTCTAGTGAGACAAAAACCTACTTGTCGAAAACGAGGAACCGAGAGCTGACGCCCCACCAGCCGCCCCTCCCGTGGAGGCGCAGGCACCGCTTGAAGCCGTCCCCGTAGAGGTATGTCACGAAGTGGCCGCAGATCCACGCGGAGGAGCCGAGGGCAACTACCGGGAACTCACGCTGGATCTCGGGGTATTGCGCCCCGAAGGCCAGGAGCTCTTCGATAGTGGCGGGGCGCTTACCCATCTTGCGGAGTTCAAAAACCACTCCACCTGAAGAGATGTTCCGGTTGAAGTGGACAAGTTCTGCCTTGAGAAAGATCTTACCCACTTCCTTCACAAAAAAGCGCTTGGCCATAATCTCGCTGTTGGGCCAGTCGTAACGGCCGGCGGCGATCATCTGCTCTAAGGTCTGACTGTAGTCGATCATGAGGTTAAATTCGGTCTGCATTCCTCACCCCTTTCTTGAACTTAAAAGTCCTTCTACCACATAAATAACATACTTGTTATTTATTGTCTAGACCTTCCGCCATTTGCGCCAAAATTTTTATTTCATCGCGCAAAATCGCCGCGGTTTCAAAATCAAGAAGTTTAACGGCATCATTCATTTGGGATTCTTTTTCTTTAATCAGAGCTTTGGGATTTTTAGCAAAAACCCTTTTATCAATCTCCAACAAAGCATTGACAGTCTTGCTATGCTTTGATTCCATACCTTCGGTGATATCCTTGATAGATTTAATGATGGTTTTCGGCGTTATGCCATGTTTAGTATTATATTCAGTCTGTATCTTTCTTCTTCTTGCTGTTTCATCGATTGCCGCTTTCATTGAGCCAGTAATTTTATCAGCATAAAGTATTACGCGGCCAAAAACATTCCGTGCCGCTCGGCCTATAGTTTGAATAAGCGATGATTCTGAACGCAAAAAACCCTCCTTATCTGCATCTAAAATTCCAATCAATGCGACTTCTGGCAGATCAAGTCCTTCGCGCAAAAGATTAACTCCAACCAGACAATCAAATTTACCTTTTCTAAAATCAGTTAAGATCTGAATTCTTTCTATCGTTTTTATATCACTGTGAAGATATTCGGCTTTTATCCCCTTATCTTTTAAATAGATTGAAAGCTCCTCGGCCATCTTTTTTGTTAAAGTTGTGGCTATCACTCTAAATCCCTTACCAACCACATCATTCACCTCTTTCATGAAGTCCTGTATTTGTCCCCCGTATTTTTCAGAAGCAACAATCGGCCGGACAACTATCTCAGGGTCTATCAATCCTGTCGGACGAATTATCTGTTCGACGATCTGTCCATTGGGAGATTTGCTTAAACTTTTTTCGTAATCAGCGGGAGTTGCAGAGGTATAAATTACAGGACCCACTCTTTCATTAAACTCCTCGAAAGTAAACGGGCGATTATCGAGGGCTGACGGCAAGCGGAAACCATGCTCTATCAAGGTTTTCTTTCTAGCTTGATCACCTGCATACATTCCGCTGATCTGCGGAACTGTAACGTGAGATTCGTCAATCACAGTCAAGAAGTCCGCCGAACCGTCGGCCTTTTTAGGAAAATAAGATAGCAAAGTATCGGGCGGTGAACCGGCAATGCGACCTGCCAAATGTCTGGAATAGTTTTCTATTCCAGAACAGTATCCAACCTCTTCAATCATAGCCAGATCATAGCTTGTCCGCCTTTTTAATCTCTCTGCTTCCAAAATCTTGCCGGCCTTTTTTAATTCCTTAAGACGAGCCGCGAGTTCGGCGCGGATCGATTTGATAGCCGCGCGCTTTTTGCTTTTATTAGTCAAAAAATGCTTAGCAGGAAAAAGATAGAACAGATCCATTTTCTCGATCAATTGGCGCGAGATCGGATCAATACTCATTATATTTGATATAGAACTCTCACTACCCTCAGTCGAAAGATCAAGGCTTAAAATAATTTTCTCACCAGTCGGCATGATTTCAACATTATTACCCAAAGAGCGGAATGTCCCAGGAGTCAGATCGGAATTTGTTCTTTGAAAGTGAATTGAGACCAGTTTTTGAAACAGGTCTTGCTGTGAAATTTTAGCACCGGTCTTTATTTTCAAATTTTCTTTCTCATAATCCTACGGACTTCCTAAACCATATATGCAAGAAACTGAGGCAACAATAATGACATCCTTGCGTGATAATAGCGCCTGAGTTGAAGCATGTCGAAGCCTATCGATCTCTTCGTTTATCTTCGCATCTTTTTCGATGTAAGTATCAGTGATCGGCATGTAAGCCTCGGGCTGATAGTAGTCATAATAAGATACAAAATAATGAACGGCATTATGTGGAAAAAATTCACGGTACTCTTGAGCAAGCTGAGCCGCCAAAGTTTTGTTATGCGCGATGACAAGCGTCGGTTTACCTATATTGGCGATCACATTTGCAATGGTAAAAGTTTTACCAGATCCTGTCACGCCAAAAAGAGTCTGGTGATCCAAATCGCCGTGAACACCCTGCGTTAATTTTTTTATAGCTTCGGGCTGATCGCCTGTCGGCTTAAATTCCGATTCCAATTTAAAGGGTGAATTCATCTGTACATTGAACACAAAATATTACAGTATGTCAAATTAGTGTGATCTATTAAATTCTAAATCGTCATTATAGTCCGCAATAAAGGAATTTAGGACTTTTCAGTGTTATTGTCTCAGCTTTGATGTGATTGCGAGCAACCACAAGGGCAATGACACTCTAGGCCTGTCATTGCGAGGAGCCTGCAACGAAGTAATCTCTTTCTGCAAAATAGCCACATAGATTGCTCCGCACGGCTCGCAATGACTCTACAAACAATAAAAACAGCCCCGACAAAAGTCGGGGCCGGAAGGTCAAAGTGACCAAGATTAGGCTAGTGTGGCGAAGTTCAAAGGGCGCTACTTACTTGTGAGAGAGACAGAGAAGTTGCCGTCGTGCCATTCACAGTCTAGACAAGAGAGGCTACAGTACCACCTGGTGTCTCTGCGACGGAGACACGTCACAAAGCGGTGGTTGTGCGGACTCGCGATAATGGTTCCGAAGAAGTCTAGGTAGTAGATAATCTTCTCCTCGTGGATCCATTCCAGAGTAGTATGGTCCTTCTCCTGCCAAAGGGCCAGAAGGGTCTCAACGCCGAGAAGGATGTTGCCACCCTCTCTGAGGAACCTCAACCTCTCTTTGCCGGTCGTCCATCTTTTCCCATACTTGATACCGTTTTCGAAATTAACCTTAGTGAAATCGACCTCATTCAGGGCCTCTGTACGCTTATCACTCTCATCTTCGAGAACTTTCCAGCCTTCGCCAATGAAAGCGACGGGATCAAAGGTTTTGACTGTAGTAAGAATGTGAGCAACCATCAACATCTCTCCTTTCTTGCAAACCTGTTTTACAACATGTTTGCTCTGCTATTAAAGGACTTTAACTGCATATAAATCTAACAGATCATATGTTGGTATGTCAATAGCAATATAATTATTATTTAAAAAACAGCCCTCGTCTTTAACGAAGGCTGTTTCTTAAATTTCATAGAGCTAATTTGTTGGAGCTGGAGCGGCTGGAACAACAGGAGCTGAAGTTGTATCAGCGGCCGATGCAGGAGCTGAAGGAGTAACCGGAGCTGAAGGCATTGACCAGTACCAAAGACCGATCAAAACCAGTACTATAACGATTACCCAAACTAATTTACTATTCATATTTTTTGTACAAATTAATAACGTTAAAGACCGACCCACCTTAACTAAAGACACCTAAATGGTACATAAAAGATAGTAATAAATCAATGGTGGACTATTGGCTAAAATACAATTACTTGATTTTTTTAATAAAATAGTTTAAACTCATCTGTAACTCTAAATTTGACCTTATCGAATAATCAAGATTCAATAATTAAACCATATGGCACATAAGAAAGCGGGCGGTTCCGCAAAAAACCTTAAAGATTCTGGGCCTAAATATCTCGGCACCAAACTATATGATGGCGATATTGCTAAGGCCGGTGCGGTGATTGTCCGACAGCGAGGCACAGTGATTATAGCAGGAGCCAATGTTGGAACTGGCAAGGACCACACATTATTTGCCCTAAAAGCCGGAACCATAAAATTCGGTGAAAAGCGCAAAATAAAATTTAACGGCAAGACTTCTAAAAAGTCTACCGTAAATGTCATAGAATAAATTGATACCTAAATAAAAACACCGGCCATCACCCGGTGTTTTTTAATATTTGTTTAATTTGACTAATTGACTAGAAAGCTATTCTTTATCAACTACTAACTTAAAACTCGCAGTCTTACCAGCCAGAGAAACTCCAATAGTATGCTCACCCAATGTCTTTATGGGCTTATCTATCATAATAAATTCCGGTAAGACAACTAAATCGGCCTGATCCTTAATTGCTCGTGATATTTCTTCCGACTTAATACCTGCAAATAGATGCCCCTCCTCATTGGCACGACCCTTAAGGGTTAATTTAATATTAGATATTTTAGCAAGGCTCGATTCGGTCTCAGCATCAGCCATTTTTCTAACCGCAACCATCTTCTGCTTCATCTCCTCGGCCACCTTTAATGATTTGTCCGTCGCAGCCTCTGCAAGTTTGTTTCTCAACAAAAAATTCCTACCGTAACCATCAGAAACTTCTCTAATATCATACTTTTTTCCAACCTTAGGCACATCCTGCAATAATATAACTTTCATTTGAGTATCTATCCTATTTTCCTGTTAATAAATATTGGATCGCTCTATCGAATTGCGGATCCTTGCCTGCCTTCAGATCACCATCAGTTATAGGCACTACGATGTCTGGAGTTAAGCCCTTAAATGATATCCAATTTCGATTCGGAGTCAACCACTTGGCAATTGTAACCTTAATAAAGCTATCGGGCGTAACATTAACCAACTCTTGTACTGATCCCTTGCCAAAACTCTGTTCGCCTATAAGTTTAGCCACTCCATTTTCGTGAAGCGCGCCAGCCAAAATTTCGGAAGCTGATGCACTGCCCTTATCTATAAGGATCACCATCTTGAGGTTACTATTAAATATATTGTACCCCTTGCTGTAATGAGTCATCTCTTGCCCATCCTTGCTTACAATCTCCCTAACCACAACCTTATCCGATGGCAGAAACCAACTAGCCATCTCAACAGCGGCATCAAGGAAACCACCAGGGTTGCCTCGAAGATCAAGGAGTAACTTATCAGATTTTGATGCCTCAAATTTTTTCAAAGCCTCACGGAAGAAATCTGGTGATGGAGCTGAGAAATTATATAGTCTCATTACAAAAACCCCATCGCTTCTAAGTCCAGTATTACTCGAATCTGTTACTGTACCGCCCTTGCCATTGGTCAAATTTCCCTCTTTATTTACTGATTTCAGATCACCAATATCCATAACTGGAATTGTAATAACAGCTCGAACAACCTTTATGTCTAGGGCATTTTTTTCTCCATCTCTAATCAAGGATAAGGTGACATATGTACCCTTAGGACCACGGATCTTCTTCACAGCTTCTTCCACTGACATATCCGCCGTTGATCCGCCGTTGATTTTAACTATACGATCGCCCGCCCTTACACCTGCCGCCTTCGCCGGAGTACCTTCAAGCGGCGCTATAACAGTTAAAATATTATTTTTAATACCTACCTCCATTCCAACCCCCTGGAAACTTCCATCTATATCATTCTGAAACATTGCAGCCTCTTCTGGCGGCATATAGATCGTATATGGATCTCCAAGAGATTTAACCAGCCCTGCGATCGCTCCTTGAATTTTTTGTTCATCTGTAACAATCTTTGGAGAAGAAGTTGCGTTAGTAGAAGTCGGATGAGTGTCAACAAACTTATCATTTATAATATTCCAAACTTTCCAAAATTCTGAAAAATCGGCTGTAACAGGAATCGTGGGCTGTTTATTGCTAATATATGTAACTTTATCAATTTCTGAACCATTACCGTGGTTGCCAAAATAAAATCCGGCTGCAAAAATAAGCACCGGCATAATGATTTTGAGAACGAGAGATAAATTACTTCTGGATCTTTGATGCATGGTTACTATTTATTAACCCCAATATTATTGCAAAAAAAATCCCGCCGGTCAAAATAACCGACGGGTATAACTAGATGTCCTCACAATGTATCATAAACTACCAAAATAGGCCCCTTAACCGGATCAACGACCCGCATAAGAATCTTCCCACCATCAGGTGAAAGAATCTGGGTGATAGGATCGGGAACCGGAAAATTTGAAGGCGGATTCCATTCCCCAATCTGTTCAATAATATGGTCGGGAATATTAACTACACTGAATTTCTTCTCCTCATTCGACAAAACAAGCAAACGCGTCTTGGGAAACAAGCCAGGGTCATTTCTCCCCAAAAAATCAATCTGCATATTGAGCCCCGTCGACAGGCGAATCATCATTCGGCCAATATGCCAGATAATGAGGTTGTTTTTATTCTCGAAATTCTGCCGCCCAACAACCTCTTCATTACTGATCCATTCAATCGGCCCGTCCGGATCAATCAGACGATTGACATGCTCCGTCTGCGGATCAAATTGAATCATTGAGGCCTCCTTTTTAATTTACTTCAAAATACAGGTCCGTCCAAACATTACACTTAAATCTATTAATTGTCAATGTCAGTCAAAAATGACCTAATAATCTGTTCCACATCCTTAGAATTATCAGCCAACATCAATTTATTTCTCAACTCTTTCGCACCCGCAAAACCACCGACGTACGATCCAAAATGTTTTCTCATTAAAGCGAAGTTTTTAACACCATGAAAAAGTTCATCGTAAAGTTTCGCATGCTCAAGCATCACCTTCAATCTTTGGGATAAATTTAATTCCAATTTTAGATCGATAAATTCACCGATCTCCCCCGCATTAAATTCTTTCATTGCCTTAGTGCGATTATATTCTGAAAACAGCCATGGATTGCCGAAAATGGCACGGCCAAGCATAGCTCCATCGGCACCGCTCTCTGAAATTTTAAAATATGCGTCATGTAAATCTTTTACATCGCCATTGCCTATTATTAATGTATCTGTTCCCTCAGCGATTTTTTTGGCCCGAGCGATCAATTCCCATCTTGCCGGCACAAGCGACATCTCTTTTTTAGTTCTAGCATGTAAAGTAATCGCGGCCGGTTCGGCGGAAAGAAGATTTTTCAACCATTCATCAAGATTTTCTTTATTGTAACCTACTCTAGTTTTAACCGATACTGGCAATTTACCAGCACCTCTTTGAGTTTCTTTTATTATCTTTATTGCCAGCTCCGGATCATTTATAAGATCAGCGCCGGCACGTTGTTTATTTATGGAACGATCCGGACAGCCCATGTTGATATCAATTCCATCAAAACCAAGCTCTTGCGCCAGTTCAGCGCACCTATAAAAATTTTCCGGTTTGGCGCCAAAAAATTGAGCTACAATTGGTCGTTCAGTTTCTGAAAATTTTAAATCTTTTAATAATCTTTCTCTTCCCTCAGAACATAAACCATCAGCTGAAACAAATTCTGTCCAGATGACATCTGGTTTGCCATATTTAGCTATAATCTGTCTAAATGCCGCATCAGTAACATCAGCCATTGGCGCCAATGCCAAGATAGGCTTTTTCATTTTTGTCCAAAAACCCTTTTTCATTCATTTGACAATATCAGATATCATCATTCAAAACAAGAAGCCTGTCTCGCGGCCTCATTTAATCAATAATCATTAAATATTCTGGCCAAATTTATAAAAAACCTTTTTGCCGAATCTAAGATCTATATATTCAAGAAATTTATCTGTGGTGCTCAGCTCCTTAATAAATGCCGGAGATTCTAAAATTGCCTTGTATTTTTTATCTGCATCGGTAGTAAGATTAAAATTTATCTTCCAATCATGCCCCTTATTATCAACTAAAAAATCGTAGTCGCCATTATTATAAATATACAAACCATAAATTTTTCCAACAAGCAAGCCGCTCTGCAATATAATGGTATTTAAAGAGTCTTTAAGAGAAACAATCTTGCGCAAAGTTTCCACCGGTAAAATCTGCGCCCTCATAAAACCACTTCGCTTGGTTCCGCCATAAAATTCAAAATATATATGATCAGAAAATTTTGGGGCCAGATCAAACACATAACCGTTTTCATCAACATAATAACAAACATGCTCGATTGATGGTTTTGATTGGTCATCACACCAGAAATATTTCGGTTCACGTTCCATAATATTCACAGAAATAGACCCGAATGTGGCGGTAACGTCAGCTCTAGCGATCCATGATAAAGAATTCTCCAATGCATTTTCAATCTCTTTTTTAGGATAAATCAAAAGATTATTTTTCGGATAGATGCCGTAATATTTTCCGTCTAGGTTTTTTTCTACAATGCCAAAGATTAAATCAGAATTTATCTCTCTATTGCCTGAAACATACACCTTCTTAAGATACAAACGGTCAAAATGCGTTAAATAGTTTGTAACAGCAAAAATAGCGGATACAAAAATAGCCAAACATGAAAGCGCGTAAGAGAATTTTCTCCGTCTAATTCTTTCTGTTGATTTTAAAACTTCGCGGTTTATCTCCATAAGTGGTTACTTCAAAAGCAAAGCTACGAATCTCTGCTTTAATTCTGGAGATTGCCTTGCTGATCAATACAGCCCACACAACTTTTATCCGCCAATTTTATCCTTGCCGAGATATTTTCGCAGGCAATCCGGAACAGTTACAGAACCGTCTTCATTCTGATAATTCTCAATTATTGAAACAAGCAATCTTGGCGTAGCCGCCGCCGTACCATTTAAAGAATGTGCAAAACGCATCTTGCCATCCTTATCTTTATAGCGGATATTAAATCTCCTATTCTGAAAATCGTGGAAATAAGAGATTGAGTGAGTTTCGCGATATTTATTTTCACTTGGCACCCAAGCTTCAATATCGTATTTTTTAACCTGGCCCTGGCCCAAATCTCCGCCACAATTAACCACCACTCGATACGGCAATTTCAGTGCCTGCATAATATCTTCGGCGTTTTTTAACAGCTCTTCATGCCATTTGACGCTTTCTTCATGTGATGCCTCACACAATACAACCTGTTCAACTTTGTAAAATTCATGCACACGTATCAATCCCTTTGTATCCTTACCGTGGCTTCCAGCCTCTCTTCGATAGCACGGAGAAAAAGCTACGAATTTTTTAGGTAGTTGAGATTGATCTAAAATTTCATCCATATAAAAAGCCATAGTTGGAACTTCGGAAGTTCCGGCTAAATATGTCTCATCCTGTGTTTTATACAAATCCTCTGCTCCGGCTGGAAGATATCCGGTGCCATATAGAGGATCGGGTTTAACTACTGAAGGCGTGCCTATTGGTGAATAGCCACGCTTAGTTAGAATATCCATGCAAAGTTGCCAGATCGCCATCGACAAAAGTAGTCCGTCATTTTTCAAAAAATACCCTCTAAAGCCGGCAACTTTCACACCGCGTTCCGCATCGGCAATATCCAGCGCCTTCATAATATCCAAATGATGTTTTGGCTCAAAATCGAGTTTTGGAATCTCGCCCCATGTTTTCAATTCCTGATTATCAGCATCGCTTGAACCCTCAGGGACGGACATATCTGGTATATTTGGAACAGCAAGCATCAAATCACGCCACTTTTTCATTACGCCAACTAAAACTTCTTCCTGCTTTTGCATAGTCTCCTTCATCACCTTCATACTTTCAATCAATTCAGATCGACTTTCCGATGATGCATTTGTAATCTCCTGACTAACTGAATTCTGACGTGCGCGCATTTTTTCAATCTCGGTCATTAAAGAAATTCTTTCCTTATCAATCTCCAATAATTTCATTACATCGAAATCGATCTGTTTTTTTCTGGCCGCCTCTTTGATCAAGTCCGAATTTTCTCGAATAAATTTTATGTCTAACATGATCTAATCTTAGCAGATTTCATTAAATAAATAAAATTGTGTTAACATGGCAAAATGATTGATCCGATTCGAAAATTAGAACCAGAAGATTTTCCGCCAGCGCTTTTGGAAATTCCTCAGCCGCCCAAAGAGCTGTATTTAGAAGGTGCCTGGCCGGACGAAGATTACATTTTCCTCACAGTTGTCGGATCGCGAAAATTCTCCACATATGGCAAAGAAGCCTGTGAAAAAATTATTAGCAGCCTTCACGGTGAAAAAGTTGCCATCGTTTCCGGATTAGCACTTGGTATGGATACTATTGCTCATAAGGCTGCTCTTGATGCTGGACTCAAAACTATCGCTGTCCCAGGATCAGGTCTTGATCGAAAGGTCATCTATCCTCATTCCAACATCGGTCTAGCCGACGAAATCGTCCGGTCTGGTGGCGCTCTTCTTTCCGAATTGCCACCGCTAAAACCCGCTGCGCTCTATACCTTTCCGGCACGCAATAGAATCATGGCTGGCATCTCGCGCGCAATACTAGTTATAGAGGCGCAAGAAAAATCCGGCACGCTTATAACTGCCCGACTGGCGATTGAATACAACCGCGATCTCTTGGCCGTCCCCGGTTCGATCTTTTCCTTAAATTCCGCCGGAACAAATCGTCTCATCAGACAAGGCGCAACCCCAATAACCTCCGGCGATGATCTTCTTGAGGCGCTGTTAATTCCGCGGATCAAAAATGAAAAAACAATCGACACAAACTTGCTTTCGGATAATGAAAATAAGATTCTAGAACTGCTTACCGTCGAGGCACTAACCAAGGATGAATTGGTTCGTGAATCAGTAATAAAGGTCAGCGAGATCAATATCATTTTATCAATGATGGAGATCAAGGGGTTGATCAAGGAGCTGGGCGGAAAAATACAAAGAGTTTTTTAAATTTAAAGATGCTAAAAATAAACTTTATTTGACATAAATCTTAAAAGGTGACTATAGTATATTAAACGTATGAAGTTATTAATTGTCGAATCACCAGCCAAAGCCAAGACAATTTCTAAGTATTTGGACGGAAAATATAAGGTTGTTGCAAGTATAGGACACATTCTAGATCTGCCAAAAAGCAACAAAAAAACAGTCGAAATTTAAACCGGATTTTTTCCTCATTATGAAATTAGCAAAGGTAAAGAGCACGTCGTTTCGGAAATAAAAAGTCTATCCAAAAAATCAGATGAAGTTCTGCTTGCCACCGACCCTGATCGTGAAGGTGAAGCAATTGCCTGGCATATAAAAGAAGCTGCCAATTTAAAAAATCCAAAAAGAGTGGTCTTCCACGAAATAACCGAACGTGCTCTTAAGGAAGCGATCCAGCATCCGCGGGATATAGACGAAAATTTGCGCAAGGCCCAGGAAGCGAGAAGGATTTTAGACCGCCTCGTAGGCTATGATCTTTCAGGTTTGATATGGAAAAAAGTTCGCTACGGTTTATCTGCTGGCCGTGTGCAGTCACCAGCACTTAGAATCATCATGGAACGCGAACGCGAGATACGGGCATTCATACCAAAAACTTTTTTTGTCATTAGCGCTGAAACAAAAACAAAAAAGGGGGAAATCATCACTTCAAAATGCGAAATTGAGCCCGACAACAAAGAAGAAAGCGATAAAATTCTTTCACAGGGCAACAAGGGGCAATGGATTATAACAGAGATCAAGGAAGATAAAGCCGCGCGGCACCCTAAGGCACCATTCACAACATCAACCCTTCAGCAGAGCGCGAGCTCAAGATATGGGTTCTCCCCTAGTAGGACAATGCGAATCGCTCAAAAACTTTACGAAGAAGGATATATCTCTTACATGAGAACCGACAGCACAAATCTGGGAGCCGAAGCTATGACGAATATTAAGTTGATGGTTATCAAAAAATTTGGAGAGGAACTTTATGAATCCCGCGCCTATAAAAGCCGAGTCAAAAACGCTCAAGAAGCACATGAAGCTATTAGACCGACAAACTCTCTTTACGAAAATCTCGGCAAAAATGAGGAGGAACAAAAGCTTTACAGATTGATCTGGCAAAGAACAGTAGCCAGCCAAATGAAAGACGCCTCAATTCTAAAAACAAAAATCGTTTCCAATATCGAAAGCCGTTCGATTCCGAATTTCAATGTTAACGGCTCGCGAACATTAAGCCCTGGCTGGCTATTGGCGGATCCGGCCGCGCGAGGCGAGGAAGTGGAATTGCCAAAACTTGAGGTCGGAGATAAATTGCAACTTATCGAGATGAGATCGGAAGAGAAGCAAACTGAGCCGCCAAATAGATATAGTGAAGCCGGCCTTATAAAAGAACTGGAAAAAAGAGGCATTGGACGTCCGAGCACTTTTGCTTCCATTCTTCAAACTATTCAAACTAGGGGCTATGTTAATAAAGAAAACAAAACTCTCATTCCAACGGATACCGGCGATGTGGTCAGTACTTTTCTAGAAAATAATTTTACCAACATCATAAGTGATTCTTTTACTGCTCAAATGGAAGAAGACCTAGATGACATTGCCGAGGGAAAGAAGGATTACACAAAAACCCTCAAAACATTCTACGGGCCTTTCCAAAAATTAGTTAAAGAAAAAGACGACATGACCAAGGTTACAAACATGGGCGAAGCGCCATCGGATATGAAATGCCCGATCTGTGGCGGACCTATGATAATTAAGCTGGGTAGAACCGGCCGTTTCTTATCTTGCGCGAAATTCCCGGAATGCAAGGGCGCACGAACAATGGAGGGTGTGGAATTAGCTGGGCCAAGGGAAACCGGGGAAGACTGTCCGGAATGCAAAAAAGGCAAACTTGTAGAGCGCGAAGGTAGATTTGGAAAATTCATCTCCTGCGACAACTATCCAAAATGTAAATATATTAAAAAAGATGAAGCGGCCATGCTAGCCAAGAACGGTACTGGCGTAAAATGTCCAATATGCAAGAAAGGCGAAATGGTTGAGAAACGCGGAAGATTTGGCGTTTTCTATGGATGCTCAAACTATCCTGAATGCAAACATATCATCAAAGCCAAACCAAACGGCAAGATCTGCGGTTATCCTCGAGAAAATGGCCCGTGTATTCATCTCATGATGGCAGGCACCAAAACCATAGGCGAGCGATGCAGTGATAAAACTTGTCCAAACCATAACCCTCAAAAATTAGAAGAAAAGAATGGAAAATCAAAATAAAAAAAATGATGGCAGTAACGCAACATTGGTAGAAATTTTAGATCTAATGATCTCGCGTGGGCCGGAAGATGTTGCTCTTGTTCAAAAAGCCCATGATTTCGCAAAAGAAGCGCACAAAGATCAAAAAAGATTCTCTGGCGAACCATATTTGGTGCATCTTATCGGAACGGCCTTTAATCTCGCCGAGATGCAAGCAGATCCTCAAACTATCGCCGCCGGTTTTTTGCATGACACGCTTGAAGATACAAAAACCACGCCCGAACAATTGCTAAAAGAATTCGGGTCAGATATTCTTTTCCTTGTTCAAGGGGTTACAAAACTGGGCAAAATAAGATATCAGGGCATAGAAAGACATGCTGAAAGCCTGAGAAAACTTTTTATTGCGACCGCCAAAGACGTGCGTGTGGTCTTAATCAAACTCGCCGATAGACTTCACAATGTCATGACGCTTGAGCATGTTAAACCGGAAAAAAGGCGTCGCATTGCTCTTGAAACTATTGAAATATATGCGCCGGTTGCCAATCGACTTGGAATGGGACAAATGAAAGGTGCTCTAGAAGATGCCTCATTCCCCTACGCTTATCCCAAAGAATATGAACAGACAAAAAAAATTTTGCAGGTTAAAAATCAAGAAATCCTAAATCAGCTTGAGGATGTTCAGAGGGTTTTGCGCAAAAGATTAGTCAAAGAAAATATCATAAAAATTAAATCGGACTTCCGAGTCAAACATATTTACAGTCTTTATAAAAAACTACTGAGGAATAATATGGATGTATCAAAGATCCATGATATCGCCGCCCTACGTATAATTGTCTCGACAATCGAGGATTGCTATCGAGTTCTTGGAATAATTCATAGCACATGGCGGCCGCTGCCAAGCACATTGAAAGACTATATTGCCATTCCCAAGATCAACGGTTACCAAAGCATACACACAGTTATTTTTACCGGCAGCGGTGAGATTGTTGAGATTCAGATAAGAACCGAAAAAATGCACAACGAGGCAGAATATGGTATCGCCTCGCACCTAGCGTATGATGAGCTTGGCAAGCCCGACGCCGGCGGTACTTTGAGCAAAAAACTTCGCTGGTTAAGCCAACTGATCGAATGGCAAAAAAATGTCAAAGGCTCAAAAGAGTTCTTGGAAAACATCCAGATGGATTTTTTCCAAGATCAAATCTTCGTCTTTACACCAAAAGGTGACGTGATCGAGCTACCCCAAGGATCAACGGCTGTTGATTTCGCTTTTGCTATTCACTCTGATCTGGGCGAACATGTTTCAGGCGTTAAGATCAATGGCAAGTTCATGTCTCTTGATCATGAAATAAAAAATGGCGATATTGTAGAAATACAAGCTCGCGAAAATAGTCGACCGACCTACAAATGGCTGGAGTATGCTAAAACAAGCATTGCCAGAAGACGTATCAAAGCATCTCTTGCTGAGCAAGAAGAGTCCAAGAAACGCAGTCAGAGAAACAAATAAAGGGTACTAGTCTCAGGGCAAAGACTGGACATGAAGTTCACCTCGCTTACACAAGTCATGTCAAAGTCACAGGGTATTTAATCCCTTTCTTGTTCTACTCGGCTCGAGAATCGAGAATAAAGCAAAACAGAACGATTGAGTGTCATTGCGAGCTTTATGAAGCAATCTACGTAATTATAGTTACGGAAAGAGATTGCTTCGTCGTAAACTCCTCGCAATGACAAATAGTGAATTGTCATTTTT
>CAZWJJ010000001.1:21483-36314 GCA_964634555.1 uncultured Candidatus Saccharibacteria bacterium | reverse complement strand
ACTTAGCAGAATCCTACATAGCCGGAGAAGATCTCAAACCAGGAGATGTAGTAGCTCTTGCTTCTGACGCACCTTTTAGATTGGTTAAGGCTAGTGTAAATTCTAAAACAATATTAGGCATAGTTTCATCTAATCCGGCTGTAGTTTTTGAGGGTTCTCAATCAAGTTTTGGAGCTCCGACAACTAAAGATATTTATAAGCAGGGTGATAAGGCTCCTCTGGCTTTGGTGGGACGAGTACCAATTATGGTTAATTTTGAAAATGGCCCGATTGCTGTAGGTGATAAAATTTCTATTTCTTCACAGTCTGGAATAGGTATGAAAGCTACGACAACTGGCGAGACTATTGGTATCGCACTCGAGCCTTTCGACGGAACAAATGAACAAACAGGTAAAATCATGGTTTTTGTAAAACTCGAACAACAGATGGATCTTGGCCAGATTATGAAAAACATGCCTGAAGATAAAACAGTTACTTCTATTTCCGATATATTATCAGCCATGGGAGCTTACATTGATAATGGTATAACACACTTCGTTAACTTATTTGCTGATACATTTACCACAAAGAAACTTTGTGTTGACGATGTATGTGTAACGAGAGATGAGTTTAAGGCACTGTTGGATAAAAATAGTATTGGTGGAAATAGCATAAATACAATTTCCACCTCAACTGACACTGAACTACCGGTTATACAGCTCAATGGCAATTCTACTTCAACAGTAAATATCGGAGATAATTTTGTAGATCTTGGAGCGAATGTTACTGATAATGTAGATCATAATTTGGGTTATCATGTTACGGGGTCAGTCGATACTACTACACCGGGAGTTTATGAGTTGACTTACGATGCCGTGGATAATGCAGGTAATAAGGCAAATCAAGTAGTTCGAACTGTAACAGTTGTCGGGCAGGATCAGTCAGGCACAAGTACAGACAGTTCATCGACTTCTAATGAAGGTACATCTACTACACCGATCCAATAAAGGGTATTAACCCTAGGGCAAGCTGAAAACAGAGTTCGCTTCGCTCACATAGGTCGTGCCAGAGCCATGGGGGTATTTAATCCCTTTTTTACTCTCCTCGTTTTGGAAATAAAGTAAAGTAGAATCGATCCGAGCGTCGTTGCGAGCTCTGCGAAGCAATCTACGTAATTATAGTTGCGGAAAGAGATTGCTTCGTCGTAAACTCCTCGCAATGACAAATAACAAGTTTCGGCATTCCATTCTTCGCGGTGACAAATATGCGCTGTAATACTACAACATAGCCTAGTGTCATTGCGAGCGACCGCAGGGAGCGTGGCAATCCCTGTCAATTAATTGTTGGAGATTGCTTCGTCGCAAGCTCCTCGCAATGACAGACAGGGGCGTCGTAAACTCCTCGCAATGACAATTGGTTATTTTTCATTTCTCTCACCTTACCTCGGCGATAAATCTGATTACAGTTTGTCAAAGGAATTATCCACATACATTGTTGACAAATAAAGTGGTGTTGTATATACTATTGCGTAATCCTTGCAAGATTGAGTTAATGGTGTATTGAGGATTCAGTCACAATTTATCAGTTTTCAGAAATCTTCTTGATTATCAAGCTAAATTTGGCGGATTTTCAAGAATTTTTTGAAATAAGTTTAGCTTATCTTGCACATTAAACTAAACAAAACTTCAAGGTATTTCACCTGAAGAATGGAACCCGGAACTGTCTGGGGATTTTTTGCGTAATTTTCATTATTAATTTTACATAATCGATATGGAACTGATAAAGAAGAAATTTTTCTCTCACTACAAAAAACCGATGATCAAGCTTCCTGATCTGGTTGAGATGCAGAGAAATTCCTATAAGTGGGTGATCGAGAGCGGCTTGGCCGAGCTGTTCAAGGAGTTTTCACCTATAAAGGATTATACTGGTAAGAAGTTTGAGCTTGAATTTTTAGATTTTCAATTGGATCAGCCGAAATATGATGAGCATTTTGCTAAAGCAAATAAACTCTCTTTAGATGCCCCGCTTAGAATTAAAGTTAGACTAACTAATAAATCCAGCGGAGGAGAAAAGGAGCAGGAGATATTTTTGGCTGATCTTCCTGTGATGACCGATCACGGTACTTTTATTATAAATGGTGTAGAAAGAGTTATTGTCCCTCAGCTTGCTAGAAGCTTCGGTGTTTTTTTCACAGCAAATGAGATTAAGGGTAGGAAATATTTTGGTGCGAAAATTATACCTGTGCGAGGGGCATGGATCGAGATTGAATCCGAAGCTGACGGTAATATTTATGTTCGTGTCGACAGAAAGAGAAAATTCCCAATTTCTTCTCTTCTTAGAATATTCAGTGAGTTGCCTGATAAGGAGATTATGGAACAGCTTTCTTATATCGATAAAACATTTACTAACGGTGTTCCATTTATAAAAAATTCATTTGGTAAAGATACGGCTAAGACTATAGATGAATCTTATCTGGAAGTTTATAAGAGGCTTCGAGACAGTGATATTGTTACTATCAGTAGTGCGAAAGAGTTTATAAAAGATCTTTTTAGTGGCGAACGGTACGACCTTTCACTCGTTGGACGTTTCCGATTTAATAAGCGCTTCGAGAAGCCTATAGGCCAGAAAGATCTTGATGTGAGAACTTTATCACTTGAAGATTTTGCTGTTATCTTGAATCACATCAATAATCTCAATAATACCGCCGGAGCTAAGGAGGATGATATAGATCATCTTGGTCTTCGCAGAGTGAGAGCTATCGGAGAGATGCTACAGCTTAAGATGCGTGTCGGTATGTCTCAGATGAAGAGAAATATTCAGGATAGAATGTCTACAGTTGATGAAGATACAACTCTTCCAATCCAGCTGGTTAGCCCACGTCCGCTTCAGGCCCGAATCAAGGAGTTTTTTAATACTAACCAGCTGTCTCAGTTCATGGGTCAGGGGAATATTTTGGCCGAGCTAGAACATTTGCGAAGACTTTCAGCTTTTGGTCCGGGCGGATTGACTCGAGAGCGAGCAGGTTTTGAAGTTCGAGACGTTCATACTTCTCATTACGGACGAGTTTGTCCAATTCAGACGCCGGAAGGTCCAAATATCGGCTTGATTTTAACTCTTTCCTCTTACGCTAAGGTTAACGATCTCGGCATCATCGAAACTCCTTATATTAAGGTTAAAAACGGTAAAATAACTGACGAGGTTACTTATATGAATGCTCTAGAGGAAGAGGTCTATAACATCGCTCATGCCGCTGTTAAGTATGATGATAATGGCAAGCTTCTTGAGGAACATATTGAAGCTCGAGTTGATACCGCACCGGGTTTGGTAAAAAAAGAAGATGTTGATTATATCGACGTTTCGGCAAATCAGGCTTTTTCAATCGCGACTTCGATGGTTCCATTTTTGGAGCACAATAACGCGAACCGAGCATTGATGGGATCAAACATGCAGAAGCAGGCTACGCCTTGTATTATCGCCGAGGCTCCATTGGTTGCCACCGGTATAGAACAAGAGGCCGCTACAACTACTGGTAGATTGATTTTAGCAAAGAGAGAAGGAGTTGTTTCTAAAATGGATGCCAGATCAGTAACTATTAAATCAGAGAAGGGTGAAGATAAGTATGATCTGGTTAACTATTCAAGAACAAATGATTTTACAGTCTTTCATCAAAGGCCAACGGTAGAGGTGGGACAGAAGGTTAAAAAGGGTGATTTACTGGCTGATACAACATCGAGCGATCAAGGCCAGATCGCTTTGGGTCAGAATATTTTTGTGGCCTTCATGACATGGCAAGGAGCCAACTACGAAGATGCCATTATTATTTCCGAAAGGTTAGTTCGCAACAGCAAATTTACTTCGATTCATATTGAAGAGTTTGCGGTAAATGTTCGCGACACAAAGCTTGGGCCGGAGGTAACAACTCATGATATTCCAAATGTCGGCGAGGGCAGGCTTAAGAATTTGGATGAGGATGGAATTATTAAAGTTGGAGCCGAGGTGCATCCGAACGATATTCTCGTCGGTAATATCACACCAAAGGGCGAAACGGAATTAACTCCGGAGGAAAGATTACTTAGATCGATCTTTGGAGAAAAGTCGAGAGATGTTAAGGATTCTTCACTGCGAATGGAACACGGAAAGCGCGGCAGAGTGATTGGTGTTAAGGTATTTTCTCGTGACCGCGGCGATAAGCTTGAGTCGGGAATTATTAAAAAGATCTATATTGAGATCGCACAGCTCAGAAATATTTCCGTTGGTGACAAGTTGGCTGGACGACACGGAAATAAGGGAATCATTTCTAGAATTTTGCCAGTTGAAGATATGCCCTACACAGAAGATGGAACACCTATAGATATGATCTTAACTCCGCTCGGTGTGCCATCACGTATGAACTTGGGACAGATTTTTGAAATGCATTTGGGATTGGCGGCCAATACTCTTGGCTATCAGGCTATTACGCCGGCATTCCAGGGTGTTACTGAGCAGGAAATTAAATCAGAATTAAAGACAGCTGGTTTTCCGGAGACAGGAAAGGTTAAGCTCTTTGATGGACAAACTGGTGAGGCTTATGAACAGCACATCGCTATCGGTTACATGTATATCTTGAAGTTGCATCATATGGTTGAGGATAAAATTCACATGAGATCGGTTGGTCCATACTCTTTGATTACTCAACAGCCTCTCGGCGGACGAGCTCAGGGTGGAGGCCAAAGATTTGGAGAGATGGAAGTCTGGGCACTCGAAGGTTATGGTTCGGCTTATACTTTGCGCGAAATGCTCACCATAAAATCAGATGATATCACCGGACGATCAGCGGCGTTTGACGCCATTGTAAAAGGGGAGAAGGTTCGAACTCCTAATATACCGGCATCGTTCAATGTTTTGCTGAACGAATTAAGAGGCCTTGCTCTCGATGTCGAGTTGGAAAATATTAAAAAGGATAACTAATTGAAGCCCATGAAAACAACAGAAAATATTACGGACTTTAATGCTATCGAGCTCAAGTTGGCCTCTCCAGAGAGGATCATGGAATGGTCATACGGCGAGGTCACCAGGCCGGAGACTATAAATTACAGAACTCAGCGAAGCGAACGCGGAGGCCTTTTTGACGAGCGAATATTCGGACCGGAAAAAGATTACGAATGTTATTGCGGAAAATACCGACGCATTCGCTACAAAGATATTGTTTGCGAAAAGTGCGGAGTCGAGGTTACTCGATCAATCGTGCGACGCGAAAGAATGGGTCATATTGAATTGGCTTCGCCGGTTGCTCACATCTGGTTTTTGCGAGGTATTCCTTCGAGAATTGGCGTTATGGCTGATCTGTCGATTGCTGATTTAGAAAAAGTTATCTATTTTGCCGGTTACATAATTACCAGGGTTAACGAAGAGGAGAGGCAGAATCTTTTACGAGAGTTGGATCGGGAGTTTAAGACAAAAATAAAGAGCGTTACATCCGATGAGGCAATTACAAAAATAAAAGATTCATTTGCCGAAGTTAAGCGCGAGATTTCTTCTATCCGTGTTGGTATGGTTTTGGACGAGAATACTCACCACAAGTTTTCATTCAAATATGGATCGGTATTCGATTCTGATATTGGTGCAGAGGCAATCTATAAGATGTTCAAAAACATCGACATCGATAAGTTAATAACTGAGCTGAGTGCTAGGCTTGAAAATGCAAACACTGGCGATAAGTTAAAGTTACAGAAAAGACTCAATCTTTTGAGCTATATGAAGAAGGCAAATCTCCGACCGGAATGGATGTTTATGAGAGCAATTCCTATTATTCCGCCAGCTTTGAGGCCGATGGTTGCTCTTGAGGGCGGACGACATGCGACTTCGGATGTAAATGATCTTTATCGCCGCGTTATAAATCGAAATAATCGATTGAAGAAATTGATGGAGATCAACGCGCCGGATGTTATTAACAGAAATGAAAAAAGAATTTTGCAAGTGGCCATTGACGCTTTGATTTATAATTCTATCAGATATACGACCAGATCCCCGGGTTCCATGAGTTAATCACAGAGACGTCCGTTAAAATCTTTGGCTGATATTTTGAAGGGTAAGCAGGGACGATTCCGACAAAACCTTTTGGGAAAGCGTGTTGATTATTCCGGCCGATCAGTTATTGTTGTTGGTCCTGAACTTTCTTTGCATCAGTGCGGTTTGCCAAAGCATATGGCGCTTGAACTTTTTAGGCCATTCGTGATTGCTAAAATTTTGCAGAGAGAGCTTGCTTTCAACATACGAGGCGCAGGTAGGCTTATAGAGGATGGCGTGCCGGAAGTTTGGGCGATTCTTGAAGAGGTTATTAAAGATAAATATGTGCTTCTAAATCGAGCTCCAACTTTGCACAGACTTGGTATTCAGGCATTTCAGCCGATTTTGATCGAGGGTAATGCCATTCAAGTTCATCCCTTGGTTTGTTCGGCTTTCAATGCGGACTTCGACGGAGATCAGATGGCAGTTCACGTTCCACTTTCAGATGAGGCTCAAAAAGAGGCCAGAGAGATCATGGCTTCAAATAAAAATCTTTTGAAGCCGGGTTCCGGTGATCCAATCGTCACGCCAAAATTGGACATGATTTTGGGATGTTACTGGATGACAAAGATGATGCCTGGCGATCATGGTGAGGGTAGAATGTTCCACTCTCCGAATGCCGCTATTACAGCTTATGAATTTGGCGCGTTGGGTTTCCGAGCGAAGGTTAAGGTGTTAGCATCTGACACTGAAAAGTATGCGGAAAATCGTGGCAAAGTATTTGAGACTACAGTCGGCAGAATTCTATTTAACAGTATTATGCCTGTCGATCTGCCTTTCATGAATCACGAGATCACTGGTAAGGAAGTTGCAAAATTGATCGAAGATTTAATTGAAAAATATGGACCTGATGCAGTGCCATCAGTCCTCGATAAGATAAAGAATTTCGGCTATAAGTATGCCACTCGATCCGGCATAACATGGAGTATGAGCGATATTAAGACTCCAGAGGAGAAGCCGGCCATTATAGCTGCGGCGCATGTTACGGTAGAGAAGATAGAAAAGAATTTTGAAGAGGGATTTATTTCTGAAGAAGAGCGTTATCGAATGATTATCGCCGCATGGAGAGCCGCATGGAATGAAGTTCAGAAGTTAATGCCGGGGACACTTGATCCTAAGGGCGGAGTTTATGATATGGTCACATCACGCGCTCGAGGTTCTATTGGAAACATTAGCCAGATGTCGGGAATGGTCGGATTGATCATTAACACTGCTGGAAATACTTTGGAGTTTCCTATTATTCCTTCTTATAAGGAAGGACTATCTCCTTTGGAATATTTCGTTACAACTCACGGATCGAGAAAGGGTCTTGCCGATACCGCTTTGAACACATCAAAGGCCGGATATTTGACACGAAGATTGGTTGATGTCTCTCAGGACGTTATTGTGGCAGAGGAAGATTGCGGCGAGAAAGAGGGAAGATTAATTTCAACTGATAATATTTCAGGTATCGATTCCGGTATTGGTGGAATTATCAAGGGTAGATTTTTGGCGAAAGATATAAAGAAAGCTGATGGAACTGTTTTATTTAAGAAGGGCGTCCTTTTGACAAAATATGATGCTAAGGATGTTGAAGCTCAAGATATAAAAGAGGCTACAATTCGATCACCTTTGACTTGCAGGTCTATCAGAGGCATCTGCCAGAAATGCTACGGCCTGGATCTTGGAAAGCATGAGATGATTAAACTCGGAGAAGTTGTCGGTATAGTTGCTGCGCAAGCCATCGGAGAGCCTGGAACACAGCTGACAATGAGAACCTTCCACTCTGGAGGAGTTTCAGAAGCCGGTGGAGACATCACCATGGGTTTGCCTCGAGTTGAAGAAATCTTTGAGAAGCGAGCTCCAAGAAATGCCGCGGTTATTGCTAATGTTTCTGGTGAAATTATGGAGGTCATAAATGATGGCAAAGACAAGTCGATTACCATTTTGGTTGATCCGGAAGAGAGAGCTAAGGGCGGAGATAATTCTGTTGTTCATGATGTGCCATTTAGCAGAACCATCGCGGTTAAGGCTGGACAAAGAGTTAGTAAGGGAGATATTTTGACTGACGGTTCTGTAAATATCTCAGAATTATTTGCGCTTGGCGGGAAGACTAAGGCCGAGGATTATATTCTAAATGAAGTAAGTAAGGTTTATGCTTTGCAAGGCGCTGCTATTTCAAGAAAGCATATTGAAGTGATCGTGAGACAGATGCTTTCAAGAAGAAGGATTAAGGAATCTGGAGACACAAGATTTGTGCCGGGTGAGATCGTAGAAAATTCCGAGCTGATAGTTGAGAATGAAAAAGTTCAGGCGGATGGTGGAGCACTGGCGACAGGCGAGACATTGGTTTTAGGAATTTCTGAAGTTTCTTTGACCACGAATAGTTGGTTATCAGCTGCATCATTCCAGAATACGTCAAGAATTTTGATCGATACTGCTATACAAGGCGGTATGGATCCTCTTCGAGGCTTAAAGGAAAATGTTATCGTTGGAAGATTGATTCCAGCCGGAACCGGCTTTAGGAAGGATATTGTAGCAGAAGCAGTAGACGATCAGATGGA
Source organism: uncultured Candidatus Saccharibacteria bacterium (assembly GCA_964634555.1). GTDB lineage: Bacteria > Patescibacteriota > Minisyncoccia > Phycocordibacterales > UBA12445 > JACQCV01. The sequence continues at coordinate 27,747 of CAZWJJ010000001.1, read as the reverse complement.
GTAAGAGGGCTGTTGACCTCCTCTATATTTCAGGATTATGTAGTTTAGCTGGCCTTAACTAAAATTTTAAGTTATGTCATCAACAGTCGAGCAGATTAAGTCAAAACTTAATATCGTCGATGTTGTCGGTTCATACCTAAAGCTAGAAAGGGCGGGCGGTAATCTTAAGGCTAGATGTCCATTTCACAACGAAAAGACCCCGTCTTTTTATGTCTCACCGGCGCGAGAAAGTTTCCACTGTTTTGGATGCGGTAAGGGTGGAGATATATTTGAGTTTGTCAAAGAGATGGAGGGTATGGAGTTTATTGATGCTCTAAAGATACTTGCTGAAAGGGCCGGTGTTCGCGTTGTGAATGAAGATAATTCCGCGCGGTCGGAAAAGGGGAGGCTGATTTCAGCTCTGGAAAATGCAACTCTCTTTTATCAAGGAGAGTTGGAGAAAAATCCGCTAGCGTTGGAGTATTTAAAAAAGAGGGGGCTTACAGAAAATACGATCCGGGAATGGAAGATCGGGTTTGCATCTGATGGATGGCGTGCGATCTATGATCACTTACGAAAAATGCGTTTTACTGATCAGGAGATAGAGAAGACGGGATTAACAATCAGATCATCTAAGGGATATTACGATAGATTTCGCAGTCGAATTATGTTTCCGATAAATAATATTTCAGGAGTCACTGTTGGTTATTCTGGCAGAATATTTGGGAGTGCGGCGCAAACAGAAGCGGCCAAATATATAAATAGTCCGCAGACTGATCTGTTTGATAAGTCCAAACTTCTCTTCGGCTTCGATAGAGGAAGAGTTAAGATGAGGACAGATGATTTGTGTATTTTGGTTGAGGGACAGATGGATTTAATAATGTCTCATCAGGCCGGCCATCCAAATACTGTCGCGGCTTCGGGAACGGCATTAACAGAAGATCATTTGAGGAATATTCAAAGATTGTCGGGGAAATTAGTTTTGGCATTTGATGGCGACGAAGCTGGATTTAAAGCCTCGCGCCGGAGCATAGATATAGCGCTTTTGATGGGTTTCGATGTTAGGGTTGCGCGCTTGCCGAATGGAATTGATCCAGCTGATCTTATATTGGAAGATTCGGAGAAATGGTTGCAGGCGATCAAGGAGGCAAAGCATATTATTGATTTTTATCTTGAGACTTTGGAATCGCGCGGCTACGATTCCAGGAAATTTAAGATAGAAGTTGAGAGATTGTGTTTACCTTACGTTGCTAGAATAAAAAGCAGTATTGAGCAGGCGCACTTTGTAAATGTTATAGCTCGCAAACTTGCCATTGATGAGGCTCCAGTTTGGGAAGCATTAAAAAACGTTCAAAATGGCGATAATAAAACAGAGGCAAAAGAGGTAGATCCACAAAATTCCGAGCCGCCTAAAGAATACTCCCGTTCAGAAATAATACTTAAAAAAATTATCGGGATTATTATTTGGCAGAAAGAGATCGATTCGTCCAATAAATTGATTGAAGAGAGGGAAAAAGAAATAATGAGCATAGTCGGGGAGGGCAGATATTTTTTGCTTCGTGAGATTTTGAATGATAAGAAGGATAGTTTAATATTTGAAGCAGAAGCAACATTTGGCGAGCATAAGGAGATTATGGGCTGGTTGAATGATCTATGTCTTGATCTTAGGGAGGAGGTCATGAAGGAAAATTTGAATGCTACGATCGTAAGATTAAAAAAAGCGGAGAACGTGAATGATCAAGACGAGATTGTCGCCTGTTTGCGGATCTGTCAACAGATCAGCGAGGAGTTGGTAAATATTAAACAGATTAAAAATAAAAATATCTAAAATGCCTAAAGAAAAAAAGTTAAAAAGTAAAAAACCGGCTCCGAAGTTGAAGGTTAAAAAAGAGCCGAAGGCTGGCGCTAAAAAGAAAGAGGAAAAAGCTGTTAAAATTAAAAAGGCTGCAAGTAAAAATTCTGAAGGCTCGGCTTCATGGGAAAAGCATGCTGATAGGCTCATACAGCTCGGTAAGAAACGCGGTTTTGTGACGTATAATGAGATCCTTAAGGAATTTCCGGAGATCGAGGAGGACGTTTTATTTCTTGATGAACTTTACGACAGATTATCGACTTTGGGGATTGATATATTAGATAGCGGCGGTCTTCTTGGTGATAATGCCGATGATCTTATGCCGGATCGTAATGGTAGAGGGGGTATTCTTGGGCTTTCTTCTCTTGATTCGGTGCAGATGTATCTTCGGGAGATTGGGCAGTATAAACTTATTTCGGCCTCGGAGGAGAAGGACCTTGCTAAGAAAATTGAGCTTGGCGACGAAGAGGCGAAAAATCTATTGGTGAAGGCAAACTTGAGACTTGTCGTTTCTATTGCTAAAAAATTTATCGGCAGGTCCAGTGATCTGACGCTACTCGATCTTATTCAAGAAGGAAATCTTGGCCTCTTTAAGGCTGTGGAGAAATTCGATTGGACACGCGGATATAAGTTTTCAACTTATGCTACTTGGTGGATACGACAGGCTATAACCAGAGCTTTGGCTGATCAATCAAGAACGATCCGTATTCCGGTGCATATGGTGGAAACTATTGCCAAATACAAGCAGGTTGTTCGACGTTTGGCTCAAGATCTTGGCCGAGATCCTTTAGCGGATGAAATTGCAACTGAAATGGGTGTTGATGTTGAGAAGATTCATAATATTGAGCGTATAGACCAGGGGACAGTTTCCCTGGAAACTCCGGTCGGCAACGATGATGATAACTCAAATTTGGGAGATTTCATTGCTGATGATAAAATGATATCACCGGATAATCAGTCAGCCAGAAGAATTCTTTCTGATCAAATTAAAGATATTTTAAACGATCTTTCCCTCAAGGAGAGAAAAATTTTGGAAATGCGTCATGGCCTGATAGACGGCGTTATGAGGACACTCGAAGAGGTTGGCCAAGAATTCGGCGTAACTCGTGAGAGAATCCGACAGATTGAGGCGAAGGCGCATGAAAAAATTCGTGAGCACGAAAAAGCCAAGAGACTTTTGGGTTATTAATTCAATATGATCGCATATTTAACTACACACAATTTTCTGAATGTTCTCGATGTGTTCATTACCGCAATATTTATATACGCGGCTTTGACGTTGCTTAGAAAAACTAAATCTATATTTATTTTTCGCGGCATAGGTATTTTGGTTTTAGTCTATATTGCCGCCTCATTTCTAAATCTTAAATTAACAACGCTGCTGTTTAATGGCTTCTTTTCTTTTTTTGTTATTATTCTCGTCATTCTCTTTCAGAAGGAATTAAGAAGATTTTTTGAAAATTTTTCAGTATCGTTCTTCAATCCATTTGCTGAAGACGAAGTTCCTATACACAAAGAATCTGTTGAAACAATCATAAATTCTGTCCAACATCTGGCCAAGAAAAAGATCGGAGCGCTTATTGTAATATCTGGCCACCAAAGAATGGAAAGATTTTTGGAGGGTGGATATGCCATTGATGGCAAGGTTTCTGAACCGCTGATCCTCTCGATCTTTAACACCAAAACCCCGGGCCACGATGGCGCTGTAATTATAGAGAATGGTCTTATTAAAAAGTTCGGCGTTCATTTGCCGCTGTCCGAAGATTTTAAGAGATATGGAAATCTTGGCACAAGGCACACTGCCGGACTTGGTTTATCAGAAAGAACTGATGCCTTCGTTATAATAGTTTCAGAAGAGAGAGGCTCAATCACTATCAGTCGAAATTCCAATATGAAGGTGGTTGATGTTGAGAAGTTAAAATACGAGCTAAATATTTTTTTGGATGAGTTGTCACCGATGGATAAGGAGGGAGTTTTTACCAGATTGGTAAAATATGACAAGCGCGATAAGGTTGCTTCGCTTTTGATCGCATTAATTCTTCGTTTCTTGCTTCTTAAATAGACCGTCGCAATTATTTTTTGGGCGTTGGCTCAGAGGCATTTTTCTGCTATAATTGCTACATGTCAGCAAATAAGAAAAAAATTGTTTTAACAGGAGATCGACCGACTGGTAAGCTTCATTTGGGGCATTTTGTTGGTTCGATACAGAACAGAATTAAACTTCAAGGCGAAAGTATAGATAAGAGATACTATATGATCGCTGATGTTCAAGCGTTGACCGATAATGCCGATAATCCGGATAAGGTCCGGAGTAATGTTTTTGAGGTGGTGCTCGATAATCTTGCCTGCGGTTTGGATCCGGCTAAGACGACTATGTTTATTCAGTCGACAATCTCAGAAATAGCGGAGATGACAATTTTTTTCTTGAATTTAGTTACTTTGGCGCGCTTGGAAAGAAATCCCACAGTTAAGCATGAGATGAGACAGAAAGGTTTTGAAGCAGATGTTCCGGCGGGTTTTTTGTGTTATCCGATTTCGCAGGCCGCGGATATTTTAGCTTTTAAAGCAAATCTAGTTCCAACTGGAGACGATCAAGACCCGATGATTGAACAGGCCAATGAAATTATTGATAAATTCAACAGATTTTATGGAGATACATTTGATAGAATTGAGTCGGTTCGATCGGTAACTCGCAGATTGGTTGGTATTGATGGTAAAAATAAAATGAGCAAGTCCCTTAATAATGCTATCTATCTTTCCGACACCTCTGATATCGTTAAAGAAAAAGTGATGTCGATGTATACTGATCCGAATCATATAAAAGTTGAGGATCCAGGTCAGATCGAGGGTAATACTGTTTTTGAGTATCTTAAAATCTTTGATTTTGATCAATCTGGTCTTGAGCAGTTAATAGCCCAATATTCCAAGGGTGGTGTGGGTGATGTGGCGGTTAAGAATCGTCTAGCCGATGTTTTAGAGGCTGTTATAGCCCCAATTCGTGAGAGACGTGAATATCTTTCAAAAAATCCGGATTATGTTATGAATATTTTAAAGGATGGCCGTGAAAAGGCGGCAGAGGCGGCGAAAGAGACTTTGTCGGAAGTTAAAAAGGCTATGAAGATCAACTATTTTATATGATGAGAACTTATATTAGCGATCTGAAAAATAAGATCGGTGAAAGGGTTAAAATTAGCGGTTGGGTCGATATAAGGCGCGATCAGGGCAAATTGATCTTTTTTGATTTTCGTGACGCTTCAGGTTATGTCCAAGGCGTTATTTTGCCGAAGTCCGAGGCGCATGCGATTGGAGAAAGGTTGCGTCCGGAGTGGGTGGTTGAGGTTCAGGGAATGGTGAATAGGCGTCCCGAGAAAAATATTCAGGCAGAAAAACAAAATGGCGATATAGAGCTTGAGATCATTGCTGTTGAAATATTGAGCGAGGCGAAAGAGATACCTTTCGAGCTTAATAACACAGAATTAAACCTCGATACATATTTAGATTATCTTCCTTATACCTTGAGATCACAAAAAACCAAGGATATTTTTACTGTTCAAGCTACACTTATCGAGGCGTATAGACAGTCATTGCGTGAGCAGGGTTTTACAGAGTTTCAGGCACCCGCGCTGGTCGGAGGCGATGCTGAGGGTGGTGCCGCAGTTTTTAAGGTTGATTATCTTTACGATAAAACTGCTTATCTCGCGACTAGCCCTCAGTTTTATAAGCAGATCATGGTTGGTGCGTTCGAGCGAGCTTTTACCACAGCTAAGATCTTTCGCGCTGAAAAGTCGGCGACCACTAGACATCTTTCCGAACTCACACAGATGGACTTTGAAATGGGATTTATTAATGATCATTTTGATGTAATGGCTGTTTTGGAGCGCACGATTCGTGATACTGTTATTAAAATAATTGATAGGCATCAAGATATATTTAAACGTTTTGATACGCCGTTGCCTCTTTTGGGAGATAAATTTCCTGTTTTTTCACTGGCTGAGGCCCAGGAGATCATAGAAAAAGAGTTTGGCGGTAGGGCTATCGGAGAACTTGATATGGAGCCAGAACACGAAAGACAGATTTGCGAATATGCCCTAAAAAAATACGGAAGTGACTTTGTTTTTATAACCGCATTTCCAACAAAGAAGCGTGCTTTCTATACTTATGAAGATTCGAGTGAGGCGCCTTTTTCTCGCAGTTTTGATCTTCTTTTTAGGGGGCTTGAGATTAATTCTGGATCGCAGAGAATAAACGATTATGATAATCTTGTTGCAAAGATGAAGGATAGGGGATTGGATCCGGAAAAATTTTCATTCTATCTGCAGGCATTTAAATATGGCATGCCTCCGCAAGGTGGATGTTCCACTGGTCTAGAAAGAAAAACTGCCCGGATGCTAAAGATTCCCATTGTTAAACTGCCACTTCGCTTTTCCCTCGAT
>CAZWJJ010000001.1:4769-21473 GCA_964634555.1 uncultured Candidatus Saccharibacteria bacterium | reverse complement strand
AATGTGAAGCAGGCCTCTGCCTTTCCTCGTGATATTGGAAGAATTGATCAAATTCTTTAAAAAATAATGGATGAGTATAAAGTTAAAGTAGGGCAGTTTGAGGGACCGTTAGATCTTCTATTAGATCTTATTGAAAAAAGAAAACTGCATATTAATGATGTTTCTCTGGCGGAAGTTACCGACGGATATGTAGAATATATTGATAGTTTGACAAAATTTCCGACCGAAGAGGTTTCCTCTTTTATTGCTATTGCTTCGACATTGATTCTTATCAAATCAATCTCTCTTCTTCCTACACTCACAATTTCCAAAGAAGAGACGGCGAATATCGAAGATTTGCAGGAGAGGCTTAGAATTTTGAAGGATGTTAAGGATAAATCAGAGTATATCAGAAAAATATTCGCCAAGAATATTATTTTCTTTGCCGAGGAAAAAAAGAGCGATGATGTGATTTTTTCACCGACACAAGAAATAACGATTGAAAATTTTCTCCGTGCAATGAAAGATCTTGTGGCTGGCATGCCTAAAAAAGAAAAGGTTCCACAGACTGTGATCAAAAAAGTTATTAGTCTTGAGGAGGCCATAGACAATTTGATCGACAGAGTTCAGAAAGATCTGAAATTTAGCTTTAACAAACTTAACTCTGGCACGATTAAAGATCACCAGGAAAGAAAGGCCGAAAAGGTTAATGTTATCATCAATTTTTTGGCTGTGTTAGAATTAGTTAAAAGGGGCATTATACAGGTGCGGCAGGATTCGCATTTTATCGATATTGATATTGAGAATGGTAAGAGCGGTGTGCCGGTTTATAACTAGATGATTTTATTTTAGAGAGCAAAAAGAATTATGAATTTGGATGCCAAAATAGAAGCCATATTGTATTTTAAAAATGAACCGGTTTCGGTTGAAAAATTAGCGTTGATTTTAAAATCTACCGAGCTGGATATTCGTGCTTCATTGCGTGTGCTTGCCGAGCGGTTAAAAACTGGCGGTTTAGTTTTGATATCAAGTAATGATGAATTTTCTCTAGGTGCTTCACCTCAACTATCTGATCTTATAGAAGAAATGATAAAGGATGATCTTTCGAAAGAGCTTGGCAAATCAGCCTTGGATACTTTGACTATAATTTTATATTACGGACCGGTATCCAAATTAAAGATAGATAATATAAGAGGAGTCAATTCCGGATTTGTCTTGAGAAATCTTTTAATACGCGGTTTAATAGAGAGGATTGCTAGCGATAAAGACCAGAGATCGTATCTATACAGGCCAACTCTCCAGCTGATTTCTTATTTGGGCCTGGGTAGTGTTAGTGAGCTGCCAGAATATGAAGAGATTCGCCGAACAATAGATAAAAATTTAAGTGATGTCTCCAAAAATGAATCAATTTCTGCAGAAGCATAAAAATAAGATCGCGATATTATTGCCCTCGCTGGTACTGTTTTTTTTGATCTGCGGGGCTTTTTATTTTGCCTCTAAAACCGGTAATATATCGGTGATATCGATAAATAATTTTCAAGATACTATTGCGGCAAAACAGTTCAGCAATCTTAATATACAGGCCAAGGCCTATGTGGTTTATGATTCCAATCAGAGGAGAATTATTTATGCCAAAAATCCTGTCTCTCAGCTCCCACTCGCCTCATTAACAAAGATAATGTCTTCACTCGTTGCGTTAGATATTGCCGATAAAAGCACGATTATAACCGTTCCTGCTAATAATCCTTTTTATAACACCAACGATAAAACATCTATTTCGCCCGGCAGGTGGCGGCTCGACGATCTACTTCGCTTAACTCTTGTCTCTTCATCTAATGAGGGAATAAATACAGTAGCAAATCAATTATCGACTCGCGGTAATTTTCTTGGCGGTGAAAAACATTTCATCGAGCTCATGAATCAAAAGGCGAAAATGTTTGGTTTGGACCAGACCTTTTTTATAAATGAATCAGGTCTCGATGTGAATAGTTCTTTGGCTGGTTCGTATGGTTCTGCCATCGATGTCGCGCGCCTTTTTGATTTTGCTATTAATACTTATCCTAATATTTTTACCGCAACTAAATACGGTTCGATAGTTATCAATTCAACAGATGGAAATTCCGAAACGGCATTTAATACTAATTCTGCTGTTTCGAATATAAACGGACTAATCGCCTCTAAAACAGGCTTTACGGAATTAGCGCAAGGCAACTTAGCAATAGCTTTCGATCTCGATCCTAAAAAACGCATAGTCATCGTAGTTTTAGGATCAACTCAGGATGCACGGTTTACGGATATTGAGACGCTTTCACGGGCGACCCTGGCTTATTATTCTCTGATCTAATTAATTGTTATGATAATCAGTATCGTTAAAATATTTACGGCACTCGCAATCTCGTTTGCAGTAGGTATTGCTATAACTCCTATACTCACTAATTTCCTTTATAAGCATAAAATGTGGAAAAAGAAGGCGCGTAATGAAGCCTTGGGTGGTGGGGAGACACCGCTTTTTAATCAGCTTCATAAGGAGAAAGAGGTTGGGACACCAAGAATGGGTGGGATAATAATTTGGGCCAGTGTTTTGCTGACCATTTTAATTATTTATCTAATATCAAGATTTTTTCCAAATTCAGCGGTGATAAAAATGAATTTTCTAAGCCAAAATCAAACCTGGTTGCCGCTTTTTACTTTGATAGCCGCCTCATTTGTTGGATTAATTGACGACATTCTGCAGGTGAGGGGGATTGGTGGCTATGTTGCTGGTGGTTTGTCGCTGTCTAAGAGAATTCTGATAGTTCTGCTTATAGGTTTTATCGGTGCTTACTGGTTTTATTTTAAGTTGGGGATTTCGTCTATTGCCGTACCTTTTTATGGCCGTTTTGATATAGGGCTTCTTTTTGTACCGTTCTTTATGATTGTTATGTTGGCACTTTTTTCCGGAGGAATTATTGATGGCCTCGACGGCCTCTCGGGCGGAATTATGGCATCGATCTTTGCTGCTTACGCCGGAATAGCATTTTCTCAAAATCAGATTGATTTGTCCGCATTTTGTGCAGCGATTGTCGGTGGAACATTAGCTTTTCTCTGGTTTAATATTCCGCCTGCCAGATTTTATATGACAGAAACCGGCATGCTGGGCCTGACCGCCTGCTTGTCTGTTGTTGCCTTTTTATCCAATGCTGTTTTGGTTTTACCGATTATTGCCTTTCCTTTATTTTTGGAATCCGGTTCAGATATCATTCAAATTCTTTCTAAGAAATTAAGAAATGGAAAAAAGGTTTTTTTGATCGCACCTATTCATCATCACTTTGAAGCAATAGGTTGGCCGGCTTACAAGGTTACGATGCGTTTTTGGATTTTGGGAATAGTCTGTGCCACGGTTGGAATGATAATCGCTATCTCGGGTAATTTGCTTTAAGGCATGGAAATAAAAAATACACCTCTGATACTCAAGGAACTCGAAAGCAGGGCTGGTTGCCGGATAGAATTAGAGCCGTTATATAAAATGGCCGGTCGGATATTTTTTCCTGATGGAGGATTTTTTTATTTTAAAAATACAAGTATTGATATTAATGCTCACGGCGCTTCAGAGATCGCTAAGGATAAAGGTTACACGAGATTTTTTATGGATAAAATGGGATATAAAATCGCTCGTGGCGGAAGTTTTTTTTCTGATCACTGGTGCCAAGTGAATGGAACTAAGAATGATTCCAAGGAGGCAATTAGATTTGCCTATTCGATCGGCTACCCAATAGTTATTAAACCCAATTCAGGCAGTAAGGGGCGTGATGTGTTTAAGATCTATAGTGAAAAACAGTTATTGGAATTTTTGCCGAAAATGTTTGAGAGGCATAATGTCATAATTTTGGAAGAATATGTTCTGGGTTCGGATTATCGCCTGGTTGTTTTGAGGGATAGGGTAATGATCGCGTATCAAAGATCACCGCTTATGATAATCGGCACTGGTAAAGATGATATCGAAGCTTTAATCGAAATAAAACAACAGAAACTCTTTAACGCAGGTAGAATTTTGAAGATCAATCCTTCTGATCCTCGAATTACTGAAAGACTTAGGAGTTTTTATAATATTGATGTAAGTTTTATTCCAAAAGAAGGCGAGGAGATTGTTCTGCTTGATAATGCCAATCTTTCAAGCGGCGGGGAGATGCGTGATGTTACGGAAGAGATCCATGAGAGTTATAAGGCAGCCGCAATTAGATTGTCTCATGATTTGGGGCTTGATTTTGCCGGCATTGATCTTATTACCACTTCCGATATTTCAAAACCAATGAATCAGGAAACTGTCTTTATAGAGATAAACTCCTCGCCAGGGTTAATTCATTACAGAAGTTTGAATAGCAAGGCAAAAGAGCGTGTTCAAGAGCTATATCTCAGTATTCTTTCAGCATTAAAAAATAGGCTGAGATAATCTTTCTTCTCCACATACTGCGCCGAATTTTCCACAAAATAAAGTTGTGGTATTATTTATTTATAAATGCGGTCTAGAAATTACGACAAGCTTTTTTTCGCAATAGTCTCTATCTTGGTTATAGGTGGAATTTTTATTTTTAGCTCAGCTTCTCTGGGTATTTTTCAGGAAAGTGTCAGCAGTTATGTCTCAACCATTATGAAGCAAATTGTTTTAGGATTAATTCTCGGCATGGCTTCCATGTATCTTATGTCTGGCTTTTATTATAAAAATCTGCAAAAATATGCTCATCTTTTTTTTCTAGGTTCCATATTTTTGACCCTTTTAGTTTTTGTACCAAAATTAGGAATTACTACTCTTGGTGCTAGGCGTTGGGTTGGATTAGGATCATTATCTTTTCAGCCATCTGAATTTTTAAAATTAGGTTTTGTTATCTATTTTGCCCACTGGCTTTCATCCAAACGCGAGGCTGTAACAAGGTTTAAGGAGGGGTTTTTGCCAGCCATGCTTATTATGGTAATCCCAACTCTAATTCTTTTAAGCCAGCCGGATACTGGAACATTGCTGTGTATTTTAATCGCAGGATTATCGATGTTTTTTGTTGCCGGTGGCCGTTTGAAACATTTGCTTCTGTTGGTATTGGTCGGTATTTTGGGCCTTCTCATAATGATACATATTAAACCTTATGCTATGGCTAGAATCACCACTTTCATGGATCCGGCATCTGATCCTCTTGGTGCTGGTTATCAAATTAGACAGGCCTTGATTGCTGTCGGTTCTGGGCGTTTTATAGGCAGGGGATTTGGGCAGAGTATTCAGAAATTTAATTTTCTTCCTGAACCGTTGGGAGACGCTATTTTTGCAGTTGCTGCTGAGGAGTTCGGGTTTATCGGCAGTGTTTTGATTGTTCTCCTTTTTTTGGCTTTCACTTTAAGGGGATTGCGTATAAGCGCTAGATCGCCGGATCAGTTTAGTAGACTTCTATCGTTGGGAATTGTTATACTTATATCATCCCAGTCTTTTATTAATATAGGTGCAATGTTGGGAGTTTTGCCTCTTACTGGTGTTCCTTTGCTTTTTGTCAGCCACGGTGGGACTGCGCTTTTATTTGCATTAATTGAGGTGGGAATTGTTCTGAATATTTCTAAGTTTTCTATAAACAAAAAAGCATGAAAATATTATTTACAGGGGGCGGCACCGGAGGTCATTTTTATCCGATTATTGCCATTGTACAGGCTATTCACGAAATCGCCGAGGTGGAAAAGCTCGTTGGCATAGAACTTTTTTTTATTTCCAATGATCCATATGACAAAAGGTTGTTATTCGAAAATAATATCACCTATGAATATGTGATGGCTGGAAAGGTGCGACGCTATTTTTCTTTAAGGAATATTTCTGACGCCTTTAAAACTTTTATAGGCGTTTGTAACGCGATTGTTAAACTTTACAGGATTTATCCTGATGTGGTTTTTGGAAAAGGCGGATATGCTAGTTTTCCTACTCTTTTTGCGGCTAGATTTTTGCAAATCCCGGTCATAATTCACGAGTCCGATTCCCATCCAGGTAGGGTTACAACGTGGGCATCTAAATTTGCCAGAAGGATTGCTGTATCGTATCCTGAAGCTGCCTCGTTTTTTCCCAAAGAAAAAGTTGCGTTAACTGGTAATCCTCTTCGTAAGGAGATTTTGTCTCCAATTACACACGGTGCACTGGAATTTCTGGAGCTTGAGCGGGATACGCCTATAATTTTTATTACTGGCGGCTCACAGGGTGCGCTTAATATGAACGATGTTATTTTAGATATTCTTCCGACATTGGTAAAAAAATATCAGATTGTCCATCAGACCGGTAAGGTGAATTTTGATGAAACACGCCGCAGGGCAAATTTTCTGCTCGAAGGTAATGAGTTTAAAAATAGATATAAGCCGTTTGCTTATCTGAACGAGACTGCGTTGCGTATGATTGGCGGAGTCGCGAGTTTGGTTATATCCAGAGCTGGTTCGACAATTTTTGAGATCGCTGCATGGGGGGTGCCGAGTATTTTGATTCCAATACCCGAGGAAATTAGCCACGATCAGCGAAGTAATGCCTTCGCCTATGCGCGGTCAGGGGGTGGAATTGTAGTGGAGGAGAAAAATTTATCCGGAACAATTTTATTATCGGAAATTGAACGTTTAATGAATTCTCCTGAAATTCTCGAAGAGATGAGGAAGAAGGCCTTGAATTTTTCCCCAAAAGATGCATCTTATAAGATAGCAAAGGAATTAATTGCTATTGGGTTGGAGCATGAACAATAATAATGAAAAAAAAGTAATAACCAGATTTGCTCCGTCGCCGACGGGCAAATTTCACGTTGGTGGCGTTAGAACCGCTCTTTATAACTATCTTTTTGCTAGAAAAAATGCTGGCACCTTTATTCTACGATGCGAGGATACTGATAGAGAAAGATCGAAAAAAGAATATGAAGATTATTTTCTAGAAGTTATCCATTGGTTGGGTTTGAAATACGATCATTACTATAGACAGTCAGAAAGGACTGCTATTTACAGGGAATATTTGGAAAAAATTATAAAAGAAGGCAGGGCGTATGTTTCAAAAGAGATATCCAATGAAGTGGCTGAGGAGGGCGATTCATCACAAGGGGGAGTTCGATCTGGTGGATCTAGGGATTCGGTGATAAGGTTCAGAAATCCAAATAAAGTTGTTGAATTTGAGGATGCTGTTTTGGGAACTATTAAATTTAATACAACTGAGCTTGGGGATTTTGTCATAGCACGCGACATGGACAGTCCACTTTACCATTTTACAGTAGTTGTTGATGATTATTTAATGGGTATCACTCATGTGATTCGAGGTCAAGAACATGTATCAAATACCCCAAGACAGATATTAATCCAGGAAGCTATTGATGCGCCGCGCCCTATTTATGCCCATGCTTCTGTGATTTTGAACGAGGAAAGAGCTAAGCTTTCAAAACGCGATCCATTGGTTATGCCGGCGCTGGAGTATCGTGAAGATGGATATTTGCCGCAAGCATTAATGAATTTTATGGCACTGCTTGGCTGGAATCCAGGCACAGAACAGGAGATTTTCACACTCGACGAATTGATAGGTGCCTTTTCTCTTGAACGTATGCAGAAGCCGGGTGCTGTCTTTAATCCAGAAAAATTAGAATGGATAAACAAGGAACATATCAAACGTCTTTCAGAGGATGAAAAGAATTTGTTGGTTATTTCTTATATTCCCCAACAAATTAAAGATCTGCCGCGATACAATGAGGAGATTGCTAAAAAGATTGTGCCGATTATTTTAGATCATATTGCTCATTTCGGTATGATTCGTGATATGGCGGCCAATGGCGATCTTAATTACTATTTTGACTCGCCAAAATATGAAAAGGTATCGCTTAAGACTCAGGAATTTTTGCCAGAACTTTTAAGTATTATTAATTCACTAGATGAAAATAATTTTACTGCTTTAAATATTAAGCAGGCTGTTTGGGACTTCGCCACAGAAAAGGGGAGGGGTAATGTTCTTTGGCCTATGCGTTTTGCTCTATCTGGTAAAGAAAGATCTCCTGATCCATTCACATTGAGCGAGATATTGGGTAAAAAAGAAACAATAAGCCGTCTTGAGTTTGCAAGAGATCTTTAATGAAAAACTATTTTTTTATTTTTTTGTTCAGCTTTGTTGTGGCCAGGGCAGATATTGTCCTTGCTTCAAGTGTAGATGATCTGAAAAATAAGATCACTGACAGTTCGACTGAAATAAAAAATCTCGAACACCAGATTGCGGCCCTCAATAAAAATGTTCAGGATACGGTAGGGCAAAAAAAGACATTGAGTAACGAGCTAAAGCAGATTGATTCCATTAAAAAAAAGCTGGATGTTGATATTAATGTTACTTCTAAAAAGATATCTCTCACCGCACTTAATATTTCCAATCTTGAGGCTGATATTGCCGATAAGACAAGTCGGATCGGATCTAGTCAGGGTGCAGTCTCTGAATCTTTAAAGATGCTCAATGACACGGAAACAACCTCTCTTGTAGAAAAAATTCTATCTGGTCAGACTATTTCCAATATGTGGCGTGAAGCATCTAATTTGGAAGATTTACAGTCAAAAATAGTCGGACACATTAAGGAACTCGAAACTACAAAAGAGGGACTAGAAAATGATAAGATCGCTCTGGAGGGTGAAAAGAAAAAGTCTGAAAATCTTAAAACACAGTTATCTGATCAACGTAACATTGCCACTCAAAATATTGCTCAAAAAAATCAGTTGATTAAGGAGACGAATAATAAGGAGGCTAATTATCGAAAGATACTTGCCGATACGCAGGCCAGAAAATTGGCTGTTGAAAATGAGCTTTCGCAATACGAATCAGAGCTTAGTGCGACTATTGCACCAGGTAGTTTACCGACTGGCGGGACAAAGGTTTTGTCTTGGCCACTGGATGTGGTAAGAATAACGCAATATTTTGGCATGACAGAATTTTCAAAAACTCAAGCAGTGTATAATGGAAGGGGTCACAATGGCATTGATCTTGGCGCTGCTATTGGCACACCGCTTAAGGCTGCGGCTGATGGCACAGTTCTCGGAACTGGCGATACCGATCCAGTATGTTATGGTGCTTCGTATGGTAAATGGGTTATGATCGATCATCATAATGGTCTCGGGACTATCTATGGCCACATGTCATTGATAAAGGTTTCTGCTGGTGATCAGGTGCATCGTGGTGACTTGATCGGTTATAGCGGTAAAACAGGCTATGCCACAGGTCCGCATCTGCATTTTTCGATTGTGGCCACGGCGGCAGTAGCCATAGGTAATTTAAAAAGCAAGGTACCTAGCTGTGGCACATATACGATTCCCTTAGGCCCGTTTAATGGCTACCTAGATCCGCTATCTTATTTATAGTTGCTTAATCCTTGCCATTATTATCGAGTGATTGGTATAATTAAGCTAGATGAGTAATTATAATAAAAAGTCAGGTTTTATTCGGCTAATTATTTTAATTGTTGTTGGCCTGTTGCTTTTGAGTTATTTTCACGTTGATCTCCGAACAGTTTTTACTTCAAATAGTTTGCAGGATAATATAAATTTCATCTGGAATTTTAGTCAACAAATTTGGAACGACTATATTAGAGTCCCGCTTATATTTTTTCTACACTCATTATTGAATTTGATACAGTAGTTTGGTTAAGAACAGGTATCTTCTGGCTAGTTGGTGATAATTGAGAATGAAAAAAAATCGGAGATTGTTGTAAGGTAGCAGATCGATCAAAGAAAATTTAAAAAATAACAAGTAATACTCTTTTTGTATGAAAGAAACATTCAGGAGGAATATAGAGAATTATAGCGATTTGGCTAAGGAGGAGTTGAAAGATGATGAGCTGTCCGATGAATTAAGGCAGGTTATAGATTGGCATGTTAAAAATGCTGCGATGAAGACTGGAACTTCTTTTGATCAACAGGCTGATATTTATAGACTACAGCGAGGTAAGCAGGAGATAATGCTTAGATTGAAGGAGGATCTTAAAAATATTGATGATCCGGAATATGTGCCTGAAAAGCTAAAAGGCCAAATCGATGTTGAATTTAGAGATGGTAATTTTTATGTTTTAGAAAATGATAATAAAATTCAGATCACAAAAGGGGAGATACTAACTGATCTCCAATGGGAGCTTGATTATTATCTTAATCCCGCTACTGTTCCGAGAAATATCAGAAAGAGATATCTTATTGAAAAATACAAAAAAGAACTGTTCGGGAAGTTGAACAATCAATTAGTGGTGAATAAGTCCAGCATAGGTGCTCCGCTCGTCAATAGAAAAATGTTAAGCGATATTCTTTTGTATAAGGAGATTATGCATAAGTTTCAGGTGAATCAGATACTTGGAACTACCGCAGAAATTATCGTTACCAATTTCTTTAAAAAATTAAATTATGATCATGGATTAGATATTGAGATCGTTGATACTGATGTTGAACAAGATGCCGATTCAAAGATCGATTTTATTATTAAACGCTTATTGCACGAAAGAGGTGTTGATGTGCAGGTTGATAATGATATAGGTTATGAACAGATTGGTATACAACTTACCACCAGTAAACAGGCAGTTGGAAAAAAGAGAAGACAGATTCTTGGAAATATTGAAAACATTGTGAATACAGAAAAATTATCTGATATTATTGTTGTCTTGGTTAATTCTAGATTAATAAAATATGAATTTATAAAATGGATAAGTGGTGACCATAGATATGGCGGTCCCGATAAAAATTTGCCGGCTAAGATAAAGCAAAAGATATTTAATGCGGTGCTTAAGGATATTTTTACGTCAGATGAGATTAAAGATCGTTGGATCAAAATGGGGTATGAATGGGAGGAGGTGGAGGGATAATAACTCTGCTCCCGTACTTCTCAATATAAGTATAAGTTCAGGTTGTTTCTAGAATTTATCATGTCGTAAAAGATATATTGTGCGACATGATATATTTAATACAAATTGATTTGGCAAGATGCTAATTATCTATACAACAAGTCCTCTACTCTATTACCATGACTAGTTGTCGAGATCTTATTCGGCGATACTTTTTAGTGTCATTGAGATGAGCCTGCGACAAAGAAATCTCTTTACCCTTTTTCTAATTTAGTTTCCCTTTGGAAAATTGTGCATGATTGCCTTCATTACTTCATCTGTGCGAAAATTTAGATCATCCAAACTCCCATCGTTTATTATAAAATAATCAGCATTTCGCATACATGCTATTAGTTGTTGTCCATTATTGCCGGCGTTCATCTCTTTTTCTTCTGCCGCTCTGAAATCCTCTAAGCTTTCGGCATCGCCTGTTCGCCTTCTATTTTTTGAGCGTTCGTAACGAACCTCAATTGGTCCATCAACTGATATAAGAAAAAAATTTGAATGTTTTTTCAGATAATCAATCTCGCCCACGTTTCTGATACCTGTTATTATAGCGACATTATTTTGTACTTTGTCAAGAGAGCGTCGTGCAAGTTCGCCGGCGCCGAATTCTACTCGAATTTTATTTGCAAGGATAAACAAACTGCTTCTTGAATGATCTATTCCTTGCTGGGTTGCTTCATACCGCACTTCATCGGATGTTGAGTAGCTTTTAATTTTGAAAATTTTTGAGATATGATCGGCCACCGTATCCTTGCCTGAAGCGTGCGTACCTGTGATCCCGATTATATTTTTTATGATCGACATTAGATTATTTTGGCAAAACATTCGAACCTGTATTCGGCAAAAGAGCTTCACTCATTTTTTCAATTGCCACAACTTTTATATTTAATTTATTTTCTTTTGCCAGACCGATGGCGGCTGCATCGGCAACATTCAATCCGCGCTCTAGAATCTCTGTGCATGTGATCTCCTTAATAAATTCAGCGTGATTATCTTTTTTAGGATCACCGGTATAGACGCCATTAACACCGTTTTTGGCCATAATGAGTAGTTCAGCGCCTACTTCCAGGGAACGTTGAACTGCGCAAGTATCAGTGGTGAAATAAGGAGCGCCAATGCCGGCAGCAAAAATAATTACTCTCCCCTTTTCAAAATGTCTTTGGGCACGTTTAAGAATAAACTGCTCGCAGATCTGGGGCATGGCGATTGATGTCATTACGCGCGAGCTGATATTTTTACTTTCAAAATAGTCCCTCAGTACTAGCGCGTTTTGAATTGTGGCGAGCATGCCGATATAGTCGGCGGTTGAACGTTCAACTCCAAGATTGCCCGAGAGATCTTTCCCACGAAAAATATTTCCACCCCCAACAACTATACCGATCTTGTGGCCCCCATTTAAAAGGGATTGGATTTGATCGGAAATAAGATGGAGGCGTTTATGGCCATACTTTTCTGAGCCTTCTGCTAAGCCTTCACCCGAAAGTTTTATGACTAAATTCATGATTTAAAATTATGACCACTTGTATATTTCAAGAGCCTTTTTGGCCGCTTCCTGCTCAGCCTCTTGTTTGGCGTGACCCTTGCCTTCTGCAATGAGATCTTTACCGAAATATAGGCCGATGGTGAACATTTTATTATGGTCGGGCCCTGTTTCAGAGATCATGCTATAGGAAGGCGTAACATTAAAAGTCTCTTGTGCTTTCTCTTGAAGTAGACTTTTAGCATCGCGCCATAAATTTTTAGCCACTATCTCTTCTTCGATTTTATTTAAAAGATATTCTGAAATGAATTTTTCGGTTTCGTTATAACCCTGATCAAGATATAGGGCGCCGATAAATGCTTCAAATGTATTGGCTAAAATAATTGTTCTGGCTCTGCCAGTGTCTTTAGCTTCGCCTTTTGAAAGTAATAAAAATTCGTTCATGTCAAGATCGGCTGCGATTTTTGAAAGAGTTACAGCATTGACGAGTGCAGATCTGTAGCTAGTCAACTCGCCCTCCGCACTGTCGGCATATTTTTTATACAGGTGTTCTGTCACCACCAGCTCCAAAACTGCATCACCGAGAAATTCTAGCCGTTCATTGTGGGAAAGTTTGAACTTTTTATTTTCATTAATATAAGAACGATGAACAAAAGCCTGCTGGAGCAGGTCTTTATTTTTGAATTTTATGTTTAATTTTTTTTCGAGTTTTGAAAAATCCATATGTGTGAGCGGTAACTGATTTAGGTTCTTGAAGAAATTATACCAATAGCTTTCGTGATTATAGGAACAATATCGTCATACATTTTGAGATCTATCAGATCATCTGCCGCAAACCATTTTGCATCGTCAAGCCCACCGGTTTCTTTTAGATTTAGATTTTCTTTCTTGGCCTGGGCAACAAAATAAGAAACTTGTTTGCGTATTTTCCCCCTCTCTGGATCAGATGCGACATATTCGTTTCTACCTACATTATCCCCTATCTTCACATTGATTCCAATCTCCTCCAGTATTTTTTGTGCGACACCATCTTCTTCACTCTGGTCTGGCGAGATCTTTCCCTTGGCCAATGTCCAGTGGCCAAAAACATCATGTACTAGGGCTAGGTATATTTTGCCGTCTTCTTTGGCGTAAACTACGGCGCCACCCAATCTTTCGATGGGTAGTTTTGTTATGTCGATTGGTTCCTTGCCTTTTCTTTTTGGCGCAACGTCAGCTTCACCCTCTGGCTCGCCCATTTCTTTATATACAGTACCGAGAACGCCGTTTACAAATTTACCGCTATTTTCTCCACCAAATGATTTAGCCAGTTCAATCGCCTCGTTAATGGCTACTCGCGACGGCACTTCGCGTTTATCACCAAATAAAAGCTCCGCGAGTCCCATTCTTAGAACATTTCTGTCAATCGGTGAAATTCTGTCCAATGGCCACTCCGGCGCAGACTTAATTATAATCCCATCGATTGTTTCAAGTTTGTTAATGATTGTTTCCAATAGACCCTCCATAAAACTGAAATCCGTCAAACCGGGCGCAAACTCAGCAATATTTCTGGAGATAATATCTTTAAGTTTGGTATTATCATTACCATTAAAGTCCCACTCAAAGAGTGTTTGCAAGACAATACTTCTCGATAAATGTCTATTGGCCATATATTATTTTCAAATTTTCAACTCTCTAAACTATCAGAGCCGCCTATAGGGCGACTCTGAATTACTATGCTGACTTCGTCTTAGATCTTTTATCCTTTTTGGCAACTTTAGCCATCATATCGATCTTATTTACCCCTTTGTAATTACCACAATTTGGGCAAGCTCGGTGCCTAAGATTTGGAGCTTGGCAATTAGCGCATTTTGTTAAATTTGGGGCCTTCAAAGCATGATGCGACCGTCTATTGGCCGTATGTGCTCTGGTATGTCTCATTCGTATAACCATGCGGATACTATAACATTATTGAATAAAAAGTTCAAGACACTAATAGCCTCAGGCTGTGGGGATATTACGAAGCTATTGAACCATAACGGACATATTGACATTAGTATTAAGTATGATAACTTAGTCTGAACAAGTTCTTTGAAATGGAGGTTGGAAATGACAAAAGATCAATTGCAAAAGAAAAGACTCCGTCTAATTGCTAAGAAGAAAGAACTAGATGAAAAAAGTCGCGTTGCGAGTCTTGAAATTTTGAAGATTCAAGAAGTGTTACAAAGAAATTGCAAACATCCTAATAAAATAACTACCCGGTTTGCCGAGAATTGTCCCAATTGTGGCTGGGGTATGTACTGGGGTATATATTTGGACCGGACTTGTATTAAGAGGCTTTGTATTACTTAGAAATTAAACAAAAAAGGGAGGACTGGTAAAAATGGGACATTATGAGCCTTATGAATATTATGCCCCTTCTTACATAGAGGAAGTTGTTGAGAATATCCCCTTAGGTCTCATTGATTTAATATCAAATTTTTTTAGATCTCGTTTTGGCTATCCGGTTCTGATCAAAAAGTGGGTTATCCGTAAGCATACTGTTTCGCCTGGATGTGGGGACTATTACCATCAGCAGGGTAATTCCACTATGGAAACGAAAGGTCCATACTATGAGTATAGTGACCGATAGATAATGAGCTGTATCCCCCAAGAAAAATTCTTGGGGCTTTTTTATTACCGATACAGAGAGAAAGGGATTAAAAACTCTTTATTTCAAAAAAGTTCGGCGATGCAGATCAGAAATGCCATGTTCTTTGATCGCCAAGTAATGCGTGTTTGTGCCGTAGCCTTTATGCTCGGCAAAGCCGTAGACATTATACCTTTCCGGAAGATTAGACATGTGCCAATCGCGCGAGACTTTAGCCACAATAGAGGCCATGGCGATTAGCGGCTCTTTTTCATCTCCCTTGATTATTGTCTCTTGATTTTTATATTTTTGCGGCGCATGTAAACTACCGTCTAAAATTATATATGTTTCCAGAGCCGGAGTGTTTAATTTTTCTAAGCAATTTTTTATGCATATTGATATAGCTTTAACAATACCGATTTTGTCTATAATTTTATTCGTGGCGGAGAATGTTGCAAAGTCGATTGCTCTATCCGCCTTTGTTTCTTTAATCATTTTAAACCACTTCTCTCTCCCCTTCTCTGTCAGTTTCTTCGAGTCTTTAATAGTGGAAAAATTCGGCATATTTCTTCCCGAATAAGAGACAACGGCGCATACTGTAACCGGTCCGGCAATCGGTCCTCTTCCTACTTCATCAATACCGATGTAATATTTGTAATCTACATTCATACTCTATACCAAATACTATATACTAAATACACATGTTTGTTCACTTGCACAATCACAGCCACTATTCTCTTCTCGACGGTCTTTCAAAGATCGACGGCATGGTTAAAAAAGCCAAGGCTCTTGGCATGCCTGCTATTGCTATTACCGATCATGGCAATATGTATGGTGCGATTGAATTTTATAAAGAGTGCAAGAAGCAAGGTGTCAAGCCAATTATCGGTGTCGAGGCATATATCGCCAATCGTTCGCGCTTCGATAAACAGCCGGGTGTTGATAATGAAAGGTATCATTTAATACTTTTGGCGAAAAATAATCAGGGATATAAAAATCTCATTAAGTTAGTTACGGCGGCCAACCTCGAAGGATATTATTACAAGCCAAGAATGGACAAGGAGATACTCAAAAAATATTCCGAAGGCCTGATCTGCTTGTCGGGATGTTTGGGCAGTGAATTTTCTAAAGCGATCTGGAATCGTGATTTTGAAAAGGCAGAGAAGGTGGCATTAGAATATCAGGAGATATTCGGCAAGGAAAACTATTTTATTGAAATTCAGGCTCACTCGAAGCTAGAGAGATTTGATGAAATTACAGATGGGCAGATTAAGATCGCCAGAAAATTAAATATTCCGTTGGTTGCCACGCAGGATTCTCACTATCTGGATCACGAAGATAATAAGGCACACGATACATTGGTGGCAATTCAAACCAACACCGATCTTACTGATGCTGATAGATTAACCAATGCCGTCGATGATTTTTCTTTTTTTACTCCGGAAGAGGCGCTGGAGAAATTTAAGAATACGCCCGACGCGATCGAGAATACGTTTAAGATCGCATCGATGTGTGAAATAGATATTAAGCTTGGATCGTGGGTTTTTCCCGATATCCAATGGATGATTGAGGATGCGGAACAAAGAACCGTCGACAATAAAGGGCTCAATCTGACGTTTGCGTTTGACTATGGCGGACAAGAGGAAATTGCCAACGCCGCCCGCGAACTCGCGAGAGGCGCCAAAGAGGGCCGCCTCGACCCCGAAACGATCACACCGGAACTCTTTGCGGCAAGACTGTTTACCAGCGCGCTTCCCGAACCTGATTTGGTCATTCGCACG
>CAZWJJ010000001.1:0-4759 GCA_964634555.1 uncultured Candidatus Saccharibacteria bacterium | reverse complement strand
TGAGATCAAAGTTGATTGTGGTATGTCTTATGATGAAGAGCTCATCAGTTTAACATATGAGGGAATTCCAAAGCGCGGTCTAGAAGAATCGAAAGAAGTTATTGATCGAATCGAATATGAGTTGAAAATTATTTTTGATAAAGGATACTCTCCATATTTTCTTGTTGTATCTGATCTGCTTGATTTTTCACATCGAAATGGAATTTTGACAAATATCCGAGGGTCGGTTGCGGGATCCATGGTTACCTATTTGACCGGTATTACAAATGTTAATCCCCTAGAGTATAAACTGCCGTTCGAGCGTTTTTTGAATCCTGAACGACCTTCGGCACCGGATATTGATATGGACTATTCAGACAATCGCCGAGAAGAAGTTATTCAATACGCCAAAGATAAATACGGCGCGGATAAGGTGGCGCAGATAGGCACTTTTGGTTCTATGATGGCTCGCGGTTCGGTGCGTGATGTCGCTCGTGCGCTGGCTTTTCCATATGATGTTGGGGACAGAATCTCAAAAATGATTCCGATGGGTTCACAAGGTTTTCCAATGACCATCACAAGTGCAATGGAAATGGTTCCAGAGTTGAAGCAGGCTTATGATACTGAATCGCAGACGAAAGAGATACTCGATCTGGCAATGAAACTCGAAGGGTGCGTTCGACACTGTAGCGTTCATGCCGCAGGAGTTGTTATTTCTCCCGAACCACTAAATGAAGTTGTGCCTCTACAATTTGAACCTCGCGGTGAAAAAATCATTACACAATACGATATGCACGCTGTTGAGGATATTGGCTTATTAAAGTTTGATTTTTTGGGAATTAAAAATCTCTCAATTTTGGGAGACGCGATCAAGATAGCCAAAGAGATGACTGGCATTGAAGTTGATCTCGATAATATCAATATTAACGATAAAAAAACTTTTGAGATGCTGGCTCGCGGAGAGACTATGGGTTTGTTCCAGTTGAACGGTTCTGGAATGACAAAATATTTGAAGGAATTGCGGCCGACGACCGTTCACGATATCAATGCCATGGTAGCGCTTTATCGTCCGGGTCCGATCGAAATGATTCCCGAATATATTAAGCGCAAACAGAATCCAAAACTTATTTCATACCTTGATCCCCGATTGAAACCGATTCTCGACACTTCTTATGGAGTTATCACTTATCAGGATGACGTTATGTTGACTGCCATTCATTTGGCTGGCTATTCGTGGCTTGAAGCCGACAAGCTTCGAAAGGCCATGGGTAAAAAGATCCCAGCCGAGATGGAGGCGCAGAGGGTTAAACTTCTAGATGGTTTTAAAAAACACGGCTTGTCGGAGGCGAAGGCTAATGAACTTTGGCTTTTGATCGAGCCGTTCGCGGCATACGGATTTAACAAGGCGCACGCTGCGAGCTATGGCCGAGTTGCTTATCAGACGGCGTATATGAAGGCTAATTTTCCAGCTGAGTATATGACTGCCGTTTTAACTGCTGATGCCGGCGATGTTGAAGAAGTTTCGGGAATTGTGGCTGAGTGTAAGAGGATGGGAATTCCTATTTTGTCGCCAGATGTTAATCAAAGCAACGGTAGTTTTACCGTTATTAAAGATAAAACGACCGGCGACAAGATTCGTTTCGGACTCTATGCTATTAAAAATTTAGGAGAAGAGATTTCCAATGCGATCATTGCCGAAAGAAAACGTGGCGGGCCATATAAATCCTTCTCTAATTTTTTGGAGCGAGTTAAGCATAAGAATTTAAATAAAAAATCTCTTGAGGCACTAATTAAGGCCGGTGCACTGGATGAAATGGGCGAAAGAGGCCAGATGCTTTTTAATATGGAGGATGTTTTGAACTATATTCGTGAAAATAATAAGTCGTTCGCCGCGCAAGGTTCACTTTTTGGGGGAATGGCTAATAAAGAGACGGTGCCTGATCTTAAATTGAAACCATCTGCGCCGGCTTCGCAGTTTGATCGATTGAATTGGGAAAAAGAGTTGCTAGGTTTGTATCTGTCCGGTCACCCTCTGGATAAATTCAAAGACAAACTTGAGAAAAAGGAAAATACAATTAAACATATTAAGACCATGGGCAACGGCGCTACTGCTGTTATCGGTGGTATCGTTGAGTCTATCCGGGTTATCACTACAAAAAAGAATGAGCCGATGGCATTTGTGAAAATAGCGGATTTTACAGATGCTATGGAAGTAGTTGTTTTCCCTAGAGTTTACACTCAAAATAAAGAAAATCTTGCAGTTGAAAAATGTCTGGCTATTCGAGGTACGGTTTCATTAAGAAATGATGAGATTTCGATTTTGGCGGAGGCGGTTAAGATTATGGCCTAGACTATTATTCATCACCTCTCTCAGCATCTTTGTGATATTTGGCTACATATTTTTGAATAATTTTTTCAAAATGCCAAAGAGTTGAGAAGATGAATAAAATTACGATCGTTACAAAAATTGCCAGAGTATAAAGATGAAACCCGACAGCCATGCCAACGCCAGCTGACACCCAGAGTCCGGCGGCGGTTGTTATGCCGCTGATCTTTTTTCCTTGAGTCATAATCAATCCCCCGCCGACAAATCCTATGCCGACAACTATTTGAGCGGCGACATGTAGAGGATCAAAGGAAGTTATACCAACATATTGGTCAGCAATCAGATGCGAAATAACCACAAAAAGGCAGGAGCCCATGGTGATGAGGGCGTATGTTCTCATGCCGGCAGTTTTGTTTGATGTCGATCTTTGGGCGCCAATGATGGCTCCAAGAAGCATCGCGACTGTTACTTGCAGGATCATGTCAGCAGTCGCTGGATCGAGAAAGGGGAAAATATTATTCACAACATTATTATATCATTTGCAACTATTTTTTCGCAATATCGGACTAACGCCGTTTAAATTTTTCCGTCCTTAATCTTTTGTCGGATATCAGCTATGACTTTGTTGAAGTAAAAAAGATTATGAAATGTTACAAGCCGCATGGCAGTGATCTCATCGCTTTTGAAGAGGTGGGAGATATAGTTGCGTCTATAAGTTAGACAGGTGTGGCACTCACATTTTTTATCAAGAGGATTTTTGTCGATGAGATAACGGCTTTGTTTAAGATCGATTTTGCCTTTGCTTGTGAACGCGATTCCACGTCTGGCAAAATGGGTTGGCACCGTACAGTCGACGGTGTCGATTCCTCTCTTTACAATTATCTCCATGTCGTCGAGATAGCCGATTCCAAGCATGTGGCGCGGATGGCTTTCGCGAAGATTAGGTATCACCCAAGAAAGAATTTCATCCATTGTGCCTTTGCTTTCGCCAAGGTCTCCACCAATTCCATAGCCGGCGAAATCGAGCGAGTCTATGAATTGCGAAGCTTTTTCACGGAGGGTTTTATATCTTGAACCCTGTACAATTCCATAAAGAGCCTGATCGGTCTTTTTGCTGTCAACGCAGATCTTCGCCCAGCGATGAGTAAGCTCCAGAGATTTTGCCGCGTATTCGATCGTCGACAGAGGCGGAGTGCATTCATCAAAAGCATAAATAATATCAGCGCCAATGTTCTCTTGGAACTTTATAGATTCTTTGGGTCCAATAAAAAGTTTTCGGCCGTCGAATGGCGAACGAAAATGCACACCATCTTCTGTGATTTTTACTGATTTAGGTTTATTGCCCGCATCGACAACCATCTCTTTTGTTTTTCCTGGAAAATATTTGGTGATCTTGCCGACTTGCATGTCATGTCCAAAACCAAGACTGAATACCTGAAATCCGCCGGAGTCGGTCATTGTCGGCCAATCGGCTTTCATAAAATTATTTATTCCGCCAGCTTTTTTAACAATTTGATCGCCAGGTTTTAGATGAAGATGAAAAGTATTAGAAATAGTCAACTGGGTGTTAGTAAGTTTTACCTCCTCTGATGTCAAAGTTTTTATAACAGCTTTAGTCGCCACAGGTACCAGTGCTGGTGTTTCTACAACGCCATGTGGAGTTGTTAGAATGCCAGTTCGAGCCCAGCTCTTTTTTGATCTCTTTGTTATTTTGAAATCGATCATGTTTTTATACCGAATGGTCATTGCGAGGAGTTTACGACGAAGCAATCTCTATTTATAGTAGTAATAGCGTAAATTGCTTCGCTACCGCTCGCAATGACAGCTAGAAGATCGCAAAACTATACACTATATTTTGCTATTGAGCAATCCCTACTACACTGTCATTGCGAGGAGTCTACAACGAAGCAATCTTTAATTTTTACACAATAAAAAAGCCCGGTTAAATTCCGGGCCTGAACTCGTCGGATTACTTCATTTTTCTTCGCAAAATAGGATTTTCAGGCATAACGAATTCTTCTAATTTAGTTTTGTATAGCTCATTAATCTGATCATATTTTTCGGTGCCATATTTTGCTGTTATCCTCATTAATTCTATTTCCTCGTGAACCTTCTGTATTTTATATTTATTAACGAAATTTGTTTTGAAAAAATCATCGGGCCGACGATATTCTATTTCTATGAGAAGTTGGTCATCTCTTTGAAAATATTTAGGATATAGATATTGAATTTTACCATCAATAAAATTTTTTAATATTGGATCGGAATGATAGCTATATGTCTTCGGCATCTCGTTATCTCTTCTTACTTCACCAACTCTAAAATGTTCAATATCTACGGTTTTACCGAAGATATTGAAATCGTGTAAGTCGATTAAGTCTAGAAGAACTCCCTGACATCGGAAAAATAATTCTCTATCATGATTTACAATATCAACAGTTAATTTTTGTGTCT